>NZ_SMKC01000057.1 GCF_004348315.1 Streptomyces sp. 8K308 | reverse complement strand
GGCCGTGCCGGCCGGCGTCCCCGCCGTCCAACTCGCAGCCTCCGAGGCCAGGCCGCCCCTGCCACGCCGCCAGCGTCAGCAACACCTGGTGCCCCAGCTCCGCGACACGCCCCCGACCACGCCCGGCGCCTTCGACCAGCCGGTGGCCCGCGTCGACCCCGGCCTGATGGCCGCATTCCGACGCGGCGCCCGCCTCGCTGACGAGCCGGAGGACCTGGCCTGACCGGCCGGCCCACGCGCCACCCCGTCCCACGTACGAGCCGACCACACCCCAACCGAGCCTGCTGACCGAGGAGATCAAGGCGACCATGACCATGGAGAGCGACGTGCCTTTCGGCCGGCAGGCCGACGTGTCCTGGCTGCTGACCGGTCTGGTCGAGCGGGTCCCGCACGCCCGCAGCGCCCTGTTGCTGTCCGCCGACGGCCTGGTCAAGGCCGAGCACGGCCTGGAACCGCGCACTGCCGACCAGGTGGCCGCCCTGGCCGCCGGCCTGTACTCGCTGGCCAGGAGCGCCGCGACCCTCCCGCAGGTGCCGTCGGCGACCGACCCCGGCGTCTGGGAGGGCGGCGGCGAGGTCCGCCAGGTGGTGGTCCAGCTGGCCGGCGCGCTGCTGTCCGTCTGCGCCGCCGGGCAGGGTGCCTGTCTCGCCGTCCTCACCGGGCCGGAAGCCGACCCGGCCGTCCTCGGCTACGAGATGGCCCTGCTGGTGAAGAGCGTCCGGGCTTTCCTCACCACTCCGGCGCGGCAGCGGGCAGCCCGTTGACCGCCATCCGGACGCCCGACACCGGCACGGACGCCGCTCCCGGTGCCGCCGTCGAACCACCGCACGAGCTGCCCTGGTTCGACGAGAGCGCCGGCCGGCTGATCCGCCCCTTCACCGCCTGCGGCGGCCGCACCAGGCCCACGGTCCGCCTCGACCTGCTGACCCTGGTGGTGGCCACCGGGCGGCCCATACGCCGCCGGCTCGGCCCCGAGCACGCCCAGGTGCTCCGGATGTGCGCCGGTCAGGGCCCGACCCCGGTGGCCGAGATCGCCGCCCAGGTGCGGCTGCCGGTCGCCGTCACCAAGGTGCTGCTCGCCGACCTGTGCGAGCTCGGCGCCGTGACCGTCAACTCGCCCGTGCCCGTGGGCTGTTCCCTGACCGACCGAGACCTGCTGGAGGCGGTGTTGCATGGACTCCGCGCACGCCTGTGACCCCTTTCCCGCCGCTGCCTTTCCCACCGCCGTCAAGATCCTGGTCGCCGGCGGCTTCGGCGTGGGCAAGACGACGCTGGTCGGCGCCGTCAGCGAGATCGAGCCGCTGTGCACCGAGGAGCTGCTCACCCAGGCGGGCGTCGGCACCGACAGCCTGGAGGGCGTGGAGCGCAAGCACACCACCACGGTCGCCATGGACTTCGGCCGCATCACCCTGGACGACAGGCACGTGCTCTACCTGTTCGGCACGCCGGGCCAGGAGCGGTTCTGGTTCATGTGGGACGAGCTGTGCCAGGGCGCGCTCGGCGCCGTGGTGCTGGTCGACACCCGCCGCCTCGAAGCCGGCTTCCCCGCCGTGGACTTCTTCGAGCGGCGCGGCCTCGGCTTCGTCGTCGCGGTCAACCAGTTCGACCAGGCGCTGTGCTATCCGTCCGAGGAGATCAGGGCCGCCATGGACCTGCGGCCCGAGGTGCCGGTGGTGCGCTGCGACGCCCGCAAGTCGGCCTCGGCCACCCAGGTCCTCGTCGCCCTGGTCCAGCACCTGATCGAGGCGAGAGACGGCGGGCGGGCGACCGACAGGGAACACCACCCCGGCCGGTCGCCCGCCGCGCACACGTAGCGGGGCCTCAGCCCTCCTGGCCGCCGAAACGCTCCGTGAAGGACTCGAGGTCATCCTCGGTGATCTTGGCGAACAGCACCGGCGGCACGGTGAACGCGGTGCCGGCCCCGATGGCGCTCAGCGCCCTGGCCTCCTCGGCGCTCACCCACGCGGCCGCGGCCGCCTCGGGAGCGTCGAAGACCGCCCGCAGCGCCTGGGCGGTGAACGGGATGATCGGCTCGGAGACCACCGCGTAGAGGTGGATCAGGTTCATCGCGGTGCGCAGCGTCAGGGCCGCCGCGTCCTGGTCGGTCTTGATCTCGAGCCAGGGCGCCTTCTCCTCCAGGTAGGCGTTGCCCGCGCTCCACAGCGCGCGCAGCGCGAAGGCCGCCTTGCGGAACTGCAGCGCCTCCAGGTGCTCCTCGTACTCGGCGAGCAGCCTGGCGACCTCGTCGCCGAGCCGCCGCTCCGCGTCGCCCGCCTCGTGGCCGGCCGGCACCTGGTCGCCGAAGCGCTTGCGGGAGAAGGACAGCACCCGGTTCACGAAGTTACCCAGGGTGTCGGCGAGGTCCTTGTTGACCACCGAGGAGAACAGCTCCCAGGAGAACGAGGCGTCGTCCGACTCGGGGGCGCCCGCCATCAGGAAGTAGCGCCAGTAGTCGGCGGGCAGCAGTTCGAGCGCCGCGTCCGCGAAGATGCCGCGGTTCTGCGAGGTGGAGAACTTGCCGCCGTAGTACGTCAGCCAGTTGAACGCCTTGACGTAGTCGACCTTCTTCCACGGCTCCCTGGTGCCCAGCTGGGTGGCCGGGAACATCACGGTGTGGAAGGGCACGTTGTCCTTGGCCATGAACTCCGTGTACCGCACGGACTCGTCGGCCTCGAACCACCAGGACCGCCAGTCGCGGGACTCGCTGTCGCCGGCCGCGTCGGCCCACTCCTTGGTGGCGCCGATGTAGCCGATCGGGGCGTCGAACCAGACGTAGAACACCTTGCCCTCGGCCGCCAGGTCGGGCCAGACGTCGGCCGGGACGGGCACACCCCACTCCAGGTCGCGGGTGATCGACCGGTCGAGCAGGCCCTCGGTCAGCCACTTGCGGGCGATGGACGAGGCCAGCGTCGGCCACTCCTTGCCGTGCGCCTCGACGAACGCCGCCACCTCGCCCTCCAGCTTCGACTGGAGCAGGAACAGGTGCTTGGTCTCCCGGACCTCGAGGTCCGTCGACCCGCTCACCGCCGAGCGGGCCTCGAGCAGGTCGGTCGGGTCGAGCACCCGGGTGCAGTTCTCGCACTGGTCGCCGCGGGCCGCCGCGTAGCCGCAGTACGGGCAGGTGCCCACGATGTACCGGTCGGGCAGGAAGCGGCCGTCGGTGAGCGAGTAGACCTGGCGGGTGGTCCGCTCCTCGATGAAGCCGTTCTCCTTGAGACGGCGGGCGAAGTGCTGGGTGATCTCGATGTTCTGCTGGGACGAGGTACGGCCGAAGTAGTCGAATTCCAGGCCGAACCCGTCGTAGACGGCCTTCTGCGCGTCGTGCTGCTGGGCGCAGAACTCGGCGACCGGCAGCCCCGCGGCCTTGGCCGCCAGCTCGGCCGGGGTGCCGTGCTCGTCGGTGGCGCAGATGTAGAGGACGTCGTGGCCGCGCTGGCGCAGGTACCGGGCGTAGACGTCGGCCGGGAGCATCGAGCCGACCATGTTCCCCAGGTGCTTGATCCCGTTGATGTAGGGCAGCGCACTGGTGATGAGGTGTCGGGCCATCCTCGGATGCTCCAATGAGTGAGGTAACGCGCAGTGATTCAAGTCACGGACGGTGACGGGTCACTGTGAGTGGACGTCACTCATCCTACCGAGCCGCACCGGGCCCGCTCACCGGCGTTTCGCCGGTCCTCACCCCGGCGATCACACCGCCTCCGGCAGCCGCTCCGGCGGGCCGGGCCGCGCGTAGTACCAGCCCTGAGCCGAGTCGCAGCCGAGCTCGCGCAGCTGATCGGCCTGGGTGGAGGTCTCCACGCCCTCCACGGTCACCGAGAGCTGGAGCGTGTGGGCGAGCGAGACGATGCCCTCGACGATCTTCAGGTCGACCGGGTCGGCGGGGGCGCGCTGCAGCCCCTGCGTGAACGACCGGTCGAGCTTGAGGGTGCTCGCCGGCAGCCGGCGCAGGTTGGCCAGGTTCGAGTAGCCGGTGCCGAAGTCATCGAGGGCGATGCCCACGCCCAGCTCGGCCAGCTGCCGCAGCGGCCGCAGCTCGTTCTCGTCGGCCCTGATCATGGCCGTCTCGGTGACCTCGAGGCAGAGCGAGCTCGGCGGCAGGCCCGCCTCCTCGAGCACCGCGATCGTGTCCTCGACCAGCTCGGGGTGGTGCAGCTGGCGGGGCGAGAGGTTGACGTTGACCTTCAGCGGCCTGGCGCCCCCTATGCCCCGCACCTGCCACTGGCAGGCCTGCCGCACCGCCTCCCGCAGCACCCAGCGCCCGAGCGGCACGATCAGCCCCGTGTGCTCGGCGAGCGGGATGAACCGGTCGGGGCCGAGCACCCCGTGCCGCGGGTGGCTCCAACGGACCAGCGCCTCGGCGCCCTCCAGGCTGCCGTCCCGCATCTTGACCAGCGGCTGGTACTCGATGAAGAACTCGGCCCCGCGCAGCGCGGCCGGCAGGTGGTGGGTGAGGTGGTGCCGGCTGATGGCCCGTGCGTCGGAGTCCGGGTCGGCCAGCGCGAACCGGTTGCCGCCCTCGGCCTTGGCCCGGTACATCGTGATGTCCGCGCTGCGCAGCACCTCGGCCGCGGTGAGATCGCGCGTGGACCCCTCGACCACGCCGATGCTGGCCCGCACCATCAGCTCGCGGCCGCCGATCTCCACCGGCGAGGCCAGCGCCTCGAGGGCGCGCTCGGCGAGCTCGGTCACGGCGCGCGGCGTCGGCGGGTCGATGACCAGGGCGACGAACTCGTCGCCGCCTATCCTGGCGAGCATCTGGCCCGTGCCGGCGGCGCAGGACTGCAGCCGCTCGGCAACGGCGATCAGCAGCTGGTCGCCGACGGCGTGTCCGAGGCTGTCGTTGACCGCCTTGAAGCCGTCCAGGTCGAGGTAGCACAGGCCGACGCGGGAGCAGCCCGAGCCCGGGGCGATGGCCTGCTCGAGGCGCTCGAAGAACAGCGAGCGGTTCGGCAGGTCGGTGAGCGCGTCGTGGGTGGCCTGGTAGCGCAGCCGCAGGTGCAGCAGCCGCCGCTCCGAGATGTCCTCCATCATCGTCATCATGTAGCGCGGCTCGCCGTCGGCGTCGCGCAGCAGGGAGACCGTCAGATTGGTCCACAGCACCGTGCCGTCGGCGCGGGCGTAGGACTTCTCGACCTGGTAGTGCTCGCGCTGGCCGCGCATCAGTTCGCGCTGCATCCGCCAGACGTCGGGGGAGTCCTCCGGGTGCGTCAGGTCGAGCAGGTTGCGGCTGCGGACGTGGTGCGCCGAGCCGCCGAACATCCGCGTCAGCGCGTCATTGACGTTGAGGATGCTGCCGGTCATGTCGGCGATGGCGATGCCGAGCGCCGCGTCGTTGAAGACCGCGCGGAAGCGGGTCTCGCTCTCGTGCAGCGCCTCCGCGATCTCGGTCTGGGCGGCGATCGCGGCGCGGGAGAGCGCCTCCTGCTCGGTGCGGGTCCGCTCCTGGAGGGCGCCGGCGAAGCCCGCGGCGATCGCGTGCTGGAGCCTGGCGCAGCGGTTGCGGGCCTCGTCGGGGGCGAGCGCGGTGGGGTCGGCGCAGTAGAGGACGAGGTAGGCGTCGATCACGCCGAGCACCCGAGGCAGCGAGTCGGGCGCGGTGCAGTGCGCGGCCACCAGCGCCTGGCCCACGGCGCGCGCCGGCGTGGGGTCGAAGGGGCGGCCGTGCAGGGCGGTGGCCAACTCGGTGGCCAGGCCGGTGAGCAGGTCCTCGAACTCCGCCCTGGTCATCGACGTGGCGGTGACCGGGAAGACGGCGCGGCACAGGATCCTGGCGAAACGACGCGGCCCGTCGAGCGGCTCGTTGGCGAGGTCGGCGGGTTCCGAAGGCGAGGCGGTCACGCTCTGCGTCCTACTCCCGCGTATCCGGCATAGACGACCGGGTCCTCGTCCTCGACGGACGCCTCGGGGCGCCAGTCGGGCAGCGGCACGACCCCGGGCTCGACCAGCTCGAAGCCCTCGAAGAACGCGGCGACCTCGCCCCTGGTGCGCATCACCAGGGTGGCGCCGCCCCTGCGGTAGACCTCGCCGAGCCGGTTGCCGCGCTCGCGCGTGCCGGGCAGGCTCTCGGTGGCCGCGTGGCTGACCACGAGCAGGCTGCCGGGCGGCAGCAGGTCGCGCAGCGTCGCGACGTGCTCGTGCGGCTTGGCCTCGTCGTCGAAGAAGTGCAGCACGGCGACGAGCAGCAGCGCGACCGGCCGGTCGAGGTCGAGCAGGCGGCGGGCGGTCTCGCTGCCCACGATGCCCAGCGGGTCGCGGAAGTCGGCGGCCAGCACGTCGGCGCGTTCCTCGTCCGCGAGCACCGCCCGGCTGTGCGCGACGGCCACCGGATCGTTGTCCACGTACAGCACCCGCGCCTCGTCGCTGGTGGCCAGGGCTATCTCGTGCACATTCCCGAAGGTGGGAATGCCGGAGCCGATGTCGAGAAACTGGGTGACGCCCTCGGAAATCGCGAAGCGCACGGCGCGGCGCATGAAGGCGCGATTCGCCTGCATGATCTTGGGGAGCCCGGGAAACGCCTCCATCGCCGCTCGGGCGGCCACCCGGTCGGCCTCGAAATTGTGCGAACCGCCCAGGTAGTAGTCGTACATCCGGGAAACGCTCGGTACCGAAAGATCGATACCGTGCGGCGCCCAGGCGGGTCGTTCCATCGGCGTCTCCAATGTCCCCTGCATATGCACGAATTGGCCCCGACGGTCGAGGGTACTGACTTCGCGCCAGGCGAGGGAAGGAAACCCGGGGGTGACATCGCTCCCCCGGGGGGTTACCGCGCCATCTGTCCCGATAGGTCGGCCCGCCGGGCGATGGCATCAAGCCAGCCGGCGGCCGATTCGGGCCGCCCGGATTCGTGTCACACGGTGACGCCGTGCTCCCTGAGATAGGCGAGCGGGTCGATGTCGGTGCCGAAAGCCTGGCCGGTGCGGATCTCGAAGTGCAGGTGCGGCCCCGAGGAGTTCCCCGTGGATCCTGAGCGGCCGACGCGCTGGCCACTGCCCACCGGCTGCCCCGCGGAGACGGAGATCGCGGAGAGGTGCGCGTACTGGCTGAACCTGCCGTCCGGGTGACGGACGATCACCTCGTAGCCGAAGGAGCCGGCCCAGCCGGCCGAGACCACCTCGCCGGCGGCCACCGACCTGACCGTGGTTCCGGTGGCGACGGGGAAGTCGACGCCGGTGTGGTAGCCGCGGGACCAGGAACTGCCGGTCGCGTGGTAGGCGGTGCCGGTGCCGGCGTCGACCGGCGCGGTGTAGGCGGCCTCGGCCGGCCGCTCCTCGCGCTCGCCCTGCGGCTCCTCGGCGGGCTCCTCCCGGGCCTCGGTCTCCTGGGCCCGCTCCTCCTCGGCTTCCTCGGCCTCCTCGGGCGCCGGCTCGGCCGCCGCCGGCTCCTCCTCGGCCTCGGGCTCGGCATCGGGCGTCGGCTCGGCGCGCCGCTCCTCGGCCGGCGCGTCGCCGGGGTGCAGCGCCAGCCGCTGCCCGGGGAAGATCAGGTCGGGGTCGCCGCCGATGGTGGCGCGGTTGAGCTCGTAGAGCGACTGCCAGCCGCCACTGACCTGGTGGCTGGTGGCGATGCCGAACAGCGTGTCGCCGCGCACCACCTCGTACCGGTCGGCCTGGTCCACGTCCTCCTCGGCCGGCGCGGCCGCGGGGATCGCCTGCGCCACGGGCTCGGCCTCGACCACCGGCTCGGCCTCGGGCCGGGGGGACACGTCGGGCGTCACGCCGTCCACGGTGAGCCTGGCCACGGTCGAGCAGTGCGGCCAGGCGCTCGGGCCCTGACCGGCCAGCACCTCCTCGGCGACCGCGATCTGCTGGTCCCTGGTGGCCTGGTCGGCCCGGGCAGCGTAGGCGCCGCCGCCGTACGCCTCCCAGGTGCTCTGCTGGAACTGGAGGCCGCCGTAGAACCCGTTGCCCGTGTTGATGTCCCAGTCGCCGCCGCTCTCGCACTCGGCGACGCGCTCCCAGGTGTCGACCGACGCCGCCGACGAGGCGGCCGCGGTGATCAGAGGTAACGCGAGCCCGGCCCCGGAGGCGGTGACCGTGAGCGAGGCGCGCGACACGGCGTTGGGCCGGTAACGGCGGTGACGTCCACGTGTGGTCATTGGGCTGATCCCTCCCCGAGCCGACTGCTCCATCGCCCGTCAGATTATGGCTTGATCACGGGAGTTGTCCGGCGGACCAACGATATGGGTGCCGATCCGGCGCGACAAGGGAGCAGGGGTGGCATGGCGGGGCTCACGGGGACACGAGGTGCCGGTGCGTCGTCCGGCCGCCGCCCGCGCCCCCGCCCGGGGCGCGCGAGCGGCGCGGGTCAGCCGTCCCGGCGGGCGAGGGCGCTCGGATCGTGGTTTCGCTCGGCGCCCGCGCCGCTCGGCGCACGGTCGGCGCCGACGTCCCGGGCCGCGACGCCCGGGCCGTCCGCGCTCACCGTGCCCCGGCCGGTCGGCGCGGGCGCGCGGGCGGGGAGACGAGGCGGCCGCAGCACGGCCAGTACGACGGCGAGTATGGTGCCCGCCACCAGGCCGTCGAGCCAGTAGTGGTGGCCGGTGCCGACGACCGCCACGACCGTGATCAGCGGGTGCAGCAGCCACAGCCAGCGCAGCCGGCCGCGCCCCACGACGATCAGCGCGATGGCGATGAACAGCGCCCAACCGACGTGCAGCGAGGGCATGGCGGCGAACTGGTTGGCCATCGAGTCGGCCTCCGGCTTGCCGTAGACCGCGGGCCCGTACACCACGCCGGTGTCCATCATCCCGGACGGCCGGAAGAGGCGCGGTGGCGCGAGCGGGAACAGCAGGTGCAGCACGAGCGCGGCGCCGGTCAGCCAGGTCAACACCCACCGCGCCCACACGAAGTGGCCGGGCCGCCGCCAGTACATCCATATGAGGAAGAGCACGATGGCGGGGAAGTGCACCATCGCGTAGTACACGTTGATGAAGCGGATCACCACCTCGCTGTGCAGCAGCAGGTCCTGCACGGCCTTCTCGCCGGGGAGCCACAGGGCGCGCTCCGCCCGCCACACCAGGTCGGCGTTGGCGAACGCCTCGCCGAACTGGCCGTTGGCCGCCCGTCTGCCGAACTTGTAGGCCAGATAGAGGAAGACGATGAGCGGCAGCTCACGGACGAGCGGTGGCCGCTGGGGTCGCCGCGCGCCCTCGGCGGGGCGCGGGGCGAGGACTCGCTTCAGCACATCGGTGCTCGGCATAGGCAGTATTCCCGAATGGCAGGGCGGTCGGACCGCGGTCAGGAAACGGCAAGGGGCCTTTCGGCCCCCCTCGTTTCGATCTTCACTACTCCGCACAGGTTACGGGGGCACGGCCATCCCTACCCGGGATAGTGCGAACATCATCCGGATTAGTTAGGCGACACCAGGGAGCCACACCATGAACGCCCAGGACGATCGGGTCCCCCAGGACGGACGCTTCGACTACTGCCCCTGGCTCTTCGACAAGGAGGCCACCCCGGAGCAGCGGGCGGCGCAACTCGCCCACCAGCGGCGGTTCGCCGCCACCACCGGCGCGGAGATCGGCGAACGCTGCTACCTCTCGCCGCTCGCCGCTCTCCACCCCGACCGCTTCCGGCTCGGCGACGACTCCTACGTCGCAGCCCACGCCTATCTCACCGGCGACATCAGCGCCGGCGCCGACTGCACCTTCAACCCGTTCACGACCGTGCGCGGCACCGTCACCCTGGGCGAGGCGGTCCGCATCGGCGCCCACACCTCGCTCCTCGGCTTCAACCACTCCACGGCGCCCGACCGCCGCATCCACCGCCAGGCAACCACCAGCCGCGGCATCACCGTCGGGGACGACGTGTGGATCGGCTCGCACGTGGTGATCCTCGACGGGGTCACCATCGGCGACCACTGCGTGATAGGCGCCGGCGCCGTCGTCACCCGCGACGTGCCGGACTGGGCCATGGTGGCCGGCAACCCGGCCCGGTTCATCCGCGACCGCCGCGACACCAGCCGGCGGCCCGCGCACCGCACGGCGGGCACCGAGCGGTCGCGTCGGGGCGGCGACCTCGACGCGCGCCTCGCCGACTTCGCCGCGGCCGCCCGCGACCAGGCGCCCGCCCTGCTGGCCCGCGCCTGGGACGGCGAGCGCTACGCGGACCGACCCGGCGCCGCCCCCACCGTCCGCGCGCACTGCGACGCCGTCGAGATCGCCGACCTGCTGCTCGGCGCGCCCCCCGCCCAACTGCCGGCCGCCGCCCACGCCGAGCGGCTGCGCGCCGCCCAGGACCCGGCCACCGGCCTGGTGCCGGAGATCGGCGCCACCCTGCCGGCCGCCGCCGCGGACGGCCTGGTGGACGACGGGGCCGCCCTCTACCACGTGCTGTCCGTCGGCTACGCGCTGCGGCTGCTCGACGCCGCCCCCGCGCACCCCGTGCACGGCGTCGCCGGCCTGACGCCCCGACAGCTGACCGACCGGCTCGACCGGCTGCCCTGGGCCGAGCGGGCCTGGCACGCCGGCAGCTGGATCGACTCCTTCGCCACGGCGGCCCTGTGGAACCTGGAACTCGGCGCGGAACCGGCCGCGCCCGGCACCCTTGAGGCCCTGTTCGGCTGGCTGCTCACCCGCGTCGACCCGTGGACCGGGATGTGGGGCCGCCCGGCGCCGGGCAGCGGGCGGCTCCAGGTCGTCAACGGCTACTACCGGCTCACCCGCGGCTCCTTCGCCCAGTTCGGCGTGCCCGTCCCGCACCCGGGGCGGGTGGTCGACACCGTGCTCGACCACGCCCGCGACCCGCGCTACTTCGGCGGCGAACGGGAGAACGCCTGCAACGTGCTTGACGTGGCCCACCCGCTGTGGCTCGCCAGCCGCCAGACCGGGCACCGCGCCGCCGAGGCCCATGCCTGGGCCGAGGACCAGCTCGACCGGGCGCTCGGCCGCTGGCGTGAGGGGCGCGGTTTCGGCTTCGGACCGGCCCCCGAGTCCACCGGGCCCGGCCGCGAACCGGGCCTGCAGGGCACCGAGATGTGGCTCGCCATCCTCTGGCTGCTCGCCGACCTCACCGGCCGCTCCGACCTGCTCGGCTACCGGCCGCGCGGCGTGCACCGCCCCGAGCCGGCCCGCGCCCTGACCACGCCGGTCTGACCCGCCGACCCCGGAGGCGGCGGGTCAGGGGCGCTCCGCGTCGCCCAGGACGCCCAGCATCCTGCGCAACTCGGTCTCCGACTCCCGGCCGGCGTGCGCGATGGTCCGCAGGGCCTGCCGCGCCTGGCCCGGCGCCCGGTCGAGCACCCGCCCCGCCGCCTCGGCCTGCACCACCATGCCGGCCACCCGGTGCCCCGTGATGTCGTACATCTCCCGGCAGATCTCGGCGCGTTGGGCGGCCAGCGCCGCCTGCCGCCGGACCGCGTCGATCCGCTCCACGCTGTCGGCGCGCTCGGCCAGCTGGTGGCGGTAGCAGCGCTGGAACCGCCGCCGATAGCCGAGCGCCCAGCTGAGGGTGAACGGCAGCAGCAGCGCTATCGCCACCTGCGTCGCGGCGCCGATCGGCATCTCGTCCCTGGCGGTGCTCGACACCACGCCGATCACCGAGGCGGTGACGCCGCCGACCAGCGCCAGGCCCACCGCCCAGGGCGCCCCGCGCACCGCCACCGCCGACACCACGGCGTAGACGGCCGGCGTCGTGGCGATCAGCGCGTTGCCCAGGAGGCTCTGCGCCAGGCATCCCGCGAGCACCAGCAGCAGCATTCGCTCCGGCATCCGGCGCCGCAGCGCCACCGCGAGGGACGCGCCGAGCGACAGCGGCACGGTCACCACGAGGTCCGCGCCGCGCCACTCCTCGTCGAGCCCGACGTTGAGCGCGCACAGCGCGAGCACCAGCACGGCCAGCCAGGCGTCCACCAAGTCCCGACGCGCCACGTCCATGCGGGCAAGCCTACGGCCGCGACCGCCGGCCGTGAGTCGAACCGCAGGTGTATTCCGCCGGCCGGAAGATCACCTCTGAGGCGGACGCCTCCCGCACTCCGATGGCGCACCCTCGACAGGGGCGACGCCCCTCGGAACTCGGCCGCTCGCGGAGGGTGACGAGCTGTCACAGCCGTCATCTACAGTGGCCAACGACCCGCACCAGGGAGGTCCCCATGGCAGAGCAGTCCACCGCCGACGAAGAGCCGCACCGCCGATCCGCGCTCGCCAGACTCCGCCCCGCCTCCTTCGGCGCCGAGCCGACCGGGGAGCGCCTGGCCAGGATCCGCCGTTCCCCGCAGTTCCGCGATGGCGCCTTCCGCAACGAGCGGCCCACCCGCACCCTGAGTTTCCGGGAGGCACTGCCGCTGCTGCGCCAGTCCTTCGACCGGACCCGCTGGGCGCGCCGCGCGCCGACCGAGGCACCGCCCGTGGTGCGGCCCGCCGTCCTCGACCGGGGCGGCCCGCCGGCCAGCGGGCTGCGGCTGACCTGGCTCGGGCACGCCACGGTGCTGGTCGAGATCGACGGGCACCGGGTGCTGTTCGACCCGGTGTGGGGGGAGCGCTGCTCGCCGTTCGGCTTCGCCGGCCCGCGCCGGCTGCACCCGGCGCCGATGTCCCTGGCCGAGCTCGGCCGGCTGGACGCGGTGGTCGTCTCGCACGACCACTACGACCACCTGGACATGCCCACCATCCGCGCCCTGGCCGGCACCGACACGGTGTTCGCGGTGCCGCTCGGGGTGGGCGCCCACCTTGAGCACTGGTCCGTGCCGGCCGGGCGAATCGTCGAGCTCGACTGGTGGGAGTCGACGCGGGTCGGCGAGCTGACCCTGACGGCCACCCCGGGGCAGCACTTCTGCGGCCGCGGCCTGCGCAACCAGGGCGTCACGCTCTGGGCGTCCTGGGCGGTGGCCGGTCCCGAGCACCGCGTCTTCCACAGCGGGGACACCGGATACTTCCCCGGTTTCGCCGACATCGGGGCCAGGCTCGGCCCGTTCGACGCGACCATGATGCAGATGGGCGCCTACAGCCCCGAGTTCTGGCCCGACGTCCACATGACGCCGGACGAGGGCGTGCGGGCCCACCTGGACCTGTCGGGCGGCAGCCCGCACGGCGTCCTGCTGCCGATCCACTGGGCCACCTTCAACCTCGCCCCGCACCCGTGGGACGAGCCGGCCGAGTGGTCCCTGCGGGCGGCCTCGGCGGCCGGCGTGGCGGTGACCATGCCCCGCCCAGGCGAGTCGTTCGAGCCCACGGCGGGCGACCTCCCGGGTGCCCCCTGGTGGCGGGCGCTGGCCAGGCCGGCGCCGGAGGCGGCGCCACCGGCGCCGGTCGAGCCGGCGCTGGAGCCGGCTCCGGAGCCTGCCCGCCGGCCCGCCGAACGGTGACGCCGAACGGTGACGCTGTGCGGTGACGCTGCGCTGTGCGTGGGCTGGGGCCGGGCGCCCGGGCCGCCGTCAGCTGGGCGCGCGCAGCGGGTCGTGGCCCAGCGACATCAGGCGGTAGCGCCACTCCGGCTCGGGCAGTGCCGACCGCGGCCCCGCCTCCCGCTCCTCGCGCACCGTCTCCACGACGTCCCGCATCAGCGCGATGTCGCCGTCGGTGAGATCCATCTGCCGCTTCCGCAGGATCGCCAGCACACCCCGGCCGCGCTCGGAGCCCGCGTGGTCCGGCACCTCCTCGGTGTGCTCGCCGGCGCTGCTGGTCCGCAGCCAGGCCGCGAGCTCCTGGGACGTCATATTGACGACGGCGTGGAACTCGTTCCACACCGCGTCGAGTTCGAGCGCCTCGATGTCGGCCATGGTGAGCCTCCCGGGTAGTCCTTGGGTGTTGCCCAGTGAGTCCCCCGATTGATCATATGAGGCTTGGTCAGCTGGGGGAATGTCGGATTCCACCGTACCTGGGCTGGTTCAGCCCGAACGGGTCGTGGACCGGGACGCCGCGCGCACCTCGTCGGCCAGGCCCTTGTCCAGCGACACCCGGACCAGGCCCGCGGCGAGGTGCGGCAGTTCCTCGTCACTCACCAGCCGGGACAGCGCCCCCGGCGAGCGCGGCAGGCCCACCCGCTCGGCACCGGCCCGCATCCTGTCGTCCACCCGGGGCGCGTACTCGGGCCAGACGGCCTGCGCCTCGCGGAGGAAGATGTCGGCGCCCGTCGGCCCGATCCCGGGGAACTGCTGCAGCAGCTCGGCCGCATCGCCCTCCTCGCGGAGCCGCCGCAGGTCGCCGCCGTAGCGTTCGAGCAGCAGATCCGCCTCGTCGCCGAGCTGGGTCGAGGTGCGTTCGTCGTAGCGTCGGTAGTGGCCCCTGCCCAGCGCGTCGACCCGCTGCTGCCAAGTGGCGTCCGCCATGTGCCGCGGGTTCCGCATACCGGCGTCGAACAACGCCCGGGCGGCGGCGACGGCCACCCCCGCGCTGATCCTGGCCGACAGCAGGTGGGAGAGCACCAGCAGCTGATAGAGCGCCGCCGGGCTGTTCCGCAGCCGGATACCCGCCTGCTCGGCGTAGGTCTCGCCGCACCGGTCGATGACGGCGTGCGCGGTTCTCTCGTTCCGCTTGGTCATACCTCACCACCTCCGCAACCAGCTCTCGCGGAAGGTGCGGGTTCCCCGCGACCAAGCCCCCAAACGAAGGCGACCGGAAAGGGGGTGCGCCCCGGCCCGGCGGGCAGGCATGATCGGGCCCATGCCAGAACCGCCCCCGCGGCCCCCCACCGACTGCTGGCTCACCGCAAGGCGGAGGTCCGCGCCTCGCCCATCCAGGGCCTCGGCCTCTTCGCCATCGCCCCGCTGCGCGCCGGCGAGGCCGTGCAACGGGTCGGCGGCGAGCTCATCGACGACGCGGCGCTGGCCACGCTCGAACCGCCGTACAGCAGCATCACGGTCGACGAGGACCGGCATCTGCTGATCGACCCCGCCGAGCCGGTCCGCTACGGAAACCACTCGTGCGAGCCCACCCTCTGGCACGCGGACGCCTTCACCCTGGTCGCCCGGCGCGACATCGCGGTCGGCGAGGAGCTGACCAGCGACTACGCCACCCACACCGGGGTCGACGCGTGGGCCATGGACTGTCGCTGCGGCAGCCGCGTGTGTCGCGGCCGGGTCACCGGCCGCGACTGGCGGCTGCCCGCGCTGCGTGCCGCCTACGGGCGGCACTGGATCCCTCCGCTGCTGCGCCGGATCGACGCGGGCGGAGGGATCCGTCAGCGGGATCAGCCGGCCACCGGAACGGAGAGCGAGGCGGCGCCAGGATCGGCCGCGACCGGCTCCGCGTAGCCCTCGGGGCCGGCGATCTCGACCCGCCAGGCGCCGGGCGCGCCCTCGGCGGTCACCGTGACGGTGTCCCCCTCCCGCCGGATGCGGAAGGTGGCGGGGGTGCCGCCGGGCGCCGGGACGGTGGTCACCGTCTCCACGCCGTCGGCCGGCGCGTGCACCCGCAGCGTCACCCCGTCCGCCCACGCGTACTCGGGCGTCTCGTCCTCGGCGCCGAACGGTATGACCGAGCCGGGCCTGGCCAGCAGCGGCAGGCTGTCGAAGCCGAACCTCTCCCGCCGCCAGCCGGGGCCCTGGACCTGCTCGCCGGAGAGCAGATGGGTCCACGTCCCGGCCGGCACGTAGTACTCGACCGTGCCGTCCTCGGTGAAGACCGGCGCCACCAGGATGTCGCCGCCCAACATGTACTGCCGGTCGAGCACGTGGCAGGACGGGTCGTCGGGGAACTCGAGCAGCATCGCCCGCATCACCGGGGTGCCCGACTCCCGCGCCTGCTCGGCGGCCCGGTAGAGGTACGGCATCAGCCGGTGCTTCAGCCGGGTGAAGTCCCGGGTGACGGTCACCGCCTCCTCGTCGTAGTGCCACGGCACCCGGTAGGAGTTGCTGCCGTGCAGCCTGCTGTGCGAGGAGAGCAGGCCGAACTGGGCCCAGCGCTTGAAGGTCGCCGGCGTCGGCGTCCCCTCGAAGCCGCCGATGTCGTGACTCCAGAAGCCGAACCCGGACAGGCCGAGCGAGAGGCCGCCGCGCAGCGACTCGGCCATCGCGTCGAACGTCGACTCGCAGTCGCCGCCCCAGTGCACCGGGAACTGCTGCCCGCCGGCGGTCGCCGAGCGGGCGAACAGCACCGCCTCGCCCTCCCCGCGGAGCTCGGTGAGCGCCCGGAAGACGGTCTCGTTGTAGAGCTGCGTGTAGTAGTTGTGCATGCGCTCCGGATCCGAGCCGTCGTGCCAGACCACGTCGGTCGGCACCCGCTCGCCGAAGTCCGTCTTGAAGCAGTCCACGCCCTGGCCGGCCAGCACCCGCAGCTTGCCGGCGAACCACTCGCGGGCCTCCGGGTTGGTGAAGTCCACCAGCGCCATGCCGGCCTGCCACATATCCCACTGCCACACGTCGCCGTTGGCCTTGCGCACCAGGTAGCCGAGCCGCCTGGCCTCCGCGAACAGCGGCGACTTCTGCCCGATGTAGGGGTTGATCCACACCGAGACGCGGAGACCCTGCTCCTTCAACCTGGCGAGCATGCCCTCCGGGTCCGGGAAGACCGCCGGGTCCCAGGTGAAGTCGCACCACTGGTACTCGCGCATCCAGAAGCAGTCGAAGTGGAAGACGCTCAGCGGGATGTCGCGCTCGGCCATGCCGCGCACGAAGCGGGTGACGGTCTCCTCGTCGTAGTCCGTGGTGAAGGACGTCGACAGCCACAGGCCGAAGGACCAGGCGGGCGGCAGCGCCGGCCGGCCGGTCAGGGCCGTGTAGCGGTCGAGGATCTCCTTGGGCGTGGGGCCGTGGATCACCAGGTACTCGACCGACTGGCCCTCGACGCTGAACTGCACCTGGCCCACGGACTCCGAGCCGATCTCGTAGGAGACCAGGCCCGGGTGGTTGACGAAGACGCCGTAGCCGCGGTTGGTGAGGTAGAACGGCACGTTCTTGTAGGCCTGTTCGCTGGCCGTGCCGCCGTCCGCCTGCCAGATGTCCACGCTCTGGCCGTTCTTGGTGAATGGCGTGAACCGCTCACCGAGGCCGTACACCAGCTCGCCGACGCCCAACGACAGCTGGCCTATGGAGAAGTGCCGCCCCTCCGGGTCCGTGGCGAAGCCGGTGCCGCGCGAGCCGGCCGAGGTCAACACCCGCTCGTCGGCGACGAAGTCGAGCCGCCAGGGCTCCGCCGTGTCGACGCGCAGCGTCAGCGGGCCGCTCGACAGCTCCACGACCGAGCCGTCGGTCGAGGTCTTGCCGGCGTGCCCTGGGGCGCTGGCCAGCGAGAACCGGGGCCCCCGGTCCTCCTCGCCGTCGTGGTGGACGGACCGCACACCGATCACGCCCTCAGCGGGCGAGAAGCACTCCACGGTCAGCAGCGGGCTGTTGAGCGTCTGACCACGACGCTCCACCCGTCGCACCGCCGCGTACAGGGTGAGTCGGTCGTCCTCGATTCGGGCGTCGGCGAGCTGCTTGGCCCAGGACGCCTGGACGCCCTCGCGCATCAGCCAGTAGCCGTCGGTGAACTTCAAGAGATCTCCTGCGTCTTGTGATTGGCGATCATGTCCCGGTACCAGCGGTAACTGTCCTTGGGCAGGCGTTCGAGGGTGTCGTAGTCGACCCGCACGATGCCGAACCGCTTGTCGTAGCCGAAGGCCCACTCGAAGTTGTCCATCAGGGACCAGACGTAGTAGCCCCGCACCTCGACGCCCGCGTCGATGGCCGCGGCCAGCGCGTGCAGGTGGTCGCGCAGGTAGGCGACGCGGTCGGCGTCGTGGACCTGGCCGTCCGCCGCCACCTCGTCGGCCTCGGCCGAGCCGTTCTCGGTGATGAACAGCGGTGGCACCGTAGGGTAGCGCTCGGTGAGCTCCGTCAGCAGCCGCGTGAACGTCTCCGGCACCACCGGCCAGCCCATCGTGGTGTGCCGGACGTCGTCCCGCCAGGTCTCCTCGACCCGGATGTCGACCGCGGTGCGGGTCGCCGGGTCAGGGTCGCGCAGCGGCGCGTCCCTGACGGTGATCGGCCGGTAGTAGTTGATGCCGAGGAAGTCCAGCGGGGCGCCGATGATCTCCAGGTCACCGTCCAGGCGCCAGGAGCCGTCCGCGAGCTCGCCCCAGGTCTCCGCCTCGTGCTCCGGGTAGCGGCCGGCGAACAGCGGGTCGAGCCAGACCGCGTTGTGCAGGGTCTCGGCGCGGCGCACCGCGCCCAGGTCGGCCTCCGAGCCGGTCGCCGGCAGCAGCAGGTCGGGGTTGAGCACGATGCCGACCTCGTCGGCGCCCGCCGCGCGCAGCGCCCGCACCGCGAGGCCGTGCCCCACCAGCAGGTGGTGGGCGGCGGCCAGCGCGCCCCGGCCCTCCCGCGCGCCGGGCGCGTGCCGGCCGATCGCGTACCCGACGAACGCCGAGCAGAACGGCTCGTTGAGCGTCATCCAGCGCGGCACCCGGTCTCCGAGCCGATCCACGACCAGCTCCGTGTACTCGGCGAACCGCTCCGCCGTCCCGCGCACCCGCCAGCCGCCCAGGTCCTCAAGGGCCTGCGGCAGGTCCCAGTGGTAGAGCGTGGCGGCCGGCGCTATCCCGGCGGCCAGCAGCTCGTCCACCAGCCGGTCGTAGAAGTCGAGCCCCTCCTGGTTGGCCTTGCCGGAACCGGTCGGCTGGATCCGCGGCCACGCCACCGAGAAGCGGTAGCTGTCCACGCCCAGGTCACGCAGCAGCGCCACGTCCTCCGGGTAGCGGTGGTAGTGGTCGCAGGCCACGTCGCCGGTGGCGCCGTTCGCGACCCGGCCGGGCTCCCGGCAGTAGGTGTCCCAGATGGACGGGCCACGACCGCCCTCGTCGTACCCACCCTCGATCTGGTAACTGGCGGTGGCCGCGCCGAAGGAGAACCCGGGCGGGAAGGAGGGGAACCCCGTGGACGCGGAGCTCGCGGACGCGGTCGATTCGTTGGAGGTCATAAGCGATGGCGGCCTTGCTCTACTTGACGGAGCCGCCGGCGATCCCGGCGGCGATGTACTTCTGTGCGACGACCAGCAGTATCGCCGCGGGGATCGCGGACAGTACGGCGGTGGCCATCACCGCGCCCCAGTCGCTGACGTGAGCGCCGATGAACTGATAGATGCCCAGGGTCACCGGGCGCACGTCGTCCGTGGTGTTCAGCGTCAGCGCGAAGATGAAGTCGGCCCAGGCGAACAGGAAGGCGAACAACCCCGAGGTGATCAGCGCGTTGCGGCTCATCGGCAGCACGATGCGGACGAAGGCGGTGAACCGGTTGGCGCCGTCCACCATCGCGGCCTCCACCACCTCGGTCGGGATCGACACCATGAACGCGCGCAGCAGCACGATCGCGAACGGCAGGCCGAGCGAGGCGTCGGCCAGGATGAGGCCCAGGTAGGAGTTGACGAGACCCAGCTCCGCGTAGGCGCTGTACAACGCGTTGGCCACCACGATGCCCGGCACCATCTGCGTGATCAGGGTGCCGAACACGATGCCGCGGCTGCCGCGCAGACCGAACTGCGCGAGACCGTAGGCCGCCGGCGCCGCCAGCGCCAGGCAGACCGCCACCGCGCCGAGCGACACCACCAGGCTGGTGACCAGCGAGCCGCCCTGACTGTCGAGCGCCGCCGAGAAGTTGTCGAAGCTGGGGGAGGTCGGGATCAGGTCGGCCGAGGCGATGCTCGAGTGCGGCTGGAGCGAGGTGCTGAGCATCCAGTACACCGGGAACAGCATCACGGCCAGGATCAGCAGCGCGGCCGCCGTGTTCCAGGCGCGGCGCGCCCGCGAGCGGGCGGGAGTGCGATTCATCACCGGTCACTTCCCCTGGGTGTCGCTGCGGTTGATCCGCAGGTAGAGCACCGCGAACACGGCGCTGATGAGGATGAGGACATTGCCGACCACCGCACCCTGGCCGAAGTCGAGCTGGAGGAACGACAGCTGGTAGGTGAGCGTGCCGAGCGTCTGGGTCGAGTCGGCCGGGCCGCCACCGGTCAACGCCAGGATCAGGTCGAGGATCTTGATCGTCGACATGAAGCCGAGCACCAGGACCACCGTCACCACCGGCCGCAGCATCGGCAGTGTGATGGAACGGAACGTGCGCCACGGACCCGCGCCGTCCAGCGCCGCCGCCTCGTACAACTCACGCGGGATCTCTTGCAGCCCGCCGTAGAGGATCACCATGTTGAACGGGATGCCGATCCAGATGTTCACCAGGATCGCCGAGAGCAGCGCCACGCTCGGGCTGCTGAGCCACGGCACGCCGTCGCTCGACAGGTGCAGGGTCTCGAGGAAGCTGTTGAGCACCCCGTGGTCCTCGTCCATGATCCGCCGCCAGACCACGGCGGACACCACCATCGGCACCAGCCACGGCAGCAGCAGCACGGCCCGGATCACGCCGGAGAGGTGGAAGCGGCGCGAGAAGAACACCGCGAGGCCGAGGCCGATGGTGAACTGGCCCACCAGCGAGCCCACGGTGAACAGGATCGTCTGCCACAGCGCGTCGCCGAACAGCTCGTTGTCGAAGACCTCGCGCCAGTTCTCCAGGCCGTTGAACGGCGACTCGCCGGTGAAGTAGGTCGTCGGCGTGAACTCCTGGAAGCTCATCAGCACGTTGCGGACCAGCGGATAGCCGAAGAACGCCAGCAGGTAGACCAGCGCGGGGGCCACGAACAGCCACTGGTAGAGGCGGCGCCGTCCCGCGCCTGAGCGCCCGGCGGGGGCGGTGCGCCGCGGCGCCCGCTCCTCGGTGGGCAGGGACGTGATCGTCATGGCGTCCTCACTCTCCCGCCGCGGCCTGGCGCTGCGCGGCGTCCAGGGCCTGCTCGGGTGACGACCTGCCGGTCAGCACGGACTGGAAGGCGCCGGCCAGCGCGTCGCCGACCACCGGCCAGCGGGTGCCGACCTCGGCGGTCCGCGACCGGGCGGTGAGCACCAGGTCGGCGAACGGCGCCAGCTTCGGGTTCCCCTCGCGGTAGGCCTGCGCGGCCTCGGCCCTGGTCGGCACGTTGTTCACGCGCTCGCCCCAGGCCAGCTGATTCTCCTCGGAGTTGAGGCAGCTCAGGATACGGCCCGCGTTGCTGACCCGCTCCGGGGCGTCGTCGTTGCGCGGCACGGTCATCACGGTGCCGCCGATCGGGGGCACCGGCTCCTCGCCGGCCTGGGGGACCGGGATGCTGGCCACCGCCCAGTCGACGTCCGTCTGCCCGTCGAGCACCGGCACCTGCCAGGGCCCGTTGATCATCATCGCGGCTCGACCGGAGATGAACTGGTCGTTGACGTCCTGCTGGTTCCAGTTGACGACGGACCGCGAGGCCGACCCGGCGTCCACCAGGTCCTTCCACAGCTGGAGCGCGGGCACCCCGGCGCCGTCGTCGAGGTGCGCCTCGTCGCCGCCCGCCGACCAGAAGAACGGCAGGAACTGGTAGACGCCGTCCGCGTTGGGGCTGGCGCTGAACGCCATGCCGTAGGTGTCACCCTGGGTGAGCGCGGCCGCCGTGGTCTCCAACTCCTCCCAGGTGGTGGGCGGTTCGAGACCGGCGTCGGCCAGCATGTCGACGTTGTAGATCAACGCGAGCGAGTTGACCGAGCGGGCCACCCCGTACTGGGTGCCGTCGAACGAGCCGAGCGAGTTGGCGCTGTCCGAGAACACCGAGGTGTCGACGCCGGCCTCCTCGATCGGCAGCAGCCCGCCGGTCTCGGCGAACTGCGGCACCTGCGAGCCGTCCAGCTCCAGGATGTCGGTGAGGGAGTCGGACGAGGCCATCCGCAGCGCCTTGGACGCGACCTGGTCGGCCGGCACGCTGATCTGCTCGACGCGCAGGCCGAGCGGCTCGGCGCACCGGTCGAAGAAGTCCTGGTTGGCCTCGTGCTCCGCGGTGTCCGTCGCCGAGTTCAGGACGGTGACCGTGTCCGGGTCGGGTTCGGCGGCACAGCCGGTGAGCCCGAACGCGACCATGGCACCCGCAAGGGTCAGCGCTGCGGCGGGCACCGGTATGCGCCACGCTCTTGATCGTATGGAGCTCGATCGCATGGGCTTGGTGGTCTCCAATTCACGGCTCAGGGTGGTTCAGTGGGTGGGGGACGGCTTGGCGAGGACGGGTCCTGGCGCCATCCCGGGGGGAAACAGCTCGTGGCGCGCGGGGCCCGGCACCGCCTCGGCGCCGATCGCCCGCACGGCGAGCTGGACGACGGCGGCCGCCATCTGGCTCACGGGCAGGTCGATGCGGGGAAGGGCGAACAACGCGGGCTCGTCGGGCAGGCTGCCGACCAGCACCACGGCCAGATCGTCCGGCACCCGCAGGCCGAGCGCGGCGATCTCGTCGAGGATCAGGGGCAGCGGGATCAGGTGCTGGACCACGAGCGCGGTGGGCGCCGGGCGGGCGCCGAGCACGTCGCGCAGCCGCGCCCGCAGCAGTTCGGGATCGGCGGTCGAGGGACGCACGCGGACGTCGGCGCCGGTCTGGACGGCGGCGAGCCTGGCGCCGTCCAGACCGTGCATGGCGTAGCCGCGGCGGGCGGCGATCTCGTGCTCGGCCGAGGCCCAGAAGACGACGCGACGGTGCCCGGCGGCGGCGCACTCCCGGACGGCTAAGGCCACCGCGGCCTCCCAGTCGAGGTCGACCCACGGCACCTCGAGCTCGTCGCGCTCGTTGCCGTGGCCGAGCAGGGCGGTGGGAAAGCCGAACTCGCCGAGCGCGGCGATCCGGGGGTCGGCCTCCCGCACGGCCATCAGGATCGCGGCGTCGGCGAGGCCGCTGCGGGCGATGCGGCGTAGCCCGTCGACCCCGTCGGGCTCGGTCATCATCAGCACGTCGTAGCCGTGGCCCCGGGCCGCGTCGCTGATCTCGATGGCGAACCGGCCGTCCATCGCCCGGTACTTGCCGGCCTCTCGCGGCACGGCGAGCACCAGCACCTCGCTGCGGGCGCTGCGCAGCGTGCGGGCGCTGGCGCGCGGGTGGTAGCCGAGCTCGGCGATGGCCTCGTGGACGGCCCTCGCCGTCTGCTCCGAGATCTTGCGGGAACCGCTGAGGACGTAGCTCACGGTGCTCGGGGCGACCCCCGCACGCTCCGCGACATCCTTGATCGTGGCCATTCCCGCTCCCTTGCGGCGTCCCGTGCTCCGTAGTCGAATCGATTCGTCGAATCGATTCGACCGTGTGGACGGGATGTTAAGCGCGCGTGAGCGGCGCGGGCAAGGGTCACGGCTCGGCAACTTTCTGTATGCGGGTGACTGCGTGTCGTGCGTGCCGCGCCGCGGCTTGGTGGGCCGTTCGTCGTGCGCGATGCGCTGCCGGCGGCCATCACCGACGTCCTGATCGACTTCCACTCGATCCTGGTCAAGTCGACCGGAAACCGATTTCCTCGCGGTGATCGTGGAGTTGATGGGGCGCGCACTCGACCGGCTGTCCGACGTGTGCGGTTGGGGGCACGTCGATCCGAGCCGGACAGCCCGATGGCGGTCCTGCTGCGCACGAGCATGACCAGCGAGGAGGCCGCTGACCTCCTGCGCGGTCACGTCACCAGGCGGGCCGTCGGTCCGCTCGCCGAGCGAATCCAGGCCCCCGACGCACGCCTGCGGGCCGCGTTGAGCGGAGCGATGATGATGGGCGTCGCCAGCCAGCGCTATCTGCTGCGCATGCCGGACCTGGAAGCCGCGGACCTCGAGGACATCCTTCGCATCATCCGTCCGGTGCTTCGCGCTCTCCTCGCTCCTGAGGAGTCCCCCAAGGTCACGGAGGGCGGGCCGGCCGAGGTCTCGAAGCGGCGACTGAAGGACTCAGTGGGCCGCACGTGAGCACCAGGGCCCCGCCCCCCGCCAGGGGAGGCGGGCCCTTTCCCTTGGTCCGCTGCCGCGGCGTGGGGGTCTGTCGGTGTGTCGTGTCCGTGCGCAGGGGGCGCGAGGGGTCGGTCGGGAAGAACTCAACGGATGTATTTTCTCTGAGTGGCGCCAGGCACTGCCGAGGCCGCCTCGGACCCTGCTCTTGTCCGGGAGTCCCGACATACCAATAGACAGCACGACTGCCGCCGCCGGCCGGCCCCCTTCCGCCGCGGAGGGGGGCCGGCGTCCGTCATTCCGGTCTTGCCCTCATCGTCATCGCCGCAGCGCAGCTGGTGGTCGTGCTGGACGGCACGATCACGAACATCGCCCTGCCGAGCATCCAGGGTGATCTCGACGTCTCGGCCTCGAATCTGGCCTGGGTGGTCAACTCCTACGCCCTGGCCTTCGGCGGCCTGCTCCTGCTGGGCGGGCGGGCCGGCGACCTCTTCGGCCGCCGCCGCGTGTTCCGCGTCGGCATCGCGCGGTGTTCACTCTCGCCTCGCTGCTCGGCGGATTCGCCCCCAACGAGGCGTTGCTCATCGGCGCCCGCGTCCTGGAGGGCATCGGTGCCGCGATCGCCGCGCCGACAGCCCTCTCCCTGATCGCCACGAACTTCCCCGAAGGCAAGCCCCGCAACCAGGCCATGGGCGTGTACGCGGCCATGTCGGGCCTCGGATCCACCGTCGGACTGCTGCTCGGCGGGGGGATCCGCGCCATGTCCATCGGTTCGAGGTCGAGCACGCCGAAATCGGTCTCCAGTCGGGCGTGGCTGTCCAGACGTGGAAAACCTGGTCGTGGTGAACGTCCTTGATCGCGAACGGCGTGTCCTGTGTTCGCTGCCACACGTCCACCCCGGACCGTGGGGCTGCGCAGGATCGTGACGGGCGGGGCGCGGGGGCTTCGGGCTCCGGTCCGACCGCCACGCCTTGAGTCGATACGGACGTAGTCGCCTACCACGCGCGTGAACACGAGCGTGCACTGCCATCGGATCGTGAGCGTCGCCGGACCGGCGAATCCGTTGCGGGAGTACAGGTCCTCCTGGACCGACGGCCGGCCGAACCCGGCCGGCAGGGCATCGTTGGACTACACCTGGATCCACCGCTTCAGGACGTCGATCGTCTCCTCCGGCGACGTGTTGAAGCACAGTCGGATCCCGGGCTGGGCCTCGATGAGGACATTGACGATCCGCTCGAACAGCAGGGTGTGCCCTGGCATCATGCGCACACCACCGCCGATCAGCGCCAGTCCGAAGGGTCCCTCTCCGAGATGCTCTCGAATGGTGGCCTCAGCGCGGGCCGGGGAGGAGTCGACGAGACACGGAACGGCATCGAGCCCCGCCTCGCGTACCGCGGCGTTCCCAGCCTCGATGCGGGCCGTGAGCACCGCCTCGTCGAGCCCTTCGGGCATCTGGCTGTAGTCAAGCCCACGCGGGTGCAGTCCGATGGTCAGCACCTTCGTGTCTCGCGGAAGAGGAGGTGATGTCGTCGGCTGGGCCATGGCGGGTGCGCCTCTCTGGTCACGGTGATCACTCTGTCGTCCACCGAGGGTGGACATGCCTACTCCTTGCGGCAGCCGCCGCGAACCCCAGGCACCTTCGCCGACGAGATCGGGTCGGCTCAGTCCACCGTCCGCTCGGCCACTGTCACCCGGTCCGTGTAGAAGGCGAGGTGGCCCTTGATTTCGGCGACGGCCGGGTAGGGGGCCTCGTAGGTCCACACGGCGTTGTCCAAGACGACGTCGCCCATGCGAATGCTGAAGTAGTGCGCAACTCCCTTGTAGGGGCAGTAGGTCTCGTGGTCGGTGGCATCGAGCAGGGTGAAGTCAACGTCTGCGCGCGGAATGTACTGAACGGGCGGAAAGCCCTCCTCTCGCAGCGTCAACGCTCGGGCGGAGTCCGCGATCGTGCGTTCGTCCACGGTGGCCAGGACCTGACCAGACGCGGGCGTGACCGTGATCGGATGGTCGGGGCCCGGAACCAGAACCAACCTGTCCGTCGGGTTGTCATGCATGCCTTGCCCAACGGGGCTGTTCGGCTGCCTATTCCTTCTCGGCCCGGGACACGGTCGAAGGAACAACCGCGACCAACGCGGGGGTACCTCGGCGCCCAACCGGGGGAAATACTTATCGAGTTCGGTTTCCCTGGGACGGCATGCGGTCATTCCTGCCGGAGGCGTGTCGGGCGTCTTCGGTGGGGGTCAGGAGGGGGAGGCGTGATGGAACCGTTGGAGCGGTCCACGGAGTTACGGGCCGAGGTGGTGGCCTTCGATCCGGCGGCGGGTGTGTGGCTGACGGAGGCCGGGGTGGCGGCGCGCGCCGGGCGGGACGGCCTCGTGCGGCTCCCGCCGCTGCCGCACGGCTCGCTCCGCGTGGACGAGGCGCCGCTCGGCGACGACGGGGACGACTTCGGGCACATCGTGCACCACACCCCGGGGGGCGTGCTGCGGACCACCTCCGTCGAGGAGATCGCGGCGATGATCCGGTTCTGCGGCGCGTACCGCGTCCCGGTGGCCGCCCGCGGGCAGGGGCACGGCACATACGGGCAGGCGCAGGTGGCCGGCGGTCTGGTGATCGAGACCGAGCCGCTGGACCGGATCGGGTCGGTGACGGCCGGGCAGGTCACGGTCGGCGCCGGCGCGCTGTGGAGCGCGGTGGTGCGGGAGACGCTGCGGCACGGGTTGACGCCCCCCGTGCTCACCGACTACCTGGAGCTTTCCGTCGGCGGCACCCTGTCGGTCGGCGGACTCGGCGGCCAAGCGCACCGGTTCGGCGCTCAGGTGGACAACGTCACCGCGCTGGAGGTCGTCACCGGGGCCGGGGAGGTGGTCAGTTGCTCGCCCACCCGGCACCCCGACCTGTTCCGCGCCGTGCTCGCCGGCCTCGGCCAGTGCGCGGTCATCGTCTCCGCCACGCTGCGGCTGATCGCCGCGCCCAGGAGCGTGCGACGCCACCTGCTGCCCTATGCCGACCTGGAGACGTTCCTCGCCGACCAGCGGATGCTCGCCGAGGGCGGGTGGTTCACATACGTCGAGGGCACCGCCGATCCGGACGAGGCGGGCGCGTATTCGAGCTACACGCTGGAAGCCGTCCGCTACCTGTCGGTCGCCGAGCCCGAGCCGCATGAGGACGAGTTGCCGCCCGGCCTGCGGTTCGACCGTTCGAGGCCGTACACCGTCGAGACGATGGGGTACTTCGCCTTCCTCGACCGGCTGGCCGACGGCGTGGAACAGCTCAAGCGCGAGGGCTACTGGACCTGGGCCCACCCGTGGCTCAACCTGCTGCTGCCCGGCGACCGCGCCGTCCCGCTGGCCCGCACCCTGCTGGATGGGTTCGCTGGTCAGGACGTCGGCCGCGGCGGCGTCGTCCTGCTCTACCCGCTGGTCCGCGACCGGCTGAGCGCCACCCCGCTGCTGCGCGTCCCCGACGACCCGATGCCGTACCTCCTGGCCGTGCTGTGGACGCTGGACCCGAGCGACCGGGCGGCCGTGCGGGCCCGGGTAGACGCCAACCGCGCCGCGTACCAGGCGGTGCGCGCGGCCGGGGGCACCCAGTACCCCGTGGGGTCCATACCGATGACCGCCGACGACTGGAGGGCCCAGTACGGCGAGGCGTGGGACGAGTTCCTCGCGGCCAAGCGCCGCTATGACCCGTACCGCCTGCTCGCCCCCGGCCAGCACGTCTTCACCGCCTGACCGCACCCACTCCTTGTCGGGCCCGCGTCCGGCGGCGAAGATGTATTCCGTGCACAACAGCAGTGACCCTTACATCATTCGGCCGGGGCGCCCAGCCGACGTCGACCGGTGCGCGGCCCTCAACGACGCCGTCCACCCGTACCCGGGCATCTCGGAGTGGACCCGCGACCTCTTCGACGGTCATCCCGCGGTGCGCCCCGACGACTTCCTCGTCGCCGAACCGGCCGGTGGCGGCGAGATCGTCGCCACCCTGGTCGGCATCCGGCAGGAATGGACCTTCGGCGGGAACCGGCTGCCCGTGGTGCAGGTCGAACTGGTGGGCACCGACCACGACCACCGCGGCCGGCGCCTGGTCGGCCGACTCTTCCACGAACTGCACGCCCGCTGCGCGGCCGACGGGACCGCGTTGCAGGTGATCGAGGGGATCCCGTACTACTACCGCCGCTTCGGCTACGAGTACGCACTCCACATCGGCGGCGCCCCCGACGTCCAGGCCGAAGCGATCCGCCAACCGCCGCCGTCGTCGGGCGTCGCCGCCCGACCGGTGCTCCGCCCGGCCACGCCCGCGGACGCCACCGCCCTCGCACGCGTCGACCGGACGGTGGCCGGCCGGGACGTCCTGGCCTGCGCGCGGGACGAACGCGGCTGGCTCCACGAGATATCCGGGCACCGCCACGACTCCCTGGTCCGGCGGGTCGTCATGGTGCTCCTCGACGACTCAGGAGAGGTGACCGGCTACCTCGTCCACGGCCGGCGCCTCGAGCCGGACGGCCGGTTGACCGTCCTCGCCGCCGTGTGCGCGGACCCCGGCGGGTGGCCGCGGCTCACGCCGGCCATGTCGCGCCATCTCGCCGAAGCGGGAGCCGCGGCCGCGAGCGCCGACCGGCCCTTCACCTCGTTGCGGTTGCGGCTGCCCGCCACCCACCCCCTCGCCAGGGCGC
>NZ_SMKC01000579.1 GCF_004348315.1 Streptomyces sp. 8K308 | reverse complement strand
CTCTCCGTGAATGCTTCAAAGAAGATCATCCACGAGAACAATTTGATTCTCGCATTGATCAATCAAAAATCTGGCATTGACTTCTTGGCACACTGTTGAGTTCTCAAGGAACGGACGCTACCTTCAGACCCCTCTCGAGGCCCCCCGGGCTTCCCTTCGGTGTTCCCAACTCTACCACGTGTTTCGCGTCCGATTTTCTCGAACTCGGGCTTCGCTGGGAGCGATTGCTTGTCTCGGTGGAACTTCCCTGTGGGAGTTCCCTTTCCGGGACAGCTCGAAGGACCTTACGGACCGGCCTGGGCGGTGTCAAGTTGAGACCTTCCGGCCCTCAACGCCCAAGCGCGCCGGCGGCCTGGAATTTTCGGTGGCCCCGGTGGGCGGCGACTCGTTAGGCTCTCGCGCTCGCTCTCGCGCACGAGCGGAGCGGAGGCGGGCAGAGGGGAGGCACGCCATGGGCACGTCCGGGCTGTACCGGGCGGTTTCCATCAGCAGCTTCAGGCGCTACGCGACCTACCGGACGGCGACCGCCGCCGGGGTCTTCACCAACACGGTCTTCGGCTTCATCCTCGCCTACACGTACGTGGCCCTCTGGGAGGAGCGGCCGGGCCTGGGCGGCTACGACCAGCCGGAGGCGCTGACGTTCGTCTGGGTGGGCCAGGGGCTGATCGGGGCGGTGGCGCTGCTGGGCGGCGGGTTCCAGGAGGAGTTGCAGGAGCGGATCCGCACCGGGGACATCGCGATCGACCTGTACCGTCCGGCGGATCTCCAACTGTGGTGGCTGGCCTCGGACCTGGGGCGGGGCGCGTTCCAGCTGCTCGGCCGCGGGATCGGACCGCTGCTCGCCGGCGGGTTGGTCTTCCACATCGCGCTGCCGGCGAACCCGTTGACCTGGCTGTGGTTCCTGGTGTCCGTGACGCTGGGGGTCACCGTGAGTTTCGCGCTGCGCTACCTGGTCGCGTTGGCGGCGTTCTGGCTGCTCGACGGCTCGGGGGTGAACATGGTCTCCACGATCATGTCGATCTTCTTCTCGGGGATGTTGCTGCCGTTGACCGTCTTCCCCGGCGCCTTCGGCGAGGTGGTGCGGTGGCTGCCGTGGTCGGCGATGCTCCAGGTGCCGGCCGACGTGCTGCTCGGCAAGCACTCCGGTCTCGGTCTCGTGGGGGTGTTCGCGTTCTCGGCGGCGTGGGCGCTGGTGCTGCTGCTCGTGGGCCGCCTGCTGCAGGCGGCGGCGACGCGTCGGGTGGTGGCGCAGGGTGGTTGACGGGCTGCGGGCGTACGGGCTGATCGTCGCCATGTGGGTGCGGTCGACGATGACCTACCGGACGTCGTTCGTGCTGGCCACGGTGGGCACGGCGGTGGTTTCGCTGTTGGACTTCGTGGCCACGCTGTTCATGTTCGTGCACGTGGACGCGCTCGGCGGGTTTTCGGTGGCCGAGGTCGGGCTGCTGTACGGGACGTCGAGCCTGTCGCTGTCGCTGGCGCACCTGGCGTTGGGCCAGGCCGAGCGGATCGGCTCGCGGATCAGGGACGGGTCGCTGGACACCATGCTGGTGCGTCCGGTGCCGGTCTTCCTCCAGGTGGCGGCGGACCGGTTCGCGCTGCGGCGGGTGGGGCGCGCGGTGCAGGGGCTCGGGGTGCTGGTGTGGGCGCTGCTCGCGGTGGACCTCGAGTGGTCGGTCGGGCGGGTGCTGCTGCTCGTGGTGATGGTGGTCTCGGGGGCGGCGATCTTCGGGGCGTTGTTCGCGTTGGGGGGCGTCTTCCAGTTCTGGGCGCAGGACGCGACGGAGGTGCAGGCGGCGTTCACGTACGGGGGGAACGCGCTGTTGCAGTATCCGCCGTCGGTCTTCGGGCGTGAGCTGGTGCAGGGCGTGACGTTCGTGGTGCCGCTGGCCTTCGTCAACTGGTACCCGGCGCTGTGGTTGTTGGGCCGGGAGGATCCGTTGGGCCTGCCGGGCTGGGTGGACTTCCTGTCGCCCGTGGTGGCGGCGGTGATGTGCGGGGT
>NZ_SMKC01000578.1 GCF_004348315.1 Streptomyces sp. 8K308 | reverse complement strand
GGCCGCGACCCCCGCGAAGTGCGCGGCGCCGATCAGCACCGGATGCCCGCGCCGCCCCCCGTACGTGGCCGCCGCCAACGACTCGGGCGAGCGGTGCGCCGCCACCACCCGGGCCATCGCCGCCGTGCCCACCCCCGGCTGGTCGACGAGCGCCACCAGCGCGGCGCCGGCGCCCGCCCGCGCCACCGCCGCCAGGCCGACCCGCAGCGAGGAGCCCATCCCGGACGCCCACTCCGGGTTGTCCACCAGCAGACAGCCCGTCAGCTCGGCCCGCTCCCGCACCCGGTCGGCTCCCGCGCCGAGCACCACCACCACGGGATCGCAGCCGGCGGTACGCAGCGCGCCGGCGGCCAGCTCAACGAACAGCCGTCCGCGCGTGGTCAGCAGCGCCTTGGGCCGCCCGCCGAGGCGCCGCCCACCGCCCGCGGCGAGCAGCAAACCGGCGACAGGCGCTGTCGAGGTCATGCTGTCAGCGTAGGCCCTGTCCGACCGATCTTTCCGGGGCCACGACGCCATACACGGCACCTCGCTGCGTTGTCCCACGCCGCGGAGCGGCATATCGACGCTCCGCGCGAATACGGCCACGTATGAGCTGCGCTACTGCCGATGTGCGGCTCCGCCACGTGGTCCGCCTTGAGCGAAGCGAACGGGGGCACCCCCACCCGGACGAAGTCTGGGGGAGCACCGCGTCTGACGCGACCGGACAGGACCTGGCCCCCAGCGGCGAGGTCAGCGGAGAACGCCGCTCCTCCTCGGCGGCGTGGCCAGGGCCGCCGACAGGTCCCTGGCCACCTCCTGGAGCAGCGGGACCATCTTCTCGGTCGCCGCGTCCGTGACCCGGCCGGCCGGCCCCGACACCGAGATCGCGGCGGCCGTCGACGCGTCGGGGACCAGCACCGCGACGCACCGGACGCCTATCTCCTGCTCGTTGTCGTCCAGCGCGAAGCCGTTCTCCCGGACGGCGCGCAGCGCCGAAAGGAACGCGTCGGGCGTGGTGATGGTGCGCTCGGTGGCCGGCGGCATCCCCGAGCGGGCCAACAGCTCCCGCACCTCGGCGTCCGGCAGCCCGGAGAGCAGCGCCTTGCCCACGCCCGTGCAGTGCGGCGGCACCCGGCGGCCCACCTCGGTGAACATCCGCATCGAGTGCCGCGACGGCACCTGCGCCACGTACACCACCTCGTCGCCGTCGAGCAGCGCCATGTTGGCGGTCTCGCCCGTCTCCTCGACCAGCCGCGCCAGATGTGGCCGCGCCCAGGTCGCCAGCGGCCGGGCCGCGCTCTCGCCGAGCCTGATCAGCCGTGGGCCGAGCGCGTAGCGGCGGTTGGGCTGCTGGCGGACGTAGCCACAGGCGACGAGGGTGCGCATCAGCCGGTGGATCGTCGGCAGCGGAAGACCGCTGCTGCCGGCCAACTCGCTCAGGCCCGTCTCGCCCCCGGCGTCTGCCATGTGCTCAAGGAGGCCGAAGGCACGCTCAAGGGACTGAACCCCGCCGCTGGCGGAGGACTTGGCCACGTCGGACGACACGTCGCGTTCCTCAATCCTTGTGGGGAGTCGGTCTCGCGAAGCCGGTCTCGCGAGTCGGTGGTCGCGGGCTACCGGAAGCCTACCTGTCCTTGACGTGCCGCCCGTCGCCACCGAGGATCGACGTTCAACAGCTTGTTGAAGCCTGCGAGGGGGCGTCCGTTGTCCGGTACCGAACTGCTGCTGCGTTCCACCCGGGTGGTCACCCCCGAGGGCGAGCGCCCCGCGAGCGTCGCCGTCGCCGACGGCCGGATCGCCGCCGTGCTGCCGCACGCCGCGGCCCCGCCCGCCGGCGTCCGGCTCGTCGACCACGGCGACGCCGCGCTGCTCCCCGGCCTCGTCGACACCCATGTGCACATCAACGACCCGGGCCGCGCGGAGTGGGAGGGCTTCGCCACCGCCACCCGGGCCGCCGCGGCCGGCGGCGTCACCACCCTGATCGACATGCCGCTCAACAGCGTCCCGCCCACCACCACCCCCGAGC
>NZ_SMKC01000577.1 GCF_004348315.1 Streptomyces sp. 8K308 | reverse complement strand
GGGGCGGGTCATGGGGTGAACTCCCCTCGAGCAGTGGTCAGTAGGGTGGTGGTCTGCGCGGGCCCGTCGGCCTGCGCGCGCAGTCGGTCGAACATCGCCTTGTAGGCGGTGACATCCTCCGGATCATCGAGGTAGACGCCTCTACGGGGCAACTCCAAATAGACCACGGCCATAGTGTTGCGCGGATCGCGCTCGTCTTCCCGGCCGAGGATCAGGAACTGGCCGGGTACGGCCGGCGGACCCGAGCGAAACGGCAGGACCTGGATGTCGATGGAGGGTTGCCGGGCAGCCTCCTGCAGGTGGGCGATCTGTTCAGCCATGACCTGCTCGTCCCCCACCAAGCGCCGGAGCAGGGCCTCGTCCAGGATCGCCCACAGGCTCAGCCCCTTGGTGAGCCGCTCCTGCCGTCGCATACGTGCGTCGACCTGGTGCTCCAGTGCCTCGCCGTCGACACCCTGCCCACGAAGTACGGCGGTGGCATAGGCCCGAGTCTGAAGTAGCCCGGGGATAACGGTATTGGCCACGATGCGCTCATAGGCGGCCATGTCCTCGAACGAGACGAGCGGGTCGAGCCACGGCGGCACCGCCGGATTGCCGACCCACCAGCCGGCCTTGAGGTCGCGGGCCATCGCGATCAACGCGTCGCGCTCCTCGACGGTGGCGTCGCATGCCTCGGCGATTCCCTTGACCGTGGCCCACTTGACGGCGCGCCGGTCCTGCCACTCCTCATATCGGCTGACCGTTGCCTTGGAGCATCCGGCGCGCTCGGCGACCTGAACCTGGGTGAGGCCCGCGCGCTCGCGCAGGGCGACCAGACCGCGCGCAATCTGCATGCGCCCGGCAGGCCCAACCGGTGTCTGAGTCACGTGCTTCCCCTCCTCGTCCGTCCCCGCCGATCACGTGCTGAGCGTACGCGGCGCGTTACTCGGGTGTCGCCGCCGGTCGCCCGAAAGGCTGGATCCCAAGAAAGTGACTTCTACTCATCGAAATTTCCGCCATCATGATGCCATCCACGACGTGCAACGGCGGGAGGCGGCCATGGCCGCAGGCATCACGATGAACATCTACGCGAGCACTCCTGACCTGCTCTCGTTCTTCTTGCCGTTGGGCGACGTCACGACGGCGATACAGCGGCGTCTCGACGGGCGCGAGTGCGCCCGGTGTGGCTCCACGCGCGGGCTCAGGGCCGGTGGCCATGCCTACACCCTCACTCAGGACGGATGCCTCGGCTGGGCGGTGCGGGTCTGCCACATGTGTCCGCCCGCCTCTCCCATGAACGGGGACGTGGCGGTGGCCGTCGCCTGGGCGGTGGCGGCCGGGGCGTGCGAGGAGGCCGTGCTCGACGCCTGGGAGTGGCGGCGTGCCGTGTCGGTGCCCGCCGGCCGGGTATGGGACACCGTTCGTGTCTCCCGTCCGGTGGGTCTTGCCGTTCTTTCCCAACACCCGTACCACGTCGCGGCGATCGGGCCGGTGCTTGAGGTGCCGGCGCGGGACACGGTGGAGTTCCTGGTGCCGCCCGGCACCGTGACCACCTGGCCGTCTCACCGCCGGGAGCTACGCAACGTCCACTGCGTCGGCCTCGGCGGAAGCAGCAAGCTGCCGCCGCCCTACCTGACGCTGGCCGACGGCCGGCGCGCCCGCTGCGGCCGGCGCTGGCTCACGCCTCTTGAGCCGCACCGCACCCCCAGCACGCACGGTGGAGCGGTCCTGGAGTGTCTGCTGGCCGAGCTCCCGCAGCGCGGGAGGTCCGAGCGATGACCGAGGAAGACGTGGTCCTGCGTTGGGGGACGCACGAGTTGATCGGCGAGCGGGTGACCGATGCGTCCGGGCGCGTTGGCCGGCTGGCGGCCGTGCTGGAGCAGGTGGTTCGGCGGACGGGCGTGACCGTCCGGACCGAGGCGCACCTGCGGCCGGTGGATGGCAGCGGGTGGGAGTGGACGGCTGACGTCGATGACCTGACGCGCGCCGAATGACGTAGCGCCGCCCGCCCACCCTGGCCACCGCCGAGGGCGGGTGGGGG
>NZ_SMKC01000576.1 GCF_004348315.1 Streptomyces sp. 8K308 | reverse complement strand
CTGTTCTCCTCGAGCACCCCACAAGCCTGGTCGCCTACCGCCCGAACAAGCCGACCGCCATGGTCGTCGTGGCCGACCCCCGCGTCCGTTCCACCGTCACCCGCCATCTGTGGGCCCTCGGCGTGCGGGACGTGATCGAGGCGTCGTCCGTGGCGGAGGCCCGCCCCCGAGTCGCCAACCCCCGCGACATCTGCGTCGCCGAGGTCCATCTCCCCGACGGCTCCGGGCTCACCCTGCTCTCCGAGACCAGGGCCGCGGGCTGGCCCAACGGCCTGGCCCTGTCGGCCGCCGACGACATCGGCGCGGTGCGCAACGCGCTGGCCGGCGGCGTCAAGGGCTACGTCGTCACCGGTACCCGCAACAACCTGGGCCCGCCCACCCGGCACGGCGCCTCCCACATCGGCGCGGCCGCGGCCCGCGGGCTGCACCGCCGCCAGCCAGGCGCCCCGGCGCACCAGGGCGGCTACCGCGAGCTCTCCGGCCGCGAGGTCGAGGTGCTGCGGCTGGTGGCGGAGGGCCAGTCGAACAAGGCGATCGGCGTCTCCATGGGCCTGTCCGCGCTGACGGTCAAGAGCCACCTGGCGCGGATCGCGCGGAAGCTCGGCACGGGCGACCGGGCCGGCATGGTGGCGGTGGCGCTGCGCACCGGCATCATCCACTGAACCGTTCCTTCCGCACCGCCGCTCCCGGCCCCCGGCGGGCACGCCCCGGGCCCACCCGGTGCCGGGAGCGTGGACGGACGTTGTGCACCGTACGCACAGAGTTAGTCTTAACTGGTGACCGACGCCCAACAGACCGCCGAAGCGAGCCCTGATCTCACCACCTCCGAGCCGTCAGGGCCGGCGCCGGTCCCCCTGCTGGCTCCCCGGGAGGGCGTCCCGCCGGTCATCACGGACGCCGAAGCCCTGGCCGAGGTGGTCGCCGCCTTCGCGGCGGCCAGCGGCCCGGTGGCGGTCGACGCCGAGCGGGCCTCCGGCTACCGCTACGGGCAACGCGCGTATCTCGTGCAGCTGCGCCGCAAGGGCGCCGGCACCACGCTCATCGACCCCGTCGCCTGCCCCGACCTCTCGGCCCTGGGCGAGGTACTCGCCGACACCGAGTGGGTGCTGCACGCGGCCACCCAGGACCTGCCGTGCCTGCGGGACATAGGCCTGGTGCCGTCCCGCCTCTTCGACACCGAGCTGGCCGGGCGCCTCGCCGGCTTCGCGCGGGTGGGCCTCGGCGTGATGGTCGAGACCGTCCTCGGCTACAGCCTGGAGAAGGGCCACTCGGCGGTCGACTGGTCGACCCGTCCGCTCCCCGAGCCGTGGCTGCGGTACGCGGCGCTCGACGTCGAGCTGCTCGTCGACCTGCGGGACGCGCTGGAGGACGAGTTGCGGCGGCAGGGGAAGCTCGACTGGGCGCTCGAGGAGTTCGCGGCCATCGCCGCCGCGCCCCCGCCGCCACCGCGCAAGGACCCCTGGCGCCGGACCTCGGGCGTGCACAAGGTGCGCCGCCGCCGGCAGTTGGCGGTGGTGCGGGAGCTGTGGACGGCGCGGGACGAGGTCGCGCAGCGACGCGACCTGTCGCCGGGCAAGGTGCTGTCGGACGCGGCGATCGTGGCCGCGGCGCAGGCCATGCCGCAGGACACGCGGGTGCTCGCCGCGCTGCCTGGCTTCGGCACCCGGATGGGGCGGCGCCAGCTCCAGCTCTGGCAGGCGGCGATCGACCGGGCGCGGGAACTGGCCGAGTCGCAGCTTCCGCAGCCGGGCCAGCCAACGACCGGCCCGCCGCCGCCGCGGGCCTGGGCGGAGAAGGACCCGGCCGCCGCGGCGCGCCTCGCGGCGGCGCGGGCGGCGGTCACGGCGCACGCCGAGCGGTTGCGGCTGCCGCAGGAGAACCTGCTGGCGCCGGACGTGGTGCGGCGGCTGTGCTGGGAGCCGCCGGCCGAGCGGGCGCCGGCGGCGCTGGCGCCGGTGCTGCGTGCGCTTGGCGCGCGCGAGTGGCAGATCGGGCAGACGGTCGACCTGCTCTCTCGCGCCCTCGCCGAC
>NZ_SMKC01000575.1 GCF_004348315.1 Streptomyces sp. 8K308 | reverse complement strand
CACCCGACCCATCCGGGTGGCCCTCCCCCGGCCCGCCCGGGCCGTGCTTGCGCAGGATGTCGAGCACCACGGCGCCATCCACCGTCTCGCGGGCGACCAGCAGGTCCGCGAGCCGGTCAAGGGCGGCGCGATGTTCGCGCAGCAGTTCGACGGCGCGGTGCTCGGCCTCCCGCACCAGCCTGGCCACCTCCTCGTCCATGGCCCGCTGGGTCGCCTCCGAGTACGGCCGCCGCAGCATCTCGTCCAGGCCGTGGCCGCCCAGGTACTGCGGGGTGCCGTCCGCATAGCCGATCGGGCCGAGCGTCGAGGAGAGGCCGAACTCGCGGACCATCCGGGTGGCGATCTGGGTGGCCCCGGCCAGGTCGTTGGCCGAGCCCGTCGAGCCCTCGCCGAAGACGACGAGCTCGGCCGCGCGACCGCCGAGCCGCACGGTCAGCAGATCGGTCAGATAGCTCTCGCTGTACAGGTGGCGCTCGGACTCCGGCAGCTGCTCGGTGATGCCGAGCGAGGGCCCCGCCGGCAGGATGGTGACCTTGGCCACCGGATCGGCGTGCTCGCAGACCGCCGCCGCCAGCGCGTGGCCCGACTCGTGCACGGCGACGGAGCGGCGTTCCTCGGGCAGCAGCGCGTTGGATGAGTCGCGGCGGCCGAGCAGCACCCGGTCCCGGGCCGCGTCGAGGTCGTGCGCGTCGACGGTGGCGCGGTCGGCGCGGACGGCGTTGATGGCGGCCTCGTTGACGAGGTTGGCGAGGTCGGCGCCGGAGAAGCCGGGGGTGGCGCGGGCCACCACCTCCCAGTCGACGTCGCCCGCCACGTTCTTGTCGCGGGCGTGCACCCGCAGGATCGCGGCGCGCTCCTTCTGGTTGGGCAGCGGCACGGTGACCTGGCGGTCGAAGCGGCCAGGCCGCAGCAGCGCCGGGTCAAGGGCATCAGGGCGGTTGGTGGCCGCGAGCACCACGATGCCGCTCCTCGGGTCGAAGCCGTCCATCTCGGCGAGGAGCTGGTTGAGGGTCTGCTCGCGCTCGTCGTTGCCGCCCGGGTGGCCGCCGGCGCGGCGGGCGCCGAGTGCGTCGATCTCGTCGATGAAGACGATGGACGGTGCGCGCTTGGCCGCCTCCTGGAAGAGGTCGCGGACCCGGGACGCGCCGACGCCGACGAACATCTCGACGAACGCGGAGCCGGTCACGGAGAGGAAGGGCACCTCGGCCTCGCCGGCCACGGCGCGGGCCAGCAGCGTCTTGCCCGTGCCCGGCGGGCCGACCATGATCACGCCGCGCGGACCCTTGGCACCGGCGGCCGCGTAGCGCTCGGGGCGGCGCAGGAAGTCGACGATCTCGCTGACCTCCTGCTTGACGCCGTCGTAGCCGGCGACGTCGGGGAAGCGGGTGGTCGGGCGCTCCGCCTCGATGATCTTGGCGCGGGAGCGGCCGATGCTGGTCAGCCCGCCGCCGAGCGAGCCGGCTGCGCGGCGGCCCGCCCACAGGAAGAAGCCGATGAGGATGAGGACCGGCAGGAAGACGAAGAGCAGCGCGAGCAGCGTTTCGCCCGCGCCGCCGGCGCGCTGCTGGCTGCCGATGATCTCGACGTCGTGCTCCTGGAGGCGGGCGTTGAGGTTGCCCGTGTCGAGGGCGGTCGGGATCTGGCTGGTGAAGTGGCCGCCGTCGCGGTAGGTGCCCTGGACGCCGCCGCGGTCGTTGATGGTGACCGACTCGACCCGGTCGTCGTCCACGCGGTTCAGGAAGTCGCTGTAGGAGAGGGACGGGCCCTCCCGGCCGGGCACGAGCAGCAGCACGAGGAAGACGATGGCCGCGACGACCACGATCAGCGGCCACAGCCAGCGGCGCCAACCCGCGGGCGGCGTCGGCTGGTCCGGCTTGTCGCCGGGGGTTCGCTCGGGCGGAGGTCCTGGCCTCGCCGACCTGCTGAGGAGGTGGCGGGGCCATCGAATACGTGCAGCGATCACCGGGCGGCTCCGTTGGTCTTTGCCCGGGTTTGACCGTATCAGCGGTGCGGGGCGGCTGCCGCCGGAGCACTCCGTTCGGGTTCATACGTTTCCGG
>NZ_SMKC01000574.1 GCF_004348315.1 Streptomyces sp. 8K308 | reverse complement strand
CATCAGCCTCGACGAGCTGATCGAGGCCATCAAGAAGGTCCATCCCGACCCCCTCGACCAGCTCGCCGACGCCGTCATCGCGGCCGACCACCTCGGCGAGGTGGCCGACCACCTCATCGGCCACTTCGTCGACCAGGCCAGGCGCTCCGGCGCTTCCTGGACCGACATCGGCCGCAGCATGGGCGTCACCCGGCAGGCGGCGCAGAAGCGCTTCGTGCCCAAGGACCCGACCGATCCGAGCCAGGGCTTCGAGCGCTACACGCTCCGGGCCAGGCATGTCGTGGCGAGCGCGGAGCGGCTGGCGCGCGAGGGCCGCCGGCCCGAGATCGCCACGGGGCACCTGCTACTCGCCCTGGCGAGCGACCCCGACAGCCTGGCCGGCAAGGTGATCACGGCAGCCGGCGTGACGCTGGACGCGGTCGCGGAGGCCGCCACCGCGACCCTGCCGCCGGCGGCCGACGAGGCACCCGAGCTGATCCCGTTCGACGCGGGCGGGCGCAAGGCGCTCGAGCTGACCTTCCGCGAGGCGCTGCGCCTCGGCCACAACTACATCGGCACCGAGCATCTGCTGCTCGCGCTCCTCGAGCACGAGGACGGCACGGGCCCGCTGTCCGGACTCGGCATCCGCAAGGCCGCGGTGGAGGGCGACATCACGGCCGCCCTGGCTCGCCTGACGGGCGGTCCGCAGCAGTAGCCCGGGCGGTCTGCCGCTCGTTCCACCGGGAGAGCACACCTTTCAGCTCCATCTGCAGGAACTCCATGAACTCGGCGGTATCCGCCATCCGGTGGGCCGCCGGGGTGCCGGGACTGACCACCTCGAGCCCGGCACGCATGGTGTCGGCCCAGCGCCGCAGGAGGGCGTCGCGGTTGATCATGGCTCCATACCAGGTGTCGTGCAGCACGCGATAGCGCTCACGCCGAGAGCCCGGCTCGCGCTGCCGGCTGAGCAGGTGTACCTGATCCAGGTAGCGGACCGCTCCCGAGACGGCGGCCGGCGAGATCCGCAGCCGGCCGGCCAGCTCTACGGAGCTGAGCGTGGCCTCCTGGGAGGCCAGCAGGCAGGCGAACACCCGGGCGGGCATGCGCGGCATGCCCGCCTGGATGAGGTCGGCCGCGAACCGCTCCACGAAGGCGGCCACGTCGTCCGTGTACTCGCCCTGCGGCGTCGTCATACCCTGCTCGATCACCTGGCCATCCTCGCATTTCGCCGGATCGGGGCCTTGACAGCTCCTTAACTTCACAGATTTCTGAAGATACCGTAGATTCAAAACCATGACATCGGCAACCAACGCGATCACCGTTTCCGGGCTGGTGAAGACCTTCGGGCACACCCGGGCCCTCGACGGCCTCGACCTGGAGGTCGCCCAGGGGGAGGTCCACGGCTTCCTCGGCCCGAACGGCGCGGGGAAGTCCACCACCATCCGCGTGCTGCTCGGCCTGCTGCGCCAGGACTCGGGGGCGGTGCAGATGCTCGGCGGCGACCCCTGGCAGGACGCCGTGGAGCTGCACCGCAGGCTCGCCTACGTGCCGGGGGACGTCGAGCTGTGGCCGAACCTCACGGGCGGCGAGGCCATCGGCCTGCTCGGCCGGCTGCGCGGCGGCCTCGACGAGGCGCGCCGCGCCGAGCTGATCGAGCGCTTCGACCTCGACCCCACCAAGAAGGGAAGGACCTACTCCAAGGGCAACCGGCAGAAGGTCGCCATCGTCGCCGCGCTGGCGTCCCGGGCCGACCTGCTCCTGCTCGACGAGCCCACCGCCGGCCTCGACCCCCTGATGGAGGTCGTCTTCCAGGACGCCATCACCGAGGCCAAGGCCGCCGGCAAGACCGTCCTGCTCTCCAGCCACATCCTCGCCCAGGTCGAGAAGCTGTGCGACCGCGTCAGCATCATCCGGCTCGGCCGCATCGTGCAGTCCGGCTCCCTCAGCGACATGCGGCACCTCACCCGCACCACCATCGAGGTCGAGACCAGCGACCCCGTCTCCGGGCTCGACCAGCTGCCGGGCGTCCACGACCTCCGCGTCGAGAGCGGCAAGGTCCACCTCAGCGTGGACGGCGCCCACCTCGACAC
>NZ_SMKC01000573.1 GCF_004348315.1 Streptomyces sp. 8K308 | reverse complement strand
GGGGGAGGAGGAACGGGATGCGGCCGAGGAGTTCGTCCGGGGTCTCGGGCGGATCGGGGTGGACAGCGGTGACGGCGAGCCACTGCGCGAGGGTCGTCTTGCCGGAGCCGGCGACGCCGCGGAGCAGGACGCGGGGGCGGTCGAGGCGAACCAGCAGCTCGTCGGCGCGGGCGGGGGCGGTGGTTGCGCCGCTGGGGGTCTCGGCCTGGAGGGAGACGTAGCTGGCGTCCAGCGGCCACTCGCGGGCGTGGTCGAGGTCGAGCCCGAAGATGGTCAGCTCGCGGTGGCGCGTGGCGATGTACGTGGTGTAACGGCGTTCGAAGTCGGTGTCGGCGGCGAGGGGATGCGGGTTGCGCTCGATGAGCAGGTCGATCCGAGCGATGGCGCGGTCGAGCTGCTGGCTCTGCTCGACGAGGGTGCGGGCGACGAACGTGGAGCGCTGCGTGAAGAAGTTCAGGATATGCAGGCAGACCGTCTGCAGGAGTTCGTTGTGGGCCTGCCATACCTCGGTGCTGAAAAAGCTGCGAAAATCGGACCGGCGACCTCTCAGTTGCCGCGCGAGCCCGTCGGGGCCGAGCTGCACGGCCTGGACGTCGTCCATGTCAAGGCTGCCGAGCCGGGACAACGCTTGCCCCAGGGCAAAGCGCATGTCTCGCTGCGCCTCGGCGGAGAGCTCGACCTGCCCCTCGTTGGCCTTGATCCAGCTTTGAAACACCCCCTTGCCGATCTTGCGCAGGTCGTCCGTGCTGAGCGTGTGCTTCTCGCCCTTGAACGACACCAGGCTCGACACCCGCACCGGTTTGTCGACCAGGCCGGCGCCGGGGCCGTCCTGGCGGAAGAGCCGTTTGATCAGCGGGGCTATGGCCGTCGAGGCGATGCGGGTGCCTACCGTCGTCGGGTCCATGCTGCGGAATCCCCTCCTGTTCCTATCCCCAGCGGTCCGGGGCGGCCCAGGACCTTGTCGCCGTGGTGGACGCCCAGTCGCCGAACGCTTCGATTGGGGCCAGCAGCGTACGGCCAAGCGGCGTCAGCTTGTACTCCACACGGGGTGGGGCCTCGCCGGTAGCGGCGATGGGTGACCAGGCCGTGGAACTCTAGGCGGCCATGTCGACAGGACTCCAGTCGGACGGGTCCCGCCACCGCCAACACCCCCCGGTGTGATCAGGCGACTACACGAGCGACGGTAGCGTTCAGGCGGCTAAGCTGCAACGCAAAGCCGCCTGACGGTTACTGCGAATGCGTCTTCGCCGGGCGCTGAGACAATCCGCCTTCAGAGCATCGGCTAAGGCGCGAAGCTCGGTTCGCCGCATCACGAGCACCTCAGCCCGGGTTCTTCGAGTCTCGGATGGCTACGTGCGCGCAGAGTTCGGCAAGCTCCATGCAGGCGGTGGCGCCACCGCACAGGTGCTCCTCCGCCACCGCGCCGAGACCACAAGACGAATGGCTGGCTTGAATGTTTGGCGGCGGGTTCGTTACCGGTCGACGGAAGTACCGGAGACGGTGCCGCGCACGTCGGCCAGGCCCGGTCTTCGGCGTGCACCCGTCGCCGGCTCCGGAACACCCGCTGGTGCATGAGTGCCACGGCGGTAGCCCGCTGATCGCTGGCTGCCACTCAAGCCCTGGCGAAGCGTGACACCTGGACAAGTGCCGAGCTCCGAAGCCAGCGCCCGGAGCTGACGGCGGCCCCTCGCGCAACGTCTGCGGGGTATATGTGGGGTGGCGGACGCCAGGAGGCGGATAGTGCCTGGTCAGGGGCCCGGGTCCGGGAGACTGTAAATCTGCCGGCTCAGCCTGCCCAGGTTCGAACCCTGGCGCCGCCACCCTAGCGATTCGGCCCCTGACCTGCTGTTCGGCAGATCAGGGGCCCTTTGGTGTTCTCAGCTTGGTGTTTAACCTTGGCCGTTCACCTGACCTGCTGATCTTGATTCTTTCCCGGGACAGCAGGGCGGCCGTTCTTCACGCTTCGAGGTGTCGAGCAACGTCGCGTGAAGGAACGGCCGCTGGTGAAGAGTCTCGCCCCTGAACAGACCGCTGACGCCGCGTTGGGCGTCCTGTCCCACTTTCGTGTCG
>NZ_SMKC01000572.1 GCF_004348315.1 Streptomyces sp. 8K308 | reverse complement strand
CGCTTGAGCTGATCGGCGCCGCCGGCCTGCTGATACCGCCCGTGGCGCCGTACGCCGCCATCGCCCTCGCGCTGCTGATGGTCGCCATGACCCCGGCGAACGTCTCCGCGGTACGCCGAGGCCTGCCCGGCGCGACCCCGCTCCCCACCCGCATGGCGCTCCAGGTGTTCTTCGTCGGCGCCGCGGTCGCCGCGGCGCTGTGAGGCCTGGCCGTCAGGCGGCCTCGGTCCTGACGAACTGCGCCGCCTGGATGCCGTACATCTCCGCGTACCGGCCGCCGCCCCGCAGCAGCTCGTCCGGGGTGCCGGACTCCACGAGCCGCCCCCCGTGCAGCACGTGCACCAGGTCCGCGTCGCGCACCGAGGCCATCCGGTGCGTGATCAGCACCACCGTCCGGCCGGCGTCCGCCAGGGCCCGGATCCGGTCGAAGACCTCCTGCTCGGCCCGCGCGTCCAGCGCCGCCGTCGGCTCGTCGACGATCAGGATCGGCGCGTCCCGGTAGGCGGCCCTGGCGATGCCGAGCTTCTGCCACTGGCCGCCGGAGAGCTGGTGGCCGCGCTGGAAGACCCGGGACAGCAGCGTCCCCCAGCCGTGCGGCAGCCCCGCCACCACGTCGCCCGCGCCGGCCTGGGCCGCCGCCGCGTCCAGGCGCTCCTCGCTGATCGGCACCGCCGTCCGCCCCACCGCCACGTTGACCCGCGCGGTGAACGGCCAGCGGTAGAAGTCCTGCCCGACGACGGCGAACCGCGCGAACAGCTCCTGCCGGTCGGCCGCCGCGATGTCCTGCCCGCCGAAGCGGATCCGGCCCGCCTGCGGCTGGTAGAGCCCGCACAGCAGCTTGATCAGCGTCGACTTGCCCGAACCGTTCTCCCCCACCAGGGCCGTGACCCGCCCCATCGGGATCGTGAGCGACACCCCGCGCAACGCCGGCGGCCCCTCGGTGCCGGGGAAGGCGAACGTCACGCCCTCCACCTCGATGCGCTCAGGCCGCTCCGGCAACGGCGCCCCGCCCGTCGGGATCTCACGGCCGGTGGACTGCTCCACGATCTGGTGCAGGTCGGTCACGAACAGGCTGTCCTCGTGCATGGAGTTGACCTGCGCGATCAGGTTCTCCAACGATGAGGAACCGGTGCGGATGGCCACGACCGCCGCGCCCGCCGCCGCGACCTCCATCGCCCCCGACCACAGCAGGCCGCCGAGCACCAGATACGTCGCCAGCGCCGTGACCCCGGTCAGCGCCGACGCCACGAGCCGGGTGCCCGCCGCCTCCCGCGCCAACCGCGCCTGCTCACCCTCGTACGACTGCGACATCGCCCGGAAGTGCCCCAGCAGGAAGGGCCCCACCCCGTGCACCCGCACCTCGGCCGCCGCGTCCGCCTCGATGATCAGCCGGGACAGGGTGTTCGCCGCCCGCGAGTGCTGCACCCACTCCTGGTACGACTGGTAGCGGCGCCGCGCGATGGTCAGCGCGGACCACGCGCTTGGCATCGTCATCAGCAACAGCATCGGCATCAGCACCGGGTGCAGCACCGCCAGCACACCGGCCGCCGCGACCAGCGACAGCAGCGCCGAGATCACCCGCGTCCCATGGCTGATCATCCGCCGCGCCGACGACGCCCCGAACTGCGCCGACTCCAGCAGCTTGTGGAACGCGTGGTCCTCGATCGCCTGGAGCTCGACCCCCAACGCCCGCTCCAGATACCGCTCCTGCGCGTGCCGCTCCACCTTCGGCTGCAACGTGCCGTCCGCGTACGTCGACACGGCCCGCGCCACCGCGCCGACCGCCCCTACCACGGTCATCAACGCGATCGCCGGCATCGCGTCCCGCAGCCCGTCCGCGATGTCCGCCGGCTCCAACAGCGCGACCAGCACGGCCTGCACGCTCAGCAGCATCACCGCCTGCGCGACCCCCCGCGCCGTCTCCGCCAACGCCACCGCCCGCGTCGCCCGCCGATCCGCCGCCCACGCGAGCCGCACGCTCATCGCCACCATCTGCGGCAGCCGCACCAACGTGCGGCGCAGCGTCAACTCCAACACGGCGTCGTCGTGCCGCGACCACCCCATGTCGTACCG
>NZ_SMKC01000571.1 GCF_004348315.1 Streptomyces sp. 8K308 | reverse complement strand
CGCCAGTGCGGGGGCGACCTTGTGGGCGCAGAGGTTCAGCGGGAAGTTGAACGGCGCGATGCCGAGCACCGGACCGTAGGGGATGCGGCGGGTGAGGGCGAGCCGGCCGGCGCCGCCGGCGTCCGCGTCGAGCCGCTGGGCGGTGCCGCCGTTGAACCGCCGCGCCTCGTCGGCGGCCCAGCGGAAGACCGAGGTGCAGCGGGCCACCTCGACCCTGGCCCACTTCATCGGCTTGCCGTTCTCCGCGCTGATCAGCCGGGCGATCTCCTCGCCGCGCTCGCCGAGCCGCCGCCAGACGTGGTCGAGCGCGGCGGCGCGCACATAGGCCGGGGTGGCGGCGAACTCGTCGGCCACGGCCGCGGCCGCGGCGACCGCCTCCTGCGTCTGCTCTGGGGTGGGTACGCTCGCCGTGCCGACGGTCCTGCCGTCCCAGGGCGAGGTGACCTCCAGGGTGTCGTCGCCGGTCGCCGGGCGCCCGGCGAGCCAGAACGCCTGCGGGGATGTCGCGGTGGTCATGGCCGATCCGCCCTCTCGTCGATCGCGTGCTCCTCTCCTTCCACCGTAGGCGCTGGCGGGCCGAACAGTTCTTGTCCGGTCCGTAGCGGTGTGGCGGGTGGGTGCGACGCTTCGTCAGGGGTGACCCGCGGCCGGCCCCGACAAGGCGCCATTGACGGGGGCATGCCAGTTTCGCCAGCATGGCCCCACCCCACTCGTCGCACCTACACCAATCAGGAGATGTGTTGCGACTTCCCAGACGAGGCAGGCGGACCACCGCCGCGGCCGCCATCGTGTCCCTCGCCCTGGCCATCACCATCGGCACGCAGGCCAGCGCGGCCCCCGCGCCGGGCGAGGCCCCGAAGGACACCGTCCCGGTCCAGCAGTACGAGGTCGCCGACCTGAGCACCCAGGCCGAGCGCACCGAACTGGCCAGGACCGGCACCCCGATCGACGAGGTACGCGAGTCGTCCGTCGTGATCACCGCCGACGCCGCGGACGCCACCCGGCTGCGCGACCTCGGCTACGAGCTGACCGCGCTGCCGGGCACGGCCGCCGAGCGCAGCGACTTCCAGGCCGCCGCGCCCTCGGACTACCACACCTACGCGGACGTGCGGACGGTCGTCGACCAGGCCGAGGACCAGTACCCGGACCTGGTCTCCAGCCGGGTGATCGGCACCTCCCACCAGGGCCGGGACATCATCGCGGTCAAGGTCAGCGCCAACGCGGGCGTCGACGAGGACGAGCCCGAGGTGTTGTTCACCCACGCCCAGCACGCGCGCGAGCACCTGACCGTGGAGATGGCGCTCTACACGCTGGGCGAGCTGACGTCGCAGTACGGGACCGACCCGGAGATCACCGAGCTGCTCGACACCCGTGAGGTCTGGCTGATCCCGCTGGTCAACCCGGACGGCAAGGTCTACGACCAGGAGTCCACCGGCAGCTTCCGCAGCTGGCGCAAGAACCGGCAGCCGAACGCCGGGTCGACCAACGTGGGCACCGACCTCAACCGCAACTGGAACTACCAGTGGGGCTGCTGCGGCGGCTCCTCAGGCAGCACCGGCAGCGAGACCTACCGCGGCCCGTCGGCCGAGTCGGCGCCCGAGACCCGGGTGGTCGCGAACTTCGTCCGCGGCCGGGTGGTCGGCGGCGAGCAGCAGATCACGGCGCACATCGACTTCCACACCTACAGCGAGCTGGTGCTGTGGCCCTACGGCTACACCAACGCGGACACCGCCGGCGGGCTGACGGCCGACGACGCCGCGGCGTTCCGCGCGCTGGGCACGGCGATGGCCGCCACCAACGGCTACACGCCGCAGCAGTCGAGCGACCTGTACATCACGGACGGTTCGATCAACGACTGGATGTGGGCCAACCAGGGGATCTTCTCGTTCACGTTCGAGATGTACCCGAGGACCGCGTCGGGCGGCGGCTTCTACCCGCCGGGCAGCGTGATCGACCGTGAGACGGCGCGCAACCGGGAGGCCGTGCTGCTCCTCCTCGACTACGCGGACTGCCCCTACCGGATCACCGGCCGGGAGTCCACGTACTGCGCCTGACGCCCCGCGGGTGGGCGCGGTTTTGCCC
>NZ_SMKC01000570.1 GCF_004348315.1 Streptomyces sp. 8K308 | reverse complement strand
CCGCCCTCGTCGTCCTCGCCGACACCCTCTACGACTACGCCAACGGCCGCGCTTCGCTGTGGGACGTCGCCTTCGCCGCCCTCGACTGCATCCCCGGCATGAAGGGCCTCACCACCCTCGGCGGACTGGCCGCCGGCATGCGGGCTCTCGGGTCGACGGGGCTCCGGGGCATGGCCCTTGGCGCGCGCGGGCTCGGTGAGGGCGTGCGGAGCGGCGGCCGTTCGATGCGTGGTCTCTTCACCCGAGCCGACCCCATCGACATGGGCACCGGTGAGGTGGTCATGTCGGCGACCGACGTGTACCTGCCCGGGATACTGCCGCTGGTCCTGGAGCGCCACTACCGGACGTCGGTCCGCTCGGGCACCTGGTTCGGACCCTCCTGGTCCTCGACCCTCGACCAGCGCCTCGTCCTCGACCCGGACGGCGTCCGGCTGTGTGCCGAGGACGGGATGCTGCTGTACTACCCGCGTCCGCTGCCCGACACGTCGGTCATGGCCGTCGAGGGCCCCCGCTGGGCCCTGGCCTGGGAGAGCGAACCTGGCGGCCCGCTCACCGTGCGGCAACGTGAGACCGGGCGCACCCTGACGTTCGCGCCGGTCGCCGGTCGGCGGGGCGGAGAGCTGCCGCTGACCGCCATATCGGACCGCAACGGAAACCGGATCCGCGTCGAGTACGACGAGGCCGGCACCCCGTCAGGCCTCATCCACGACGCCGGGTACCACATCGGGATCACCGTCCAGGACGGCCGCGTCACCGAACTGCGGCTGCTGAGCGCGCCGGGCCGGCCCGTACTGCGCCGTTTCGCGTACGACCAGGGCAATCTCTCCGAGGTCTACAACTCGTCCGGTCTTCCGTTGCGGCTGTTCTACGACGACAGACGGCGCGTCACGGGCTGGGAGGACCGCAACGGCACCTGGTACCGCTACGCCTACGACGAGGAGGGGCGCTGCGTACGCACCGAGGGCACCGAAGGCGTACTCGCCAGCAGCATCAGCTACGACGCCGAGACCCGTCGCACCCTCTTCACCGACTCACTGGGTCGCACGACGGTCTACGAGTTCAACGACTCCTTCCAACCCGTCGTCGAGACAAACCCGTTGGGCCACCACATCCACCGCACCTTCGATCGCTACGACCGCCCGCTGACCGTCACCGACCCGCTCGGCAGGACCACCACCTTCGAGTACGACGAACAGGGCGACCTCGTGCTCCTCACCCGGCCTGACGGCCACGAGCTCCGGGTCGCCTACAACGAGTTCGGGCAGCAGACCCAGGTCGTGGAGGCGGACGGCACGATTTGGCGGCAGGAGTTCGACGAACGGGGGAACCTGCTGTCCGTCACGGACCCCTGCGGTGCCGTCTCCCGCTACACCTATGACTCCCGTGGCAGGCTGACCTCGGCGACCGACGCGCTCGGCAACACCACCCGGTTCCAACCCGACGCCGCCGGACTGCCGGTCGCCGAGACGGACCCGCTGGGCAGGTCGGTCAGGTACCAGCGCGACACGTTCGGCCGCCCTGTCGCCGTCACCGATCCCACCGACGCCACCTACCGCATGGAGTGGACGATCGAGGGCTCGCCGCTGCGCCGCACCGACCCGTTGGGCGGCACCCACCACTGGACCTGGGACGCCGAGGGCAACTGCCTCAGCCGGACTGACGAGAGCGGGCACACCACGCGCTATGCGTACGGCCCGTTCGACCTGCCCACGGCGGAGGTCCGCCCGGATGGCGCCCGCTACACGATCGCGCACGACACGGAGCTGCGCGTCGTCCGCGTCACCAACCCGGACGGGCTCACCTGGGATTACACCCGTGATCAGGCCGGCCGTCTCGTCGCGGAGAAGGACTTCGACGGGCGTGTCACCAGCTACTCCTTCGACGCGGCAGGGCAACTCATATCCCGTTCCAACGCCGCGGGGCAGAGCGTCACCTTCTGCTACGACGCCAACGGAGGCATGTCGGAGAAGCGCGTCGACGGCCGGCCCACCACGTTCTCCCTCGACCCGCTCGGACGCGTCGTCCGGGCCGCCGGGCCGGACGCCGAGGTCGTCTACCGTCGGGACGCGTTGGGGAGGGTGCTGAGCGAGACCAGCAACGGCGCCACCACCCACCACACCTACGACGCGCTGGGG
>NZ_SMKC01000056.1 GCF_004348315.1 Streptomyces sp. 8K308 | reverse complement strand
GTTTTCCCCCCGCCCGCTTCACTGGTTCTTCGGGCGCCAGCGGGCTGACCGAGCCCCGGGGTCCCCCTCTAGACTGCCGCCCATGAGTTACGGGCAGGGGGGACCCCAGTGGGTTCCCGGGGGTTCGAACACACCGGACTGGAACGCGCTCGCGGCCGATGCCGAGCAGAAGCGGGCCCGCAAGCGCTGGTGGGTCATCATCGGCAGCGCGATCGCCGCGGCTGCCGTCGGCACGGTGGTCGCGCTCGCCATCGTCAACCAGGGCGGCGACGGGAGCGACACCGCTTCCGAGGATCCGGGCTCGGGCGAGCTGCCGGCCGAGCCGACGGGCGACCCGAGCGACGACCGCACGTTCGACGAGACGACCCTGCCGCCGCTGCCCCAGCCCCGGGAGTTCATCTCCGACGCCGACAAGGACATCGCGCCGTTCGAGCCGGAGTCCTTCTTCGGCGGCGCCATGGAGGTGGAGGGCCGCCCGTACACGTTGGCCGCGTCGGACGCGACCGAGGGCTGCGCCGGCGCCGTCTCCGACGACCTCGGCACGGTGCTCACCGACAACGGCTGCGTCACGCTGCTGCGCGCGACCTACACGGCGGAGGGCGTGGCGGTCACGGTGGGCGTCGCCCAGTTCGGCACCGAGGAGAACGCGGTCGCCGCCCGGGAGGCCGCCACCGGCAACCTCCAGCCCCTGACCGGCGGCGACGCCCCCTCGTTCTGCCAGCGCGGCGGCTGCCGCACCACGACCAACCAGGTCGGCCGCTACACCTACTTCACCATCGCGGGGAACAGCGACGGTTCCCCCGACAGCGGCGACGGCACCCCGGCCCAGCAGGCCGCGCGTGACGGCAACGACCACGCCTTCGCCCGCATCATCCAGCGCGGCGAGGCCCAGGCGTCCGCGTCCGCCTCGGCCATCGTCGAGGAGCGCAACAACGGCTAACCGCCAGGACCGTCACGTGGCGGACGCCGTCTCCAGGGTGAAGGGACGGGGGTCGCCGGCGAGCGATGCCTTCGCGGCGGCGCCGTAGCGGTCGGCGAGGATCTCGATCTTCCCGGCCTCGACCCCGTCGAGGGCGGCGCGGACGACGTCGACGGGGTCGTTCAGCACGCCGTCCGGGAGCACAGCGCCCCCCAGTGCCTCGGCCGCGTACTCCTTCATGGTCCGGGTGGCCGTCGGTCCGAACACCAGGCCGGTGACGAGGGTGCCCTGGCCGGCGAGTTCGAGTCGGACGCCGTTGGTGAGGCTCCACTGCGCGGACTTGGCGACGGCGTACGCGTTGTTGCCGACGAGACTCTGGAAGGACAGGACCGACAGGACGTTGAGGATGGCGCCGCCGCCGTTCCCGGCGAGGACGGGGGCGAAGGCGCGGATCACGGCGAGGGTCCCGTAGACGTGGGTGTCGAGGGTCAGCCTGATCGTGTCGAGGTCTCCGTCGACGAGGTTCACGCCCAACGAGACCCCGGCGTTGTTGACCAGCAGGTCGACGTCGGCGGCGGCGGCCGCCGCCGCCGCGACGGACGCCGGGTCGGTGACGTCGAGTGCCAGCACCTCGGCGCCAGGAACGTCGACGAGCTCCGGACGCCGGGCGGTGGCGTACACCTTAGCGGCGCCCCGGCGCAGCAGCTGCTCGGCGAAGTGGCGGCCGAGGTCGCGGCCGGCTCCGGTGACGAGGGCGGTGGCTCCGTGCAGTCGCATGTCTCTCGCCTCTCCTTGAGGATCGTCCCGGTCCACCCGGGCATGAAGAACCGTACGGACGGTCAGATGCGTCAGTCGATGCCCTCCTGACTCAGATCCTTACCCGTCTGCCTCAGCGGGTGGCGCGCCGTCACTACGATCGCCGCATGGATCCACTAACCGACGTGCTCTCCGTCTCCGGCGTCCGAGGCACCCTCGGCACCCGGATCGAGGCGGGTGGAAGCTGGGCGATGCTCCTGGACGACCGTCCTGGCGCGGCGCTGCACGCCATCACCTCGGGCAGCGCGTGGCTCACCGTCGTGGGCCGTGAGCCACGGGAGCTGGCCACGGGCGACGTCGTACTACTGTCGGCCGGTACGCGGCACAGCCTGGGCGACTCCCCCGAGACGAAGGCGGGGGCGTGCGACCTGGTGGCGGCGCCCGAACGCGCGACCGGTGAGGTGGTCAGGCTCGGCTCGCCGCCCGTGCGCACGCGGATCGTCACCATGCACTACGACTGCGATCCCGCGGTGCGCACCCGGGTGCTCGGCAGGCTTCCCGACCTCGTGCACGTCGGTGCCGACACGGGGGCGGCCTGCTTCGACGACGCCGTGCGCATGCTCGGCCGCGAACTGGCCGCGCCGGGGATCGCGACGACGGCCGTGCTCAACAGCCTCGTCGACATCATGCTGATCCAGTTGCTCCGTGCCTGGCTGGCCACCCGGCCGGCCGAGCAGCGCGGGACCTGGCTCGGCATGCTCGGCGATCCGATCGTCCGTCGGGCGCTCGAGCTCATCCATCGGAACCCCGCAGGGCCATGGACGACGACGACGCTGGCGGCCGCGATCGCGGCGTCGCGCGCAACGCTCGCGCGGCGTTTCCCGGCGGCCATCGGGCAGAGCCCTGCCGCGTACCTGACGCAGTGGCGGATGGACCTGGCAGCCGTCCGACTCCGCGACACGGACGACTCCGTCGAAGACATCGCGGCCGCCGTGGGGTACGGCTCGGTTCCCGCCTTCAGCCGCGCCTTCACCCGCGCCCGCGGCCGGGCGCCGGGCCGCTACCGCGTCCACGCCCGCGCGTCCGCTCAGGTCAGCCCCCGGCGAGGGTCCTGACGTTGCGTGACTCCCGGTTCCGGGCGGCCAGTTGGTCGTCCGGTGGGTAGGCGACCTTCTCCAAGGTCAGCCCGTGCGGCCGCACCACGTGGACCGCCGAGTCGCGGACGCGCCCGGCCAGCACCTTGCCCGGCCAGTCGGGCGGGCGGTGGCCGTCGCCGACGAAGAGCAGCGCGCCGACGAGCGAGCGGACCATGTTGTGGCAGAACGCGTCGGCTTCCACGGTCCCCTCGACGACCCCGTCCGGCCGCCGCTCCCAGCGCAACGCGCGCAGCGTCCTGATGGTCGTAGCGCCCTCGCGCTTCTTGCAGTAGGCGGCGAAGTCGTGCTCGCCGAGCAGCCGCGCCGACGCCTCGTTCATCGCCGCCACGTCCAGCGGCCAGTTGTGCCACAGGACGGACGCGTACTGGAGCGGGTCGACGCCGCCCGGGTGGTCGCTCACCCGGTACGCGTAGCGCCGCCAGATCGCCGAGAACCGCGCGTTGAAGTGCGGGGGCGCCTCCGTGGCCCGCCACACCCGCACGTCGCTCGGCAGCCGGCCGGCCAACCGCCGCACCAGCCGGTCCCGCTGCTCGAGCCAGACCGCCTCCGGCAGGTCGACGTGCGCCACCTGCCCCCGCGCGTGCACCCCCGCGTCCGTCCGCCCGGCCACGGTCAACTCGAACCGCCGCGCCGACCGCGTCACGACCCGCAGCGCCTCCTCGAGCTCCCCCTGCACGGTCCGCAGCCCATCCTGCCGGGCCCATCCGGAGAAGTCGTGCCCGTTGTAGGAAAGATCGAGCCGAACGCGAACGTGCCCCGCCTGTACCTCGTCACTCACGCCACCGATCCTCTCAGCCGCCGGCGGGCGACGAACACGACCCCACGCCCGGGCCGGGCCGCCCCACCCCGCAACATACTCCGTATGTATCGAGTATGCTCCGCTCGTCGCACTGCGAGGAACGGGGAGGCGGGTCGTGACCGTGACGGAGATCAGGCCTGGCGAGAAGGGACCGACCGAGCCACGGCACACCACGGGGCCGGTCGAGGTGGTCGGCTACGGCCTTGCGGGTCTGATACTCGTCGGCGGCGGGGCGCTGTGGACCACGCCGGTGCTCAACTGGCTCGTCGGCCCGGCGATCTGCGTGCTGTGCGCCGCCGGGGCCGGCCTCGTCGCGACCGGGTCCGCGGCGGGGGCGACGCGTGAGCTGGGCGGCACACGAGCTCGAAAGCTACCTGCCGCACAGGCACATCAAGACCAGGGCGTCCTTCCTGGCCATCCTCACCCAACTGGGGGGCCTACGGCATCAAGTTGGGCAACCTGGCCATCAGACCCGCCGCCCCCTGAGAACACCACAGCGGCTGGCCGGGCGCCGGGTTCACGCACTCGCTCATGTTCGCCGTCGTGCTCGGCCCGCTGGTGCTGTGGATCTTCAGGAGCCTGGAATGGGCGCTCTGCCTCTTCGTCGGCACGATGTTGTTCTTCCCCTTCACCGCCCAGCAGTACAGCACCGACATGTGGGCCTACGCCGCCCAGGCCGGCCGCTACGGCGACGCCGCCGCGCACTACGGCAGGCTCGGCCTGGTCTGGGACCTGATCTGGCTCACCCGCGCTGCTCGGCTTCAAGGCCCTGCGCGCCCGCTCCTTCTTCGCCGGGGCTGGCTCCGCCGCCGCCACCTCTCCGACCGGGTCCTGTTGGCCCTGTACCGCGCGTACTAGTCAGACGGCCGCACCACGACCTTCTCCCCGTTACCTGTTCAGGTCCGCGGCGGAGGCAGCCGCGGACCGCTCGCGCTCAGAACGAACCGGCGCGCACCGCTGCCACGAAGCCGGCCCAACTCCCTGAGGGCACGAGGAGCGCCGGCCCGGTCGGGTTCTTGCTGTCCCGGACGGGAACGGCACTGGGGAAGTCGTCGACGACTTCGAGGCAGTTGCCGTTGTCGCCCAGGCTGTAGCTGGACTTTCGCCACGCCGGCATCGCGGACGCGTCAGGGATGCTCCTGCATCGCATTCTCGTACTCCTCCGCCATCGACTCGATCAGCTCCAGGGACGCCACCAACGGGAGCGCGGCGGCCCTGGCCAGATCATAGGCTTCCCGGTAACGCCTTACGAACGCCGGTTCGTCGGTCAGCGCACCGGCGTACAGCACCTCAAGGTACGCCTCGTCGGGCGCGTCCGGGAAACGCATGAGCCGAAGGCTGTTGTCGGTGAGCGGGTGGGCGCCGGCCGCGAACGGCAGCACCTGCACCTGGACCCGGCCGGAGCGGATCAGTTTGGCGATGTGGCGGAGCTGCCCCGCCATCACCTTGGGGCCGCCCACCACCGTGCGCAGCACGGCCTCGTTCAGGATGGCCCACATCCGAGGCGTCTTCGGGTCGTCGAAGATCTTGGCCCTGTTGATCCTGTTGACGACGCGCTGGTCAAGCTCCGTGGCCTGGATGTTGGGCTCCGTGCCCACGTTGATGGCGCGGGCGTAGTCAGCGGTCTGCAGCAGCCCCGGCACCGCGCCCGCCGCGTACTCCTCGATGACCTCCGCCAGCTTCTCGGACTCCGCCGCCTCCGCGAAGTGCGGTGCGAACTGCGCCTCGTCCAGCGTCGGGAGCCACCGCTCGAAGAAGCCGTCCGCGTTCAGCTCTCTGTCCAGTCGTTTGGCCTCCTCCAGGCGTGGGCGTCGTCGGCCCGCCTCGATATGGGCGATCATCGAGGGCGAGACGATCACCGCCTCGCCGAGCGAGACCTGGGTGTGTCCCGCGGCCTCCCGCCGCAGTCGCAGTTCCTCGCCGTACTTGCGTCGCGTCATCATCGGCTCGGTCGCGTCGTTGGCCATGGTCTGGAACTCCCGTCTTGACAGTGCCCGTGGAAGGCCTCCATGGCTTCCATCCGTAGCACGCTGACGGCAGTCTGTGAGCGTGAGGCCACGCAGCGCAATAGGGCCCCCACCTGCCGCGAACCCGAGGGAGCAAAGGAATCAGATGAGCTACGACCGCGACCGGGACCGTCCGCTTCCGGAGTCCGCCCTGCGACTACTGCCGTGGGGGTCGCCGGGCGGCAAGCGGTACCACCTCAGGGCGACGAGGGCGATCCCGGCCGGCTCGGGTTGCTGGCCGACCGCGCCGAGGAGGATCAACTCGGCTGGCGCAAACACGTTGTCGCACGCCGAGCGCGTGCTCGCGATTCCGACCGCCGGGCCGCTAACGCTGCGCGTGGCGCTCCAGCGCACCGCGACATCACTCTCGGACGCCCTCCGCATCGCCGACAGTCGGGGCGCCAGGCTCGCCGAGCAGGTCGGCGACCAAGAGAAAATTTAGCGATGCGAATTTGCAATTCTGCAATGGGGGATGATCGCCCAGCGTCGGCGAGAAACCGCCTTCACGACAAAGCGCCTGCTCTTGAGGAAGATTTGAGCTTCATTCGTCGACACCCGTGTCGAGGTTACAAGAAAGCCCAACGCCCATTCTTTACAACAGAAAAGTAGTGGGGATACGCTCTCGAACACCCCCGAACGCGCCGGTGCCCGCTCCCCTCCCCTGAGGGCGGGCGCCGGCGCTCCCCCGCACCCGGAGGGCGTCACTCCAGCCCGGCCGCCTTGCGCAGCAGCACGGAGCGCTCGCGGACGTTGCCGCAGAGGCGGGCGGCCAGCTCGAGTTCGGCCCGCGCCTCGACCGGGCGGCCGAGCCTGATGAGGAGTTCGCCGCGCACGGTGGGGAGCAGGTGGGAGCCAGAAAGCCGTCCGGAGGCGGCCAGTTCGTCCACCATGGCCAGGGCCTCGCCTGGGCCGTCGGCCATGGCGACCGCGACGGCCCGGTTGAGCTCGACGACGGGTGAGGGGGCCACCCGGCCGAGCGCCTCGTAGAGGAGCACGATCCGCTCCCAGTCGGTCTCGGCGACGGAGGGTGCCGCCGCGTGGCAGGAAGCGATCGCCGCCTGGAGTCCGTAAGGGCCGAGGCCGCGCCCGCGCTCGGCCGCGCGGCCGAGCGCCGCGAGACCGCGGCGGATGGCCGACCGGTCCCACAGGCGCCGGTCCTGGTCCTCGAGGAGCACCGCCTCGCCGTCGGGCCCGACCCGGGCCGGGAAGCGCGCGGCCGTCAGCTCGCACAGTGCGAGCAGCCCGTGCACCTCGGGCTCGTCCGGCAGCAGCGCGGACAGCATCCGGGCGAGCCGGATCGCCTCGTACGCCAGTTCCTGGCGCAGCAGACGGTCGCCGCTCGTCGCCGTCGCGCCCTCCGTGAAGATCACGTACAGCACGCTCAGGACGCCGCCGAGCCGCGCCCGCCGCTGCTCGGCGGGCGGCAGTTCGAACGGCACACCGGCCGCCGCGATCGTCTTCTTCGCCCGCGTGATCCTGGCCTGCACGGTCGGCACCGGGACGAGGAACGCCCGGGCGATCTCCTCGCTCGACAGGCCGCCGACCGTGCGCAGCGTCAGGGCCACCCGCGCCTCGGGCAAGAGCACGGGGTGGCACGCGACGAACATCAGCGCGAGGACGTCGTCGTCGACCCGGTCCGGGTCCCACGGCAGGTCGCCCGCGCGATCCGGCGGGGCCTGGGCGCCCGAACTCGTCTCGCCCTCGGCGAGTTGGCCGGCGAGCAGCGCGTAGCGCTCGTCGAGCGCGGACCGGCGGCGGAAGCCGTCGATGGCGCGCCGCCGCGCGGTGGCGAGCAGCCAGCCCACCGGATTCGCCGGGGCGCCGTCGCGGGACCAGGTGACGAGCGCCTCCGCCACCGCCTCCTGCGCGACGTCCTCGGCGAGCGCGAAGTCCCCGGTGTAGCGGGCGAGCGCGCCGATGATCTTCGGTGACTCGATCCGCCAGACCGCCTCTACGGCCCGCCGCGCCGCCTCGGTGACCGGCGCCGGCTCGTCGCCGGCCGCCGGGCTCAGAGCTGGCCGGTCCGCTCGCGCCACGCCCGCTCCCTGATGATCCACTCGTTGTCCTGCGGGAACTCGTCGATGCTCGGCACCCGGCGGATCTCGGTCTTCGTGCCGGGGAAGGCCGGGATCCGCTTGGCCCACTCGATCGCCTCCTCCTTGGAGGCCACGTCCAGGATGTAGTAGCCGCCGAAGAGTTCCTTGGTCTCGCCGTAGGGGCCGTCGGTGACGATCGGGGTCTCGCCGCCGTACTCGACCACCACGCCCTGCGACGGGTCGTCGAGCCCCTCGGCGGCGACCAGCACACCGGCCTTGATCAGCTCGTCGTTGAAGCGCCCCATCCTCTCCAACATCTCCTCGAAGGGGGTCTCCATCATCTTGGCCATGGACTCGTCGGTGCCCCGCATGATCAGCATGTACTTCGCCATCGTCGCTCTCCTTGATCCTGAGGGTTCGATCCTGAGGGTCGGCTCTCGACCCTCTCACCCTCAGGTCGAACGGTGGAGCGGTGGATCGACAGACCGACGAAGAAGCCGAGGAATTTTTTCGGGGCCGGTCCCGCACGTCGGTCCCGCACGTCAGCGCCGGGTGAGGCGGGGGAAGAGGCGCTCGGCGTTGCCGCGGTCGACGGCGTGGAGCTGGCCGGGTTCCCAGCGCGGGTACCGGTCCAACTCGGCGTCGAAGCCGGCGCCCCACTCCTCGGCGAGCATCGGGTGGTCGCTGCCGTAGAGGACGTGGCCCGGGGCGGCGAAGGCTACGCCGCCCAGCGCCTCGCCGTCGCCGCCCACCTGCGCCACGACACCACCCCCGAGGACGTCCTCGCCGACCTGAGGCGCTTCCACTTCGACGCCTCGTTCTCGGCCGGGCCCGTCACCCTGCCCACAGGAAGCCGCCCGCGTGCGGGAGGAGCATCCTGATCCGGGGATGGCGGCGGGGCACGCCGGCCAGGGCCAGGTGCGGCGCGGTGCGGGTCGTGTCATGTCGTGAGGGAGTCCATCAGCGGGGTGGGCAGTTCGGGGACCATGGCGCCGGGCGGTGCGGTGGGGTGGACCAGGACGACGGCGCCACGGGCGTCACGCTCCGCCCACAGCGGCTCGAACGCCGGGTCACCCAGGTAGCGGCCCCGTGGTTGGACAGCCCCAGCAGGCCGTCGGCGCCCAGCTCGTCCAGGGTGTACGCGGCCTCACGAGCGCCGCGTCGACGTCGGGCAGCGGGAGGGCGGCGAACAGGCCGAAGCGGTCGGGCCGGTTCCTGACCAGCTCGGCCGCATACTCGTTCACGGCCCGTGCCCCCGCCCGTTCCCCGGCCTGGTCGTCGGGCGCGGCGAGTGGCGCGGCGTAGGACAGGACGCCGGTGGCGATGGCGCGGCGGTCCGTCATCGCGTGCGCGCCGCGCTCGTCCCCAGGCCGGCGCCGGCCAGCCCTGGGCGGCGGCCCGGTCGGCGATGGCGTGCGCCCGGTCGTGTGGGACGAAGTGCCGGTGGACGTCGATGCGTGCGGGTTCCGTCAAGCCCGGCTCGGCTCCTCGGGCGGGCGGCGACTGCGTGTCCGGCCATCAGAGCGGACCGCCGGGGCGGCCCGGGCCCGACCGGGCCGGGCGCCCGGCGCACGCGGCCACGAGATCACCCCGGCGGACGGCTCCCCCGGGCGCCGGGGCCGTGCGGCCGCCCCCCTGGCTCGGTCAGAGGTCAGAGGCCCAGCACGGCCAGGGCCAACCGCTGCACGGAGTGGGTGAAGTGGCGGGGGTCGTCCGGACGGGTGAGGTGGCGGACGAGGTCGCCGTCGAAGGTGGCGAGGAGCGCGTGGGCGAGGAAGTCGGCGTCGGCGTCGGGGCGTTCGGCGGCGATCAGGCCGGCCAGGTGGGCGTGCCAGAAGCGGTAGCTGGGGTCGGCGAACTTGTCCTCGGCACAGGCCTGCTCGTGGGCCGCGAACAGCACCGCGTTGCGCTCGGCGATCGCGCTCAGGCCGTCGAGGAAGGCGAGCAGCCGCTCGCGGACGGGCGCGCCGGGGCCGAGCGGCGGGGGCCCTTCGGTCACGGCCCGGCGCAGCTCGCGTGACCGCTCCTCGAGCAGCGCCTGGAGCAGGCCGGCGCGGCTGCCGAAGCGGCGGAAGACGGTGCCCTTGCCGACGCCGGCGAGGGCGGCGACCCGGTCCAGGGAGACGTGGTCGCCGCCGCCCTCGGCGAGCAGCCGCTCGGTGGCGTCCAGCACGACCCGGCGGTTGCGGGCCGCGTCGGCGCGTTCGGCCATTCCCGGCTCTCCTCACGGACGAACGACTCGGACTGTCGGTCCGGTTATGCTACCATGCGCTGACCAACCGGACCGCCAGTCCGCTTCTCTCGCCAGAAGGGTGTCCCCGCCATGCGCGCGCTCCTCGTCGACCCCGAAGCCCCCGGCTCGCTGCGGCTCTCCACCGCGGCCGAGCCCGAACCGGCCCCGCACGAGCTGCTGCTCGACGTCCGCCACATCTCCCTCAACCGGGGCGAGGTGCGGTTCGCCGGCCGGCGACCATCGGGCACCGTGCACGGCTACGACGCCGCCGGCGTCGTCGCGCGGGCCGCCGCGAACGGCTCGGGCCCGGCCGTGGGGACCCGGGTCGCGGCCTTCGGCACCGGCGCCTGGGCGGAACGGATGGCCGTCGACACCACGGCGGTGGCCGAGGTGCCGGACGACGTCGACCTGGCCGCGGCAGCCGCCCTGCCGATGGCCGGCATCACCGCGCTGCGGACGCTGCGCGCGCGAGACATCCTGGGCCGCCGCGTCCTGATCACCGGCGCCGCGGGCGGCGTCGGCCGCCACGCGGTCCAGCTCGCGGCGCTCGGCGGAGCGCGGGTGATCGCCTCGGTGGGTTCCGCGCCGCGCGGGAAGGGGCTGCGTGACCTCGGCGCGCACCAGGTGGTGACGGGCCTCGACGGGATCGACCAGCCCGTCGACCTGATCCTCGACACGGTGGGCGGGCCGCAGCTGGCCGCCGCCTGGGAGCTGCTGGCGCCGGGCGGCGTCGTCCAGAACATCGGCTGGGCCTCCGACGAACCGGCCGTCTTCGCGCCGTACTCGCTGTTCTCCATCGGACCGGCCAAGACGATGAGCACGTTCGGCGACGTCCGGGAGGTGGGCCCCGACCTGGCCGTCCTGCTCGGCTTCGTCGCCGCCGGCCGCCTCTCCCCCGAGATCGACTGGCGCGGCCCGTGGGAACGGATCGACGAGGCGGCGCGCTCGCTGCTCGACCGGCGGATAGCCGGCAAGGCGGTACTCGACCTGTAGAACGCCGTCGGGCCCGCTCCCCCAGAGGGGAACGGGCCCGACGGATGGTGCTCGCGAGATCAGGCGTCCTTGGACTCGTCCTTGGTCTCCTCGGCGGCCTCGTCGGCAGCCTCGTTGACGGCCTCGGTCTCCTCGTCCGCCTTGGACAGGTCGGCCTTGGCCTTCGCCTCGTCGGCCTCCTTGACCGCGCGGCGGGTGGCGGCCTCGGCCTCACCGACGGCGGCCTGCTGCACGGTGAGGGCCTCCACCAGCTCGATCACGGCCATCGGGGCGTTGTCGCCGCGACGCGGGCCGATCTTGGTGATCCGGGTGTAGCCGCCCGGACGGTTGGCGAACTTGGGGCCGATCTCCGTGAAGAGCGTGTGGACGACGCTCTTGTCGGTGATCGTCTGCATCACCTGGCGACGGTTGTGCAGGTCGCCCTTCTTGGCCTTGGTGATCAGGCGCTCGGCCACCGGGCGCAGCCGGCGGGCCTTGGCCACGGTGGTGGTGATGCGGCCGTGCTCGAACAGCGCCGTGGCGAGGTTCGCGATCATCAGCCGCTCATGGGCGGGGCTACCGCCCAGCCTGCGGCCCTTGGTGGGCGTAGGCATATCTCTCTCCTGTCGTTTCTGCGCCGGCCGTATCAGGTACCGACGTCAGCGGCCCGGGAGCTTCGCTCCCGGAAGTCAGGCGGGCGGCTCGCTGCGCGAGCCCGCCGCAGGCGACCGGCGCCCAGCGGGTCAGTACTGCTCGGTCTCGGCGAAGCCGGTGTCGCCGTCGTCGTCCGCGCCGAAGGCGTCGGCCGCGGTGGTCGGGTCGAATCCGGGCGGGCTGTCCTTGAGGGCCAGGCCCATGCCGGCCAGCTTCGCCTTGACCTCGTCGATCGACTTGGCACCGAAGTTGCGGATGTCGAGCAGGTCCGCCTCGGAGCGGGCGACGAGTTCGCCGACCGAGTGGATGCCCTCGCGCTTGAGGCAGTTGTAGGAGCGGACCGTCAGCTCCAGCTCCTCGATCGGCAGCGCCAGGTCCGCGGCGAGCGCCGCGTCCGTCGGGGACGGGCCCATGTCGATGCCCTCGGCGTCGATGTTGAGCTCGCGGGCCAGACCGAACAGCTCGACCAGCGTCTTGCCGGCGGACGCCATGGCGTCACGCGGCCGCATGGCCTCCTTGGTCTCGACATCGACGATCAGCTTGTCGAAGTCGGTGCGCTGCTCGACGCGGGTGGCCTCCACCTTGTAGGTGACCTTCAGCACCGGGCTGTAGATCGAGTCCACCGGGATGCGGCCGATCTCCTGGCCGACCTGCTTGTTCTGCACCGCGGAGACGTAGCCGCGACCGCGCTCGACGGTCAGCTCCATCTCCAGCTTGCCCTTGCCGTTCAGCGTGGCCAGGACCAGGTCGGGGTTGTGCACCTCGACACCGGCCGGCGGCGCGATGTCGGCGGCGGTGACCAGACCCGGGCCCTGCTTGCGCAGGTACATCACGACCGGCTCGTCGTGCTCGGAGGAGACGACCAGCTGCTTGATGTTGAGGATCAGGTCGGTGACGTCCTCCTTGACGCCCGGCACGGTGGTGAACTCGTGCAGCACGCCGTCGATGCGGATGCTGGTGACGGCGGCGCCGGGGATGGAGGACAGCAGGGTCCGGCGCAGCGAGTTGCCGAGGGTGTAGCCGAAGCCCGGCTCGAGCGGCTCGATCACGAACCGGGAGCGGAACTCGTCGACGACCTCTTCGGTCAGAGAGGGACGCTGAGCGATCAGCATGGGTTACGACTCCAGTCTCCGGCACCCGCTATTTGATGCCGGACCAGACGACACAACGGTGTTTCGAGGGTAAGTTTCGAGGTGAGAGGGGTGGGGCCCCGACACGGCCGGGACCCCACCCACCCGGATCACTTCGAGTACAGCTCGACGATCAGCTGCTCCTGCACCTGGGTGTCGATCACCTGGCGCTCGGGCAGCGAGTGGACGAGGATCCGCAAGCTGGACGGGATCGCCTCCAGCCAGGCCGGGACGGTCTTGTCGCCGGCCTCCGCCTGGGCCACCTGGAAGGGGGTCAGGGTGCGGGAGGACTCGCGGACCTCGATGATGTCGTTGGCCGACACCCGCGCGGACGGGATGTCGGTCTTCCGGCCGTTGACCGTGATGTGGCCGTGCCGGACGAGCTGACGGGCGTGGTCCCGGGACTTGGCGAAGCCGGCCCGGTAGACCACGTTGTCGAGACGGGACTCGAGGATGCGGAGCAGGTTCTCACCGGTCTTGCCGGACTGCCGGTTGGCCTCGTTGTAGTACCCGCGGAACTGCTTCTCGAGGACACCGTAGATCCGCGCGCACTTCTGCTTCTCACGCTTCTGCAGCAGGTACTCGCTGTCCTTGGTGCGCCCGCGTCCGTGCTCACCCGGGGGGTAAGGACGGATCTCGATCGGGCACTTCGCGCTCTCGCACTTCGCTCCCTTGAGGAAGAGCTTCTGCTTCTCCCGACGGCAACGCTTGCAGTCGGCCCCGGTGTAACGCGCCATGGTCTCTTCTGTCTCCTACTTCACTTCGCTCAGACGCGGCGGCGCTTCGGCGGGCGGCAGCCGTTGTGCGGGGTCGGGGTGACGTCCTGGATCGAGCCGACCTCGAGGCCGGTGGCCTGGAGGGAGCGGATCGCGGTCTCCCGGCCGGAGCCGGGGCCCTTGACGAAGACGTCGACCTTCCGCATGCCGTGCTCCTGGGCACGGCGCGCGGCGTTCTCCGCGGCCATCTGGGCGGCGAACGGCGTGGACTTCCGGGAGCCCTTGAAGCCGACGTGGCCGGCCGAGGCCCAGGAGATCACGTTGCCGGACGGGTCGGTGATCGAGACGATGGTGTTGTTGAACGTGCTCTTGATGTGGGCGTGCCCATGAGCGACGTTCTTCTTTTCCTTGCGGCGCACCTTCTTGGCGCCGGCAGTACGGCCCTTTGGCGGCATCTGCTTGGTTTCTCCCCTGGAGGTGGTCGGTCCTGCTTACCGGACCGCTGGAGTGAGTAGCGTGATCCGGTGCGGACTACTTCTTGCCCGGCTTCTTCTTGCCGGCGATCGCGCGACGCGGCCCCTTGCGGGTGCGCGCGTTGGTCTTGGTGCGCTGGCCGTGGACGGGCAGGCCACGCCGGTGGCGCAGCCCCTCGTAGCAGCCGATCTCGACCTTGCGACGGATGTCGGCCTGGATCTCGCGACGGAGGTCACCCTCGGTCCTGATGTTGGCGTCCACGTACTCGCGGAGCTTGACGAGGTCCTCCTCGACAAGGTCGCGGACGCGGGTGTCCGGGTTGACCCCGGTGTTGGCCAGCGTCTGCTTGGCAAGGGTGCGCCCGATGCCGAAGACGTAGGTGAGGGCGACCTCGACGCGCTTGTCGCGCGGGAGATCGACGCCTGCGAGGCGTGCCATAGTGCGTGGCTCCTGGTGATTGCTGGAGGTCTGCCGCAGCACCGTTCCCGGCCTGGCGAGCCGGGTCCCCGGCCTCCGCCGGGGGTGTCGTCCCCGCGCGACTCTCGGCGCGAGGGGTCGGGTGACTGCGATTCTCTTGTCTGGGTGCGTCGCGCGAAGCGGCCGCGGAAGTGCTGGCTGGTGCCGCGATCAGCCCTGGCGCTGCTTGTGGCGCAGGTTCTCGCAGATGACCATGACCCGACCGTGACGGCGGATCACCTTGCACTTGTCGCAGATCTTCTTGACGCTCGGCCTGACCTTCATGGGCTTGTAAGGTTCTCCGGGTCGTTATGATCTTCGGTCTACTTGTAGCGGTAGACGATCCGCCCGCGCGTCAGGTCGTAGGGAGAGAGCTCCACCACGACCCGGTCGTCGGGAAGGATACGGATGTAGTGCATCCGCATCTTGCCGCTGATGTGCGCGAGGACCTGGTGGCCGTTCTGCAGCTCCACCTTGAACATCGCGTTCGGCAGAGACTCGACGACCGTGCCCTCGATCTCGATGGCCCCTTGTTTTTTGGCCATGCTTGAGCGCTTCACCTTCCGGGATCGGCTACCTGGATGGTCCCGCGCACGCAAAGGGAGAGGGCGCACAGAACCGACTCATCAGACTACGGCACCCCACCCGAAAAGACCAATCAGACCCATCATGGGGGCCTTCCCACCGAGAAAGATCATTAAGCCAACGGATCAGGAGCCGCCGTCACGCCCAGCTCGGCGAGTCGCGCCCGGCCGCCGTCCGGGGCGGTGAGGACCAGCGGCCCCGCCTCGGTGAGCGCCACCGAGTGCTCCCAGTGGGAGGCCCAGCTGCCGTCGTTGGTCTTGACGGTCCACTCGTCGGCCAGCACGTGGGTCCTCGGGGTGCCGAGCGAGATCATCGGCTCGATCGCCAGACAGAACCCGGGCACGAAGCGAGGGCCGCGGCCGCGCCTGCGGTCCACGTAGTTCAGCAGGTGCGGGTCCATGTGCATCTCGCTGCCGATGCCGTGCCCGCCGTAGTCCTCGACGATGCCGTACCGGCCGGAGGCGGGCCGCGGCTGGCGGCGGATGAAGCTCTCGATGGCCTTGGAGACGTCCACCAGGCGGTTGCCCTTGCGGAACGCGGCGATGCCGGCCCACAGGGACGCCTCGGTCACCCGGCTGAGCTCGACGAGCTCGGAGGCATGGCCCTCGCCGACCAGCACGGTCAGCGCGGCGTCCGCGTGCCAGCCGTCGACGATCGCGCCGGCGTCGATCGACAGCACGTCACCGGACTCCAGCACGGTCTCGCGGTCCGGGATCCCGTGCACCACGATGTCGTTGACCGAGGTGCAGATGGTCGCGGGGAAGCCGCCGTAGCCCAGGAAGTTGGGCTTGGCGCCGTGGTCGGCCAGGGTCTGGGCGGCGATGTCGTCCAGGTCCTTGGTGGTGGCGCCGGGGACCGCGGCCTCCGCCGTCCTGCGGTGTATCTCCGCCACCACCAGGCCGGCGGCGCGCATCTTGGCGATCTGCTCGGGGGTCTTGATTTCCACCATGGTTGGGATCCTCGCCGACTGAGCGGCCCTGTCGAAGTCCGGTGTGGCGCTGCGCCCCGAAAGAGACGCGATGCCCTGACACGAGCGGCTCCGTCGCGTGGGCGCGACCAGCCGCCCCGGCTCACGGTTTCCCGCCCGCATTTCCAGCGGAGCGTCTACGCCGCGCGCTCGGGGAGGGCGGCCAGCGCCCGCCTGGTCACCTCGGGCACCGGGGCCAGGGCCGTGATCGTCACGACCAGGCCCTGCTCCCGGTAGTAGTCGATGATCGGCTCGGTCTCCTCGTGGTAGATGGCGAGCCGCTTGCGGACGGTCTCCTCCTGGTCGTCGTCGCGCTGGTAGAGGTCGCCACCGCACTCGTCGCAGACGCCCTCGACCTCGGGCCGCTTGTACTCGACGTGGAAGGTGTGGCTGCTGTCCTTCCGGCAGGTGCGCCGCCCGGCGATGCGCTTGACGACCTCCTCCTCGGGGACCTCGAGGTCGAGGACCGCGTCGAGCCGCGTCCCCTGCTCCTCGAGCAGTGCGTCCAGGGCCTTGGCCTGGCCGATGTTGCGGGGAAAGCCGTCCAGCAGGAACCCGTCCTCGGCGTCCGGTTTCGCCATCCGGTCCGCGGCCATCGCGATGGTGACCTCGTCCGGCACCAGGCCGCCGGAGCGCAGGATCGACTCGACCTGGCGGCCGAGCTCCGTGCCCTGGCTGATGTTGGCGCGGAAGAGGTCGCCGGTGGAGATGTGCGGAATGTCCAGGCGCTGGGCGAGCAACGCGGCCTGCGTGCCCTTGCCCGCGCCCGGCGGACCGACGAGGACGATTCGCATCAGCGGAGGAACCCTTCGTAGTTGCGCTGGTGGAGCTGGCTCTCGATCTGCCGCACCGTCTCCAGGCCGACACCCACGATGATCAGGATGGAGGTGCCACCGAAGGGGAAGTCCTGCTGAGCGTCGAACATGACCAGCGCCACGGTGGGCACCAGGGCGATCAGGCCGAGGTAGAGCGATCCCGGCCAGGTGATGCGGTTCAGCACGTAGCTCAGGTACTCGACCGTCGGCCGCCCCGCCCGGATGCCCGGGATAAAACCACCATACTTCTTCATGTTTTCGGCCACCTCTTCGGGGTTGAAGGTGATGGCCACGTAGAAGAAGGCGAAGAAGACGATCAGCAGGAAGTAGGTGACGATGTAGTACGGGTGGCTGCCAGTCGTGAAGTACCGGTTGATCCAGTCCGCCCAGCCCGCGTTGGAGCCGGCGAACTGCACCAGCAGCTGCGGGATGTAGAGCAGCGAGGAGGCGAAGATCACCGGGATCACGCCGGCCTGGTTGACCTTCAGCGGGATGTAGGTGGAGGTGCCGCCGTAGGAGCGCCGGCCGATCATGCGCTTCGCGTACTGCACCGGGATCCGGCGCTGGGCCAGCTCGACGAAGAGGACGAGGCCGACCATGGCGAGACCGCAGGTGACGACGACGCCGAACTCGATCCAGCCGTCGGCGAGGCTGCCCTGCTGCTTGATCTGCCACATGGCGGCCGGGAAGCTGGCGGCGATGGACACGAACATCAGCATGGACATGCCATTACCGATACCCCGGTCCGTGATGAGCTCACCCATCCACATGATGAGCGCGGTGGCCGAGGTGAGCGCGATCACCATCACCAGCGTGGTGAAGATCGAGTCGTCCGGGATGATGTCGTTCGCCACCGTGCAGTTGGGGAAGAGGGTGCCACTGCGGGCGGTCGCCACCAGACCGGTGGCCTGGAGCACCGCCAGCGCCATCGTCAGGTAGCGGGTGTACTGGGTGATCTTCGCCTGACCGGCCTGGCCCTCCTTCTTCAGGGCCTCGAGCCGCGGGATCACCACCACCAGCAGCTGGAGGATGATGCTCGCCGTGATGTACGGCATGATCCCCAGCGCGAAGATGGTCAACTGCAGCAGCGCCCCGCCGCTGAGCACGTTGACCAGACCGAACAGGCCGGAGCTGCCCCCCGCGGCGTCCGCCTCCCTTACGCACTGATCGACGTTCTGGAAACTGACGCCCGGCACCGGCACATGCTGTCCAAGCCGGAACACCACGACGATGCCCAGGGTGAAGAGCAGCTTCTTACGCAGATCGGGCGTCTGGAACGCCCGGGCGAACGCGGCGAGCACGGCTCCTCCAGCGCCTCCCCGCCTTCAGGCGGTGGAGGTTTCGGTCTTGAAGTCCAATGAATGACAGAACGAGTGGGACAGATCTAGGGCACAGCGAGAGCTGAGAAAGCGCAACGGACGCAACCTTACCGGCGGATACGCCAGGCTGGAACGACTGACCGGGGATGCCCAAGAAGCGGACATCCCCGGTCACTCACATTTCCGACCTGCCGAACGCCGGTTCAGGAACGCTCGGTGACGGTGCCGCCCGCGGCGGTGATCTTCTCCTTGGCGGAGGCGGAGACGGCGTCGACCGTCACCGTCAGCGCCACCGAGATCTCGCCGGTGCCAAGCACCTTGACCAGCTCGTTCTTCCGGACCGCGCCCTTGGCGACCAGGTCCTCGACGGTGACCTCGCCGCCCTCCGGGTAGAGCGCCGCGAGCCGGTCCAGGTTGACGACCTGGAACTGCTTGTGCGCGATGCTCTTGAAGCCCTTCATCTTGGGCAGCCGCTGCAGCAGCGGGAGCTGGCCGCCCTCGAAGCCGGCCCGAACCTGGTAGCGGGCCTTGGTGCCCTTGGTGCCGCGACCAGCGGTCTTACCCTTGGACGCCTCACCGCGACCCACCCGGATCTTGGACTTCTTGGCGCCCGGGGCCGGACGCAGGTCGTGGAGCTTGAGCGGCGCGCTCTCGGCGCCCTCAGGGGTTCCCTTGGCGAGCTCCGCCATCTCAGTCCACCTCCTCGACCGTCACCAGATGCCGCACGGTGTTGGCCATGCCGCGGATCTCCGGGCGGTCATCCTTGACGACCACGTCGTTGATACGCCGCAGCCCGAGCGAGCGCAGCGTTTCCCTGTGGTTCTGCTTGCTCCCGATCTGGGACTTCACCTGAGTGATCTTCAGCTGCGCCATCACGCACCCACTCCGGCACGCGCCCGCAGCAGAGCGGCGGGGGCGACGTCCTCGAGCGGCAGGCCGCGACGGGCCGCGATCTCCTCGGGGCGCTGCAGGCCCTTCAGCGCGGCCACCGTGGCGTGCACGATGTTGATCGGGTTCGACGAACCGAGCGACTTGCTCAGCACGTCGTGGATGCCCGCGCACTCCAGCACGGCGCGCACCGGGCCACCGGCGATCACACCGGTACCCGGGGAGGCCGGCTTGAGCAGCACGATGCCGGCGGCCTCCTCGCCCTGGATCGGGTGCGGGATGGTGCCCTGGATCCGGGGGACCTTGAAGAAGTGCTTCTTGGCCTCCTCGACACCCTTGGCGATGGCGGCCGGCACCTCCTTGGCCTTGCCGTAACCGACACCCACGGTGCCGTCACCGTCGCCCACCACGACCAGCGCGGTGAAGCTGAAGCGACGACCACCCTTCACAACCTTGGCGACACGGTTGATCGCGACGACGCGCTCGACGTACGCGGTCTTCTCGGCGGCGGCGCCGCCATCCCGGCCCTTACGGTCCCGCCGCTCGCCGCCACCGGCGCCGCCACCGCGGCGCTGGGGTCCAGCCATTGGAATTACCTCTCTCGATTGCTCGGACGGGACCGGCTCAGAACTTGAGCCCCGCCTCGCGGGCGGCGTCGGCCAGCGCGGCGACGCGCCCGGCGTACTTGTTACCGCCACGGTCGAACACGACGGCCTCGACACCGGCGGCCTTGGCACGCTCCGCGACCAGGGTGCCGACCTTCTTGGCCTGCGCGCTCTTGTCGCCCTCGCCGCCACGGATCGACGCGTCCAGCGACGAGGCCGAGGCCAGCGTGTGGCCCACGGTGTCGTCGATGACCTGCGCCACCATGTGACGGTTGGAACGGGTCACGACCAGGCGCGGACGCTCGGGGCTGCCCGAGATCTTCTTGCGGATGCGGATGTGCCGGCGCTTGGCCGCCACCCGCTTCCGCGCGTCGCCCTTGGCGATCTTCAGTCCGTATGCCATGGCTACTTACCAGCCTTTCCGACCTTGCGGCGGATGACTTCGCCCTCGTACTTGACGCCCTTGGCCTTGTACGGGTCAGGCTTCCGCAGCTTGCGGATCTTCGCCGCTACCTCGCCCACCTTCTGCTTGTCGATGCCCTCGACGCTGAATCGGGTCGGGGTCTCCACCTTGAAGGTGATGCCCTCCGGCGGCTCGATCAGGATGGGGTGGCTGTAGCCCAGGGAGAACTCGAGGTTGCTCCCCTTGGCCTGGACGCGGTAACCGACACCGCTGATCTCAAGCTTCTTGACGTACCCCTGGGTCACGCCGACGATCATGTTGTCGACCAGCGTGCGGGACAGCCCGTGCAGGGCCCGGTTGCGGTTCTCGTCGTTGGGACGGGTCACCACGATGGTGCCGTCCTCGGCCTGCGCGACCTCGATCGGCGCGGCGACGGTGTGCGAGAGGGTGCCCTTGGGGCCCTTCACCGCGACCGTGCGACCGTCGATGGTCACGTCCACGCCGGCGGGAACCGGGATGGGCTGCTTGCCGATGCGCGACATGGCTCTTCCTCCGTTCCCTTCGTCACCAGACGTAGGCGAGGACTTCCCCACCCACGCCCTTCTTCTGCGCCTGCTTGTCGGTGAGCAGCCCGTTGGAGGTGGAGATGATCGCCACGCCCAGGCCGCCGAGCACCTTCGGCAGGTTGGTGGACTTCGCGTAGACCCGCAGGCCCGGCTTCGAGATCCGCTTGATGCCGGCGATCGAACGCTCGCGGTTCGGGCCGTACTTGAGCTCGAGGACGAGGCTCTTGCCCACCTGGGCGTCCTCGGTCTTCCAGCCCGTGATGTAGCCCTCCTGCTGGAGGATCTCCGCGATGTGCGTCTTGATCTTGCTGTGCGGCATCACGACGGTGTCGTGGTACGCCGAGTTCGCGTTACGCAGACGCGTCAGCATGTCTGCGATCGGGTCGGTCATGGTCATAAAACGGCCTTTGGCCTCTCTCACCGGGGTTTCTCGCGGGGGCCGCGCCACCCGAAGGCGGCGCGGACCCCACGGGACCTACGGCGTAGTAGGTGTTACCAGGAGCTCTTGGTGACGCCCGGCAGCTCGCCCCGGTGCGCCATCTCACGAAGGCACACGCGGCAGAGGCCGAACTTGCGGTACACGGAGTGCGGCCGGCCACAGCGCTGGCAGCGCGTGTAGCCACGCGAGCTGAACTTGGGCTTGCGGGCGGCCTTGGCGATCAGAGCCTTCTTCGCCATAGCTCACGCCTCCTTGAACGGGAATCCGAGGAGACGCAGCAGGGTGCGGCCCTCGTCGTCGGTGTTCGCCGTGGTGACCACGGTGATGTCCATGCCCCGGACCCGGTCGATCTGGTCCTGGTCGATCTCATGGAACATGACCTGCTCGGTCAGGCCGAACGTGTAGTTGCCCCGGCCGTCGAACTGCTTCGGCGACAGGCCGCGGAAGTCACGGATCCGCGGCAGCGCCAGCGACAGCAGGCGGTCGAGGAACTCCCACATGCGGTCGCCGCGCAGCGTCACGTGCGCGCCGATCGGCATGCCCTCGCGCAGCTTGAACTGCGCGATGGACTTGCGGGCCTTGGTCACGGTCGGCTTCTGGCCGGTGATCGTGGCGAGGTCGCGGACGGCCCCGTCGATCAGCTTGGAGTCGCGGGCGGCGTCGCCCACACCCATGTTGACCACGATCTTGGTCAGCCCCGGCACCTGCATGACGTTGGCGTACTGGTACTGGTCACGCAGCTTGCCGACGATCTCCTCGCGGTACCGCGTCTTCAGGCGCGGCGCGGTGGTGGTCGGTGTCGCAGTGGTCATCAGATGTCCTCACCGGTCCGCCGGGCAACGCGGATCTTGTTGCCGTTGTCGTCGAAGCGGTAGCCGACGCGGGTGGTGACCTTCTTGCCGTCCTTCTCCACCACGAGCGCGACGTTGCTCACGTGGATCGGGGCCTCGGTGGTGATGATGCCACCGGTCTTGGAACCACGGGCGGTCGTGCCGGCCTTGGTGTGCTTCTTGACCCGGTTGACACCCTCGACCAGGACGCGGTCCTCGCGGGGGTAGGCCACGATGACCTTGCCCTGCTTGCCCTTGTCCTTGCCGGTGATGACCTGAACCAGGTCGCCCTTCTTGATCTTCATGCTCACAGCACCTCCGGCGCGAGGGAGATGATCTTCATGAACTTCTTCTCGCGCAGTTCACGGCCGACCGGGCCGAAGATACGGGTGCCACGGGGGTCGCCGTCGTTCCGGAGAATGACGGCGGCGTTCTCGTCGAAGCGGATGTACGAGCCGTCCGGACGCCGGCGCTCCTTCACGGCGCGCACGACGACCGCCTTGACGACGTCACCCTTCTTGACGTTGCCGCCCGGGATCGCGTCCTTGACGGTGGCGACGATGACATCGCCGATGCCCGCGTAACGGCGACCGGATCCGCCCAGAACGCGGATGCAGAGGATCTCCTTCGCACCCGTGTTGTCGGCGACACGCAGTCGCGACTCCTGCTGGATCATGTCGTTACTTCGCCTTCTCCAGAATCTCCACGACGCGCCAGCGCTTGGTAGCGGACAGCGGCCGGGTCTCCATCAGGAGTACGCGGTCACCGACACCGGCGGCGTTCTGCTCGTCGTGCGCCTTGAGCTTGTTGGTGCGGCGGATGATCTTGCCGTACAGGGCGTGCTTGACCCGGTCCTCGACGGCGACGACGACGGTCTTGTCCATCTTGTCGCTGACGACCAGACCCTCACGCGTCTTCCGCCGGCCGCGCTCGGTCGTCTCAGTCACAGTGTTCTCACTCATCAGGCGCTCTCCACCGCCTCGGCAGCCTCGGCCGGCTCCGCCACCGTCTCGATGCCGAGCTCGCGCTCGCGCATGAGGGTGTAGACCCGGGCGATGTCCTTGCGCACGGCCTTCAGCCGGCTGTTGTTCTCCAGCTGCCCGGTCGCCGCCTGGAAGCGGAGGCGGAACAGCTCCTCCTTCGCCTCGCGCAGCTTCACAACGAGCTCCTCGTTGTTCAGCTCACGCAGCTCGGAGACCTTGGTACCGGCTGCCATCACGCCTCACCTGCCTCGCGCCGAACGATCCGGCACTTCATCGGAAGCTTGTGCGCGGCGCGGATCAGCGCCTCACGAGCGATCTTCTCGTTGGGGTAGGAGAGCTCGAACATCACGCGACCCGGCTTGACGTTCGCGACCCACCACTCCGGCGAACCCTTACCGGAACCCATGCGGGTCTCGGCGGGCTTCTTGGTCAGCGGGCGGTCCGGGTAGATGTTGATCCACACCTTGCCGCCACGCTTGATGTGCCGGGTCATCGAGATACGCGCGGCCTCGATCTGCCGGTTGGTGACGTACGCGGCGGTCACGGCCTGGATGCCGTACTCGCCGAACGCGACCTCGGTGCCACCCTTGGCCTTGCCACTGCGCTTCGGGTGGTGCTGCTTGCGGTACTTGACCTTGCGGGGAATCAGCATGGTCTTCAGCTCTCCGATCCGGTGGTGCTCTCGGCGGCCGGAGCGGTGGCCTGGGCCTCGGCCTTGGGAGCCTCGGCGGCGGGCGCACCCTGCTGCTGCGGACGGCGGCCACGGCCACCGCGCTCGCCACGGCCGCGGGCCGGGCGGTCGGCGCCGGCGCCGCCACGGGCCGGGCGGTTGCCGGCACGGGCCGCGGCGTTCTCCGCGCGAACCTCGGCGATGTTCTTGACGTCGCCCTTGTAGATCCAGACCTTCACGCCGATCCGGCCGAAGGTGGTGCGAGCCTCGAAGAAGCCGTAGTCCACGTTGGCGCGGAGCGTGTGCAGCGGCACCCGACCCTCGCGGTAGAACTCGGACCGGGACATCTCGGCGCCGCCGAGACGGCCGCCGCACTGGATCTTGATGCCCTTGGCGCCGGCCTTCAGCGTGCTCTGCATCGACTTGCGCATGGCACGCCGGAAGGAGACGCGGGAGGACAGCTGCTCGGCGACCGCCTGGGCCACCAGCTGGGCGTCCAGCTCGGGGTTCTTGACCTCGAGGATGTTGAACTGGATCTGCTTGCCGGTCAGCTTCTCCAGGTTGCCCCGGAGGCGGTCGGCCTCCGCGCCGCGGCGACCGATGACGATGCCGGGACGGGCGGTGTGGACGTCGACGCGGACCCGGTCACGGGTGCGCTCGATCTCCACCTTGGAGATGCCGGCCCGCTCCATGCCCTGGGTGAGCATGCGGCGGATCGCGACGTCTTCCTTGACGTAGTCCTTGTAGAGCTTGTCGGCGTACCAGCGCGACTTGAAGTCGGTCGTGACGCCGAGACGGAACCCGTGCGGGTTTACCTTCTGGCCCATTACCGGGTTCCTTCCTTGCTGCTGACGACCACCGTGATGTGGCTGGTCCGCTTGCGGATCCGGTAGGCACGGCCCTGGGCGCGCGGCCGGAACCGCTTCAGGGTCGGGCCCTCGTCGACGTACGCCTCGCTGACGTAGAGGCTGTCGACGTCCGTGTGGTTGTAGTTGTGCGCGGCGTTGGCGATGGCGCTGTCGAGCACCTTGCCCACGGGCACGCTGGCGGCCTGCGGGGCGAAGCGCAGGACAGCCTGTGCCTCCGCGGCGCTCTTGCCACGGATGAGGTCCACCACACGGCGGGCCTTCATGGGCGTGACGCGGATGTACCGCGCGATAGCCCTGGCTTCCATGGTTGTCCCTTCGGTGTCGGTCATGGTCTGCGAACCCCGCTCAGCGCCGACGCGACTTGCGGTCGTCCTTGACGTGACCGCGGAACGTACGGGTGGGGGCGAACTCGCCGAGCTTGTGGCCGACCATCGACTCGGTGACGAACACCGGGACGTGCTTGCGGCCGTCGTGCACCGCGATCGTGTGGCCGAGCATGGCCGGGACGATCATCGAGCGGCGAGACCAGGTCTTGATGACGTTCTTGGAACCGGATTCGTTCTGCGAGTCCACCTTCTTCATCAGGTGGTCGTCGACGAAGGGTCCCTTCTTGAGACTGCGCGGCATCGAAACCTGCTCCTAGCGCTTCTTGTTCGTCTTGCGGCGGCGGATGATGTACTTGTTGCTGGCCTTCTTCGGCGCGCGAGTCCGGCCTTCCTTCTTGCCCCAGGGCGAGACCGGGTGGCGACCACCCGAGGTCCGGCCCTCGCCACCGCCGTGCGGGTGGTCGACGGGGTTCATCACGACACCGCGGACGCTCGGACGAACGCCCTTCCAGCGCATCCGGCCGGCCTTGCCCCAGTTGATGTTCGACTGCTCGGCGTTGCCGACCTCGCCGACCGTGGCCCGGCAGCGCACGTCCACGAGACGGATCTCGCCGGACGGCATGCGGAGGTGGGCCATCCGGCCCTCCTTCGCGAGCAACTGCACCGAGGCACCGGCGGAGCGGGCGAACTTGGCGCCGCCGCCGGGCTGGAGCTCGATCGCGTGGATCACGGTACCGACCGGGATGTTGCGCAGCGGCAGGTTGTTACCCGGCTTGATGTCGGCGCCCGCGCCGTTCTCCACCCGGTCGCCCTGCCGCAGGTTGGCCGGGGCGATGATGTAGCGCTTCTCGCCGTCGGCGTAGTGCAGCAGCGCGATCCGCGCGGTGCGGTTCGGGTCGTACTCGATGTGCGCGACCTTGGCCGGCACACCGTCCTTGTCGTGCCGACGGAAGTCGATGACGCGGTAGGCGCGCTTGTGCCCGCCGCCCTGGTGACGGACGGCCACACGACCGGCGTTGTCCCGGCCACCCTTGCTGTGCAGGGGGCGGACCAGCGACTTCTCCGGCGTGGACCGCGTGATCTCGACGAAGTCGGCGACGCTGGCGCCTCGACGGCCCGGAGTCGTCGGCTTGTACTTGCGGATTCCCATTTCTTAGTCCTCGTCCGGTATCGGACGGACCGGCTCCCCTAGGAGAGGACCGGACCGCCGAAGATGTCGATGCTGTCGCCCTCGGCGAGGGTCACGATGGCGCGCTTGGTGTTGGCGCGCTTGCCGTAGCCGGTGCGGGTGCGCTTGCGCTTGCCCTGCCGGTTGATCGTGTGAACCGACTGGACCTTGACCGAGAAGACCGCCTGGACGGCCTGCTTGATCTGGGTCTTGTTGGCCCGCGGGTCGACGATGAACGTGTACTTGTTCTCGTCGAGCAGCGCGTAGCTCTTCTCCGACACCACGGGCTTGAGCAGCACGTCGTGCGGGGAGGTGAGCTCCTTGCTGGAGACGACCTCGGCGACGGTCGAGTCGCTCATCAGGCTTCGCTCCCTTCGGGCTTGTCGAGCGCCACCTTGGCGGTGCCGATCGGGCCGGCCACGAAGCGGTCGAAGGCGGCCTTGGTGAAGACGACGTCGTCGGAGTCGAGCACGTCGTAGGTGTTCAGCTGGCCCGGGTCGATGATGTGGACCTGGGGCAGGTTGCGGGCCGAGAGCCACGAGGTGTTGTCCGCGCGGTCGGCGACCAGCAGCAGCTTCTTGCGGTCGCTGATCTTCTCGAACAGGCCGCGCGCCGCCTTGGTGGAGACCTCGCCGTCCACGACGCCGGTGACGACGTGGACGCGCTCGTGCCTGGCCCGGTCGGTGAGGGCGCTGCGCAGGGCGGCGGCCTTCATCTTCTTCGGGGTGCGCTGCGTGTAGTCACGCGGCACGGGGCCGTGCACGGTGCCACCGCCGGTGAACTGCGGGGCGCGGGTGGAACCCTGGCGGGCCCGGCCGGTGCCCTTCTGGCGGTACGGCTTCTTGCCACCGCCACGGACCTCGCCGCGGGTCTTGGCCTTGTGCGTGCCCTGGCGGGCGGCGGCCAGCTGCGCGACGACGACCTGGTGCATCAGCGGGACGCTGACGCGCGCGTCGAAGATCTCCGCGGGGAGCTCGACGGTGCCGGTCTTCTCGCCAGCGGGCGAAAGGATGTCAACGGTGCTCATGGTTTACCCTCAGGCCCCCTTGGCCGCGGTACGGACCAGGACGAGGCCGCCGTTGGGGCCGGGCACCGCGCCCTTGATGAGCAGCAGGCCCTTCTCCGCGTCAACGGCGTGGACGGTCAGGTTCTGGGTGGTCACGCGCTCGTTGCCGGTGCGGCCGGCCATGCGCAGACCCTTGAACACGCGGCCCGGGGTGGCGCAGCCACCGATGGAGCCGGGCGAACGGTGCTTGCGCTGCGTGCCGTGCGAGGCGCCGAGGCCGCCGAAGCCGTGGCGCTTCATGACACCGGCGGTGCCCTTGCCCTTGCTGGTGCCGGTCACGTCGACCTTGACGCCAGACTCGAACACCTCGGCCGTGACCTCCTGGCCGAGGGTGTACTCGCTGGCGTCGGCGGTCCGCAGCTCGACCAGGTGGCGGCGCGGGGTGACGTCGGCCTTGGCGAAGTGGCCCTTGAGGGGCTTGTTCACCTTGCGCGGGTCGATCTCGCCGTAGGCGATCTGGACGGCCGAGTAGCCGTCGCGGTCGTCGGTGCGCACCTGGGTCACGACGCAGGGGCCGGCCTTGACCACGGTCACCGGGACGATGCGGTTGTTCTCGTCCCAGACCTGGGTCATGCCGAGCTTCTCGCCCAGGACGCCCTTGATCTGCTTGGTCATCTTCGCTACCGGCCTCTCAGAGCTTGATCTCGATGTCGACGCCGGCCGGCAGGTCCAGGCGCATCAGCGAGTCAACGGTCTTGGGGGTCGGGTCGAGGATGTCGATCAGCCGCTTGTGGGTGCGCATCTCGAAGTGCTCGCGCGAGTCCTTGTACTTGTGCGGCGACTTGATGACGCAGTACACGTTCTTCTCAGTGGGCAGCGGCACCGGGCCAGCGACCGACGCTCCCGTGCGGGTCACCGTCTCGACGATCTTCTTCGCCGAGTTGTCGATGACCTCGTGGTCGTAGGCCTTGAGCCGGATGCGGATCTTCTGTCCCGCCATGGCTACTTCGTAGTCCTGTCTCTTCGTTTTCCGCTCTGGTCCCCGGCGTCGCCCTCCGACCTCCGACCCACGCGGTCGGGCGTGTCGCGCCCCCTCCCTTATTTCGCCGCAGGGCACCCCCGTCGGGGGTTTCCACTGCGAGGAGTGGGGGGAGACTGGTGGAGAACCTCCACCGGGTACCTGGCTGACGCCCCGCCCACGCTTCCCGGAAGATCCCGGTATTTCCGCCCTCATCAGGGACGACGAATACAGTGGGACTCGCTTCCGGTCCTCCCGGCGGGAGGCGCGCAGCATCGGCTCTCAACCGAGCAACCTGGTCAGTGTGCCACATGCCCCGCCGCCGGCACCAATCGGTCCTGCCGGACCGAACGGCTCGAAGGGGCCTCGGCCACGTACTCCCGCACCGCGTGCGGTTGTTCCCCGCTGCGCGCGGATGAGCGGCGGCTCCGCCGCCGGGCAGCACGCTCGCCCTTCTCGCGCTCCGCGCGTGGTATACGCGACGGCTTCGCACGCGGCCGGCCGCGGCCACGCCGTCGACCGGCGCCCCGGCACCACGCGCGGGGTCGCCCCGCCCCTTCCCGCCGCACGGTGCGGTGCGCCACCAGAGCGCCGGCCCCCGAC
>NZ_SMKC01000569.1 GCF_004348315.1 Streptomyces sp. 8K308 | reverse complement strand
GGCGGGGGCAGTTCCGGCCCGTTCACGGCCGGGCTTCGCCCGGCCGGACCGCTCCCTTGCGAGGACACGGGTCGCCTGCGGCGTGGGTTGCCTGCGGCGCTGGGCGGTGACGGCCGGTGGCGCTGGCGGGTCGTCGCCGGTGCGGAGAGCCGTCCGCAGCCGGCCGTGGGGCAGCCAGGTGATCTCCGCTTCGGCCCTGGTCGACAGGTGCTGGCGGTCCGCCACGTGTTGGGTCTCGATCCAGACCCGGGCGGGGAGGCCGGCCGGCAGCCAGGCGAGGATGCCGGCGATGGCGGGGAGGGCCGAGGAGTCGCCGGCGATCAGGACCTGGTCCGTGTCGGGCGGCGGGCGGAAGTCGACGCCCCCGTTGTCCTCCTCGGTGGGGCCGAGCACGGAGACCGGCGAGCCGGCCTCCGTGGTGACGGCCCAGCGGGAGGCGGCTCCTTCGCAGTGGACGTAAGGAGCTGGGGTTCGAGCTGGGCGTAGCGCTCGATGTTGAACTCGCCCCAGGCCTCGCACGGGCTGGTCAGCCGGTCCACGTCGAGGTCCCGGCCTGCGGGTTGGGGCCGCCGCGCACCGGGCCGCTCGGGCCGAAGATCGCGGTGCACGGGACGCCGAAGTCGTGGAGCGCGGCGGCCGAGCCGACGTAGGCGACGATCCGTTCCGGGGCGGCGTCGAGGCTGACGGTCTCGTCCCGGTCGTCGGTGAAGCTCCAGCCGCCCTGGCCGGTGACGGAGCCGGAGTCGGCGCCGCAGGCGGCGAGCAGGCCGGCGCCCGAGGCGGCGAGCAGGGTGCGGCGGGCAAGCGTGGCGGGCCGGGGAGCGGGCGCCTTCATGGCGGTCAGCCGAGCCGGGTGGCGGAGCGGATGGCCTCGGCCAGGTTCTCCATGGCCGGGGCGCAGCCGGCGTAGCTGTAGGTGGGCTCTGGGTTCCAGGCGGCGACCTGGCCGGCCTGGACGGCGAGCAGGGAGCGCCAGGTCGGCTTGTCGGCGGCCAGTTGGTCGGGCTGCAGGCTGATGGCCCGGTCGTCGAGGAGGATCAGGTCGGCCGGGTTGAGCCCGGCGTTCTCCCAGCTGACGGACTGGAAGGTGCCGGCCTCGTCGGGGTCCTCTGGGACGACGAGCTCCACGCCGAGCTCCTGGTAGTAGGTCAGGTCGGAGAGGTCGGCGGGCACGCAGAACCACACCTTGTCGGCGGTGGCGGAGAGCGCGAGCACCCGGATGCCCGGGTTGTCGCGGGCCGCCTGCCTGATGGCCTCGGCCGCGGCGTCGTAGCGCTCCCTGGCCGCGACGACGTCGGGCGACGACAGGTCGCACCCAGCGCCTCGGCCAACTCGGCGTAGCGCTCGACCGTGGTGCCCAGCGGGGGGCCGACGTTGGCTATGCCGACGCTTGGCGCGATGCCCAGGATGTCGGAGGCGGTGTCCTCGGAGACCCACCACAGGCTCGGCGGGGTGTGGATGTCGCTGACCAGCAGTTGGGGGTCGAGGCCAGGTACTCCTCGATATTGAACTCGCCCCAGGCGTTGCCCAGGTTGGTGAGCCGGTCCAGGTCCAGGTCGGTGTCAGCACGCTGGGTTCGCCGTCCGCGGTGATGGCGGGGCCGAAGATCCCGGTGCAGCGGATGCCGTAGTCGTGGAGCGCGGCGGCGGAGCCGACGTAGGCGACGATGCGCTCGGGGGCGGCGTCGAGGGTGGCGGTCTCGCCGCGGTCGTCGGTGAAGCTCCAGCCACCCGAGCCAGCGCCGTCGGAGCCGCCGGTCTGCTCGTCGTCCGAAGAGCCCGAGGAGCAGGCGGTGACCAGGCCGGCCGCGCCCAGTGAGCCGCCGGCCGCGCCCAGGAAGCCGCGACGGGACAGTGCGCCGGTCGTCCGTGGCCTGCGCGGGATCGTGGTCGTCATCGGAGCACCTTTCGGCGGGGTGTGGCGAGTTGGGACGCATGGGGACGTCGCCGCGTGCCGGCGCACCGGCCGGCGAAGGTTCGGTGAGGTTAGGCTAACCTAACCGCATGTCGCGGGGGGGGTGCCTCTATGTCCTTCGTCAAGCCCGAGCTGGTCATGCGACGGCTTCTTCGGGGACGCGTGGTTCGTAGAAGGTGCCGTCGCGGAGCATGGCGAACAGGACGCTGATGCGGTGGCGGGCG
>NZ_SMKC01000568.1 GCF_004348315.1 Streptomyces sp. 8K308 | reverse complement strand
GGTTCAGGGGGGTTCACGGGGGTTCAAGGGAGGTCAGGCCGGCATGCGGATGGTGAGGCCGCCGTCGACGACGATCTCCTGGCCGGTCAGGTAGGACGCCTCGGGCGAGGTGAGGAAGCGGATCACGGCCGCTATCTCCTCGGGCCGACCGGCGCGCCCGAGCGGGATGCCGGCACCGGCGCGGCGCAGGCCCTCGGGCCCGAGGGAGTTGACCGGATCGAGGGACTGCGGGGTGACGACGTAGCCGGGGACCACGGTGTTGACGCGGACGCCGCGCGGGGCGAGCTCCACCGCCAGGCTGCGGCACAGGCCGAACACCCCGGACTTGGCCGCCGCGTAGTGCGCGTGCTCGCCCCAGCCGTAGACGCCGCCGGCGATGGAGGAGACGGCGACCATCGCGCCTGGCCCGGTCATCAGGGCGGCCGCGGCGCGCAGCGTGCGCAACACGCCGGTCAGGTCGACCTGGACGAGATCGTCCCAGGCCGCGTCGTCGAGTTCGGCCAGGGAGGCGCGGCGGAGCACCCCGGCGTTGGCCACCGCGATGTCGAGCCGGCCCCAGGTGTCGACGGCACGGCGGGCGAAGGCGTCGACCTGGGCCGTGGAGCGCACGTCGACCTCGTGGACGACGCACCGGCCGCCGACGGCCCGCACGGCGGCGGCCGTCTCCTCCGGGTCGTGCGGGTCGCCCGGGTAGGCGCCCACGACGGTGGCCACGCCGCGTTCGGCGTACGCGACGGCGAGGGCGCGGCCGATGCCGCTCGCGGCGCCGGTGACGAGGGCGACCTGGGGGGAGTCAGTCATCGAGGGTCTCCACGGGACGGGCGGCGAACATCACGAAGCCGGAGAGGAAGGTGCCGACGGCGCCGACGAGCAGGGCCGCGCCGTTCCAGCTCATGTCGGCCGCGAGCAGCGCCGTCACGATGAGGCCGGCGACGATCGCGCCCGGCTGCGACAGGGCGTTGAGGAAGGCGGTGCCGGTGGCGCGGCAGCGGGTGTCGTAGCACTCGCCCATGTAGAACAGCAGCGCCGCGTAGGGGCCGACGAGGAAGAACATGCCGAGCGAGTAGAGCGCCACCACGAGGAAGGTGCCGTGCGCGACCGTGAGGGTGAGGGCGAAGAAGACGCCGGAGAGGATCCAGCCGATGCCCACCACGTTGCGGCGGCCGAAGCGGTCGCCGATCCAGCCGTGGAAGACGTAGCCCAGGTAGCCGACGGCGTTGATGACGATGAGCATCACGAGCGAGCCGGTGAAGCTGACGTCCTTGCCCTCGGTGAGCACGGTGGTGCCGAGGACGCTGAAGACCTGGATGCCGAACCAGTTGACGATCCACGCGAAGCCGAGCACCAGGGTGTTGCGCAGCGCGGGGCCGCGGAAGATGGCGGCGAGCGGGGCCGACTCCTCCTCGGCGACGCCGTAGGAGCGGGCGAGCTCGCGGGCCTCGGCGTCACGGCCGCGCTTGCGCAACTCGCGGAGCCGCAACTCCAGCTCGAACTGCGGGGACTCCTTCAGGCCGCGCCGGGCGAGCGCGATGACGAGGGCCGGGAAGACGGCGATGAGGAAGCAGCCGCGCCAGCCGACGAGGGGGAGAAAGACGGCGACGAACGCGGCGGCGAGCAGCACGCCGAGCGGCCAACCGCCCTGCACCAGGCTGTAGACGAGGCCGCGCCGCTTCTTGATCTTCTCGTCCTCGGTGACGGCGTAGATCTCGTTGAGGTAGGTGGCGTTGACGGCCTGCTCGGAGAGGCCGAGGCCGCCGAGCGAGCGGACGCCGACGAGGTAACCGGCCCCGGGGGTGACGGCGGTGGCGGCGGACGCGAGGGCGGTGCCGGAGACCGTGAGGATCATGCCCCGGCGGCGGCCTATGCGGTCCACGACCGGCCCCACGCCGAGGGCGACGACGGCCGTGCCGACCGATATCAGGGTGGAGATGAACGAGGCGCGGGTGTCGCTCCAGCCGAAGTGGTCGGACATCTCGGGCAGCAGGGTGCCGAACAGGATGTAGTCGTAGACGGCGAACAGCCAGGCGAGGAAGGCGATGAAGGTGGCCTTGCGGGTGGCGCGGACGCCGACCCGGGGGAACGTTCTGGTGGCGGCCGGCGGGGCCGACTCGGCCACCGCGCGGGGGGTTGCTGGGGACATGGGGACCCCTGTCTCTTATA
>NZ_SMKC01000567.1 GCF_004348315.1 Streptomyces sp. 8K308 | reverse complement strand
TGACCCCGGAGCGTCCGTGCGCGTCCGGGGACACCGGCACCTCCATGCTCCCGCCCTCGTCGTGGTCACGGCAACCGGATCAAGCCGCCGCCGCGGCCGCCACGCGCTCCTCGGCCGGCGCCTCGGCCGGGGTGGAGTCGCCGCCGGCCGGGCGGCCGGGGCCGCCGGTCCGCCGCCCCTTCAGCAGCACCACCAGGCTCGTGGTGACGAGGGTGCCGGCGGCGATGGCCACCAGGTAGGCCAGCGGGCTGCCGACCAGCGGCACCACGAAGACACCGCCGTGCGGGGCACGCAGCGTGCTGCCGAAGGCCATGGACAGCGCGCCGGTGACGGCGCCGCCCGCCATCGCCGAGGGGATCACCCGCAGCGGGTCGGCGGCGGCGAACGGGATGGCGCCCTCGCTGATGAAGGAGGCGCCGAGCACCCAGGCGGCCTTTCCGTTCTCCCGCTCGGTCGGCGTGAAGAGCCGGCCGCGCACGGTGGTGGCCAGGGCCATGCCCAGCGGCGGGACCATGCCGGCGGCCATCACGGCCGCCATGATCTCCAGGCTGGCCTGAGTCGGGTCGGCCACGGCGATGCCGCCGGTGGCGAAGGCGTAGGCGACTTTGTTGACCGGGCCGCCCAGGTCGAAGCACATCATCAGGCCGAGCAGCACGCCGAGCAGCACCGCGTTGGTGCCGCTGAGGTCGCCGAGCCACGTCGTCATCGACTGCTGCGCCTCGGCGATCGGCTTGCCGACGACGATGAACATCAGGAAGCCGACCACGGCGGAGGACAGCAGCGGGATCACGACCACCGGCATGATGCCGCGCAGCACCGGTGGGATGCGGACCCGCTGGATGCCCATCACCACCGTGCCGGCCAGCAGGCCGGCGGCCAGGCCGCCGAGGAAGCCGGCGTTGATGGTGACGGCGATGGCGCCGCCGACGAAGCCGGGCACGAGGCCGGGGCGGTCGGCCATGCCGTAGGCGATGTAGCCGGCGAGCACGGGGATCAGGAAGCCGAACGCGGCGCCGCCGATCTGGAACATCAGGGCCGCCCAGCTGTCCGCCTCGGTCCACACGAAGTGGTCGGCGACGGAGGGCGCCCCGTTGATCCCGTAGCCGCCGATGGCGAAGGCGAGGGCGATCAGCAGCCCGCCAGCGGCGACGAACGGCACCATGTAGCTGACGCCGGTCATCAGCCACTTGCGCAGTCGGGTGCCGAAGTGGTCGCCCGGTTCGCCGGTCCGGTCGAGCGGGGTGCTCGGGGCGGTGCCCGGCGCGGCGACCTCGCCGCGCGCCGCCTTCGCCCGCGCCTCGGCGAGCAGCTCGGCGGGCCGGTTGATGGCGGCCTTGACGCCGACGTCGACGAGGGGCTTGCCGGCGAACCTGTCCTTCTCCCTGACCTCGACGTCATGGGCGAAGATCACCGCGTCGGCGGCGTCGACGAGCTCGGGCGCAAGCCGCTCGAACCCGGCCGAGCCCTGGGTCTCGACGGTGATCTCCACCCCCTCGTCGGCGGCGGCCCGCTGAAGCGACTCGGCGGCCATGTAGGTGTGCGCGATCCCCGTCGGGCACGAGGTGACGGCGACGACCCGGAAGGGGCGGGCGTCCTGCGGGCTCTTCTGCGGGGTGGCGCGGCCGTCGGCCGTCGCGTCCTGGGCGCCGTCGGCCGTCGCGTCCTGGGCGCCGTCGGCCGCGCCTCGTCGTTGGCTATCAGCGCGGTGGCCTCCTCGGCGGAGGCCGTCTCCCGCAGGGCGGTGGTGAACTCGGGTCGCATCAGCTGACGGGCCAGCGCGGAGAGGATCGTCATGTGGTCCTCGTCGGCACCGGTCGGGGCCGCGATCAGGAAGATCAGGTCGGCGGGGCCGTCCGTCGCGCCGAAGTCGATGCCGTGGGCCGCGCGCCCGAAGGCCAGGCTGGGCTCGGTGACGTGGGCGCTGCGGCAGTGCGGGATGCCGATGCCGCCGTCCAGGCCGGTCGGCATCTGCGCCTCGCGCGCCGCCACGTCGGCCAGGAAGCCTTCGAGGTCGGTGACGCGGCCGGCGGCGGCCAGCCGTTCGGCCAGCGCGCGGGAGGCCGCTTCCTTGGTGGTGGCGGTCAGGTCGAGGTCGACCAGTTCCGGGGTGATCAACTGGCTCATCGCACGGCTCCATTGGCGGGACGGGGGAGGGGGAGGTCGAGGGGCGGATCGGTGGTCACGG
>NZ_SMKC01000566.1 GCF_004348315.1 Streptomyces sp. 8K308 | reverse complement strand
CGCCAGTACCTCGCCCGTGAAGACCACCCCCGCGGCCATGCCGAGCACCTGGTCCTCGAGGACGCCGTCGCCAGCGACGACCAGGAACAGCCCGAAGTCGTCCCCGTGAAGCTCGAGGTCTGGCGCAGCAACATGCGCAGCCGGCGCGACAAGCTGCCTGTGGAGCAGCAGGCCGCCGTGGACGAACTCGGCTGTAGGGCGCCTCGCTCGCGGGCGAGATTTTGGAACCGGCCGGCCGCCGCCGCAAGGCGGCCGGCCGTTGACCATGACGCCGTGCCGTAACGGTGGGCTTCCCAGCCGATCGTTACGGCACAGCGTCATGATCGGTGCTGTCCGTCGTCGTTCGCGGTACGCGGCCTGTCGGCACCGGTCGCTGCAGTACCGGGCGGTCCGTTTCCGTCTCATGCCGGCCCACAACACCACCCGGCAACCCGGGCCGCCGCACGTCTGACCGGCCAGCAGGCGCTCGTGGTCGCCGGCGGTGGTGTCCAGGATCTCCGCCGCCTTCCGCCGATAACGACATCCAGCAGCACGAGGGCCCGCTCACGCACTTCCGCAACCGGTACGCGGCCGCGACGCAGTTCGGGCCGCAGTACCGACGCCGCGGTGAAGCGCTCCTCGGCAACGGCCGGCGGCACCGCCGGTACTCACACCGCCGCCGCTTCAACTTGCCGGTCGGCATCCGGGTCACCTCCCGCCCCCGAGCCTGGCCCCACGCCGGAGGACAGGGAACCCCCCGCGCCTGGTTGGCTTGCCCAGAAGCTTGACCAACCTGGTCAACCTCGCCCTGACCTGCGGTTGACCAGCCCGCGTGTCCTCGCCGCCCCCGAGATTCGCACGCACGTACTATGCCGGGCGTGGACGCCGACACCGACTTCCCCGACGACCTGGTCGACCTCGAGCGCGACAGACAGACCCTGCTCCAGCAGCTGAAGGCCATCCCGCCCCGGCCGTGGACCGACACCGCCGGCATTGAACACCGCACCGACCAAGGATGGGTGCCTGAGCACGACCAGGAGGTCGCCCAGCTGCGCGCCCGGCTGACCGAGGCGTCTCTCGCGCTGTCCACTCACGAGTACTGGCAGACCTTCTCGGGGCCGGACCGCGTCGCGGCGAAGAGCCGGCTCAAGCAAGCTGTGAAGGCCTCGCTGGCGGACGACCAGGGCACGTAGCACCCGGGCAGCCAGCAGGGCGACGGGCCATGCTGGCGCCGCACAGCGCCTCACGCGTCGGTCCGCCCCCCACCTCCACCCCGGAATGAGCCCCACTGGGAGCACATATAGGGGTGTCGGGCTATCCAGCGGGCACGAAAACCCTGTCGACCTGCGGAAACAGGTCGAGGTTGACCAACTTTGGGGGTAGGGGAGACGGAAGGGGCGCCGGAGGTTGACCAGGCGCCTGGTCAACCACCCCCGAGGCGCTTGACCAGGCTGGTCAACCCCTCGCCTGCCACTGCTCGCACAGGTCAGCCGAGAGCTCGGTCCGGCCGGCACAACTCGCACGGCACAGCGCCGGCCTGCGCGGCCGCACGCACCTGATCCTCGCCCGCCGGCCGCGCCTCGCTCTCCAGACCGACCGCCGCGCAGTCGCCGCGGTGCACCACCAGTTGCTCGCCGCCGGCGTCCTCGAGGAGCCACCACGGCGGCCGGCGACGGGGCCGGTCGATCGGCACCTGGTCGTAGTCCTCGCCGGGGGCGGGTGTGCAGGCCTTCGCCGGCGCCCAGCACTCCACCGGCTCCAACGCGGCCACGAGGGTGCCGTCGGGCCGCTGCTCCGGACCCCACAGCGGGATCGCCACCAGGTACCACCAGGAGCCGTCATCCGCCTGCCGACGACGCAGCAGCACCGCCTGGAGCTCCTGCCCGTCCGGCAGCTTGAGCCGCACCGGAGGGCCTCCGGCCGACTCCCCGCCGCTGCTCGTCTCCGTCACCCTGCCGACGCTACGGCCCCGCACCGGCACTCCACTATGCAGACCCGGATCGACCACCGGCGTGCCCCTTCTCCGGCCAGCAGGCGCGGAAGAAGGGGACGTAGGGAAGTAGTCGGCGCACCGCCGACCCCTTGTCCAGATCGCTCACCTGCCCCTTCCCCTCAGATCTCAAGATCCTGGAGGCAACAGGAGAGGCAACCTCACGCGGCCGGCCGGCGACCACTGCCGACGGCCTTGCCGAGCCTGATCGCCCCCAGCC
>NZ_SMKC01000565.1 GCF_004348315.1 Streptomyces sp. 8K308 | reverse complement strand
GGGCCGAGGGGGTTGTGGGGCGCGACGGGGACGTAGTGGGCGTCGGCGATGGCGGCGATCCTCGTCATCTGGGTGAGGCCGCCGACGACGCAGATGTCGGGTTGGACGATGTCGGCGCCGCCCGCGGTGAGGAGGGCCAGGAACTCGTGGGGCGAGTAGAGGCACTCGCCGGTGGCCAGGGGCACGGTGAGCGCGGAGCGGATCCTGGCCCAGGCTGGGACGTGCTCGGGGCGGATGGGCTCCTCGAGGAAGAGCGGCTCGTTGAGGGCGAGCGCGGCGCCGAGGTCGACGGCCTGGCGGGGCTCCCACAGGACGGCGTGGGCGTCGAAGGCGAAGTCCCACTCGGCCGGGTGGGCGGCGCGGACGGCGCCGAAGTAGTCGCCGAGCTCGCGGGCCAGCAGCCCGAAGCGGGTGCGGTGCGGGTCGCGCCGGTAGGGGCTGAGCTTGAACGCGGTGACGCCGAAGCGTTCGTGCAACGCGGCGGTGGTGTCGCGGAGTTCGGGCACGTCGGGCGCGTTGTAGAGGCCGGCGTAGACGCGGACCCGGTCCCGGACGGCGCCGCCGAGCAGCTGGTAGACCGGCACGCCGACGGCCTTGGCGGCGATGTCCCACAGCGCGTGGTCGATGGCGGCGATGGCGGCCAGGCCGAGGGCGCCCTGCGGGAAGCGCCCGGACTGCAACAGGAACTGGTTGACCCGGCCGGGGGAGCCGGCGTCCATGCCCCTGATCTGCCCGAAGAGGTGGTCGAGCAGCGGCGGGTAGGCGAGGTCGGGGCCGTGGTTGTAGACCTCGGACCAGCCGTCGAGGCCGTCGTCGGTGCGGATCCTGACGAGGATCCTGGGCCGGTCGCCGACGCGCTGCCGGTAGGTGTCGAGGGAGTGGATCCTCATGCGGCGGGCTCCTGGGCGGTCTCGCGGGCGGGGACGACGGGCTTGATGCGGACCCAGAACAGGTAGATCGCGGCGCTGACGAGACAGCAGGCGGCGGAGCCGACGAGCGGGCCGACGTAGGAGCCGCCGCTGGTGGTCAGGAAGACGCCGATGGCGATGGGGCTGATGAGGTTGCCGACCTGGGAGCCGAAGTTCTGGAAGCCCGCCACGGCGCCGACGTGGTCGGGCGAGCTGGCGACCTCGGCCGGCAGGCTCAGGACGGCGGCGCCGGCGAAGGAGTGCGCGGCGCTGCTGACGGTGAGCAGGATCATCAGCAGGAGGTTGCTGTCGATGAACGGGGCGAAGCCGATGCAGGCGCTGATGCCGAGCCCGGTGACGATCGGGACCTTGCGCGCGAGGTTGGGGGAGTGGCCGGCGGCCAGCAGCCGGTCGGAGACGACGCCGCCGAGGACGGTGGAGCCGATGGCGATGAGCGAGGGTATCCAGCCGACCATGCCGAAGTCGGCCTCGGAGAAGCCCCGGTCGTCGAGCAGGTAGCTGGGGTACCAGGTGAGGAAGAAGGCGCCGGAGAGTGAGCGGAACACGTAGCCGACGGTGAGCGCCCAGACCTGGTTGTCGTTCACCAGGGCGCGCCAGGGCACCTCGGTGGGGCCGTCGGTCGTGGCGGCGGTGGGTTCGTTGTCCCGGTCGGAGTGGATGTGGGCCAACTCGGCGGCGGAGACGCGCGGGTGGTCCTCGGGCTCGCGGTAGACGGCCAGCCAGCCGACGATCCAGAGCATTCCGGCCAGGCCGATCACGACGAAGGCCAGCCGCCAGCCGCCGAGGAAGGCGAGGCCCGTCACGACCGGGATGGACAGGGTGGTGCCGATCTGCTGTCCCATGTCGAACAGGCTTGAGGCGAAGGCGCGTTCCTTGCGGGGGAACCATCGCGAGACGACCTTGACGTTGGCCGGCTGCACCGGCGCCTCGCCGATGCCGAGGCCGAGGCGGAAGACCATGACGGAACCGACGCCCCGTGCCAGGGCCGTCAGCGCCGTCCAGATCGACCACCAGCCGACCGCGATTGGGTAGACGACCCGTGGCCCGAAGCGGTCGAGCAGCCATCCGGAGGGGATCTGGAAGAGCGCGTAGGTCCAGAAGAACGCGGAGAGCATGACGCCCTGCATGGCGTCGCTGATGTGGAACTCGTCCGACATGTAGGGCATGGCCACGCTCAGCGCGGCGCGGTCCAGGTAGGCGATGGTGAGGCCGAGGGCCGAGAAGCCGACGATCGTCCAGCGCATGCGGCTGCGTTGTCGGGCGGGGGTGGGG
>NZ_SMKC01000564.1 GCF_004348315.1 Streptomyces sp. 8K308 | reverse complement strand
CCTTCACCCCGCCCACCACCGACGAAGAGCTCTTCACCCTCCAAGCCCTCGGACGCGCCCACCTCGAGGAGGCCGACCAGTGAGCGGATACGCGTACCTGGCGATCCGCTGCGACGCCGACGGCTGCTACGCGGAAACCCACACCCCAGGCCACGTCGACACTTACAGCGAGGTCCGCCGGATCCGACGGGAGTCCGGTTGGCGCACCCGCCGCGCCCCCGGCCGGCTGCTCGCCCTCTGCCCCGACCACGCCACGGAGGCCAGCCGATGAACGAAATCCCCTGGGGAGGCTGCTGGGAACACGGCTGCGGCGCGGCCGGCGACGCCGTGTGGGACGACGCCGACCTCGCGCCAACCTCCGATCACGACTGCGAGGTCGACGACCACAGCGAAGTGATCTGGTACGGAGAGTGGGTCTGCCACGGCTGCGGCGCCGGCAGCGACGACACCTGGGCCGACGGCGGTTCGCCCCACGCCAGCCACGCCTGCGAGCAGGACGAAGAGTTGGCCCAGCGCCACGGGTATGGGCGATGATGAGGGTGCAGGCACGGTTCTGTCCGGTGGGCATGGGTCTCGACAACCACATGATCACCGACACCGTGCCTGTTCCGCGTCCCGAACCCACATGCGCCAAGGCCGCATGACGGAACATCACACATGAACGCCGGCAAACCGGCTCTTTCGCGATCTTGCAATGCCCCTGCAGCAGAGGCAGGAGCTGGGTGACCGTGCCGGTTGCCGCCGGTGAGCGTGACGGCGAGCGAAATCCCGTGGCGGTCGACGATCAGGTGGTGCTTGGACCCGGGCCGGGCGCGGTCGACGGGCGAGGGGCCGACGTGATCTTTCCTTTGGGCCCGGACGTGCGACCCGTCCGCGGAGCAGTCGTCCAGGTCCAGCAGGTCGGCACGGAGAAGTTCGGTCAGCAGGGTGGCGTGCGGGCGTGGCCAGACGCCGGCCTCGGTCCAGTCCCGCAGCCGGCGCCATGCCGTCACCCCGGAGCAGCCCACGGTCCCGGCCGGGACGTCGCGCCACGCGACACCGGTCCGCAGGACGTACATGATGCCGGCGAGCGGCGCACGAAGAGCGTCTCCCCTCCAGAGACGCCTGAAGCCACGATGCTCTGCGCCGCCCGCACGACCTGGACGGCGCAGAGCGTGTCTACAGCCCGAGTTCGTCCAGGGCGGCCTGTTGCTCGGGCGTGAGCCGGTCCCGCCGCGATCGCGTGTTGCTGCGCCAGACTCCGAGCTTCACCGGCACGGTTTCGGGCTGTTCCTGGCCGTCGCTGGCGATGGCGTCTTCGAGGGCCAGGTGCTCGACGTGGCCGCGTGGGACGCGGAGGTGGCCTTCGCGGGCGAGGTATTGGCGGGCGGCAGCGAGGCCCCGCTGGAACGACCCTGCGCGCCCGCTGGACGGCTTCCTCGCGGCCGGCACGGTGGTGCCGCTGGTCTCCGGGCCCACCGGCTCCTCGGGGTCCTCCACGACGGCCGTAGGGGGCGTCTGGAGCGGGCCGATGCCCAGATCTCCCAGCAGCTCCCGCTGCGCCTGTGTGAGGTGTTTCCAGCCGTGTCGTTGTCGGCGCAGCCACGTCCCGACGTCCACCCCGGCCACCGTCACGCCGGGAAGGATGTCGTTGGGGTCGGCGCCGCCGTCGACGCACTGCTGAACCCTCGCGTAGTTGCGCTGCCACTCGATGGGCCAGGTGGGGTTCCAGTGCTCGTCGATCGCGGCCAGCTGCTCGCGGCGGCGCTCGGCGCGGGCCGTGTCTTTCCCGAGGCCGCCGGGTCGGCGGAGGTTGGCTAGGAGCATCCCGACGGGCCGGTCCAGGATGGTCGCTGACCTCGGCGCGGCGAGGGTGCCGTACTCCTGGTGGTAGGCCCGCAGGACGTCGAGGGTCTCCTCCCAGGCCAACTCCCGTTCGTCCCAGACCATGCCGAGGCGCTCCAGGCGGCGGGCGCGGTTGCCGTTCATGGCGCCGGCCTGGAAGGTCTTCCGCTGGTCGGCGACCCACTGCCCGAGCGGGTAGGCGCCCTCCCGGTGGCTGAACGGCACCCGGGCATGGCCTTCCCGCTTTCGGTAGGCCCGCAGGGCGGCGAGGCCGTGCTCCCAGTCTTGGCGTTCGGTGTCGATGACGTTGTAGGCGATCCACTCCGCGATCGCCGACGGGTCGCGCTTGGAGGAGAACTTCAGCAGCAGCCTTGACTCCTCCTCGCCGTCCTCGGGCGGGAG
>NZ_SMKC01000563.1 GCF_004348315.1 Streptomyces sp. 8K308 | reverse complement strand
GACAGGGGGTGGACGGTGGCGGTGGCGAGCAGCCAGCCGGCGAGGGCGTGAAGGTCGTCGGGGCTGGCGCGGAGCATGGCGGCGTAGCCGGCCTCGGCGAGCGCGGGGCGGCCGGCGGCCAGGAACTCGTCGGGCGTGACCGGCGAAACGGGCGGCTCCCGATACAGGCGCAGCCGGTCATCGACCCAGGGCGCGGGAGCGACGGGCCGGACGACCGGCGCGGTGTCGGAGCCGGCCGGCTCAGCCGCCAGGCGGTTCCGCAGCCGCCACTCAACGGCGTGGCTGACGGCGGCCGCGGCGGCGCGGGTGGCGATCGGCGGCGGCACGGGCTCGCGCCGCCAGCCGCGGAGGGTGCCGGCGAGGCCGTCGACCAGCCGGCGGCCGGTGGGGGTCAGCCGGTCGGAGGCGTGCAGGGCCCGCACCACGCGGCCCGTCTGGGTGCGCAGCAGGGCGAACTGGAAGGCGGCGAGGTCCCCGTCGACGACGGAGGGTTCGGTCATCCGGTCGCGCCAGAAGCCGGTGACGCCGACGAAGGCGTAGGCGCCGTGCAGCAGTCCGGTGAGGTGGCGCGGGTCGGGGCGCCAGGGGGCGTAGTGGATCTCGGCCCGGTCGTCGTCGAGCAGCGGGAACAGGTGCAGCAGCGCGCTGAGCTTGCTGTGTTGGAACTCGTGCACCATGGCCTCGGCGAGGGCGAGTCCGGTGGGCGGCCGGGAGACGACCATGGAGCCGAACGCGTCGCCGGTGGTGGCGCTGACCACCCCGGCCCGTTGCTCTCCCGACGCGCCGGCCCAGGGGACGATCCGGCGGATGTCGGCGACGCGCAACCGCCCTGGGCCGGCTGGCGCCGGGCGGGGGATCGTCGCGGCCCGCTCGAACAGCCGCCGCCAGGTGTCGACTTCGGCGTCCTCCAGGCGCTCGGGCGGTATCGGCTCGGCCAGGTCGCGGTAGGGGTCGACGTCGTCGAGCCAGGTGGTGGGGCCGAGGCGGCGCAGCGGGAGCCAGTCCGCGGTCTCGCGCTCGCTGAGCGGGGTGACCGTCACCGCGCGGCCGCCGCTCTGCGTGAGGGCGAGCCGGGTACCGCGCAGCCGGGCCGTGGCGGTGTCGAACTCGGGCCCGGACCCTGGCTTCTCGAGCCGGGCCAGGCCGAGCGTGGGCACCACGACCGCGCCGTCGAGTACGGGGACGGTGAGGTCGGCGTCCAGGCCGGCCAGGGCGCGGGCGGCCAGGCAGACGGTCAGCAGGTAGCCGGCGTCGACCCAGAGCGGTGGCCCGCCGGCCGAGCCGTGCAGGCGGCGCAGCAGGTGGGCCGCCCAGCTGCCGGTCTGCGGGCTGAGCAGCAGGTCGTCGACGGCCGCCGGCCGGTGCCCGGCAGCCTCCGTGATCAGCCCCCAGGCGGCGCCGACGGAGTCGGGGCCGGCCAGCGCGCCGGGGTGTTCCTCGACCCGGTCGAGCACCTCGGCGAGCAGGATCAGGCGGCGGTTGCGCTCGGCCCTGACCAGGAACTCGACGGCCTCGGGAGAGCCGCCCCCGGAGGCGAGTTCATCGAACCAGCGGCCCGGCATTCGCATCCGCTCATAGGGCTGCTCCAACGCGGCTCTCCCGCCTCTCTCGGTCGGTGTTACGCGACGTTGCTCGGCGGGCTGGTGTCCCCCATGACGTTGCTCCTGCCGCGCCGCACCTCGTCGAGCAGGCGGCGAGGGCGCGCGGAGGCGGGGAGCTCGCGGAGCGTGTCGAGGCTGACCCGCGTCAGGTCGGCCATGTCGGACGCGACGTCGTCCCTCGCCGGCTCGTTCAATCCGTGGACCCCCTTCACCTTCGGTTGGCGGGGCGTGAAAACGGACCCGGTCGTCCCGGATCCCTTCCCATGATGACGAACCGTAGGCATGCTGGGAAGCCCGTGTCAGCTGTGAGTCGATCAGGGGCGTGGGCCGGTGAACTCCCCGATGGCGGTTGCGAGTGCGACCGCGCGCTCCTCGTCGTCGTCGAGCGCGGTGACGGCGTCGTAGAGCACCCAGAGCTCTTCCGGGCGCCGGCGCAGGGCGGTGACGATGGCGACGAGGTCGGCGCGGGGCAGCGGATGCCGGCGCATGCGGGCCACGGTCTTCGGCGGCAGCCCGAGGACCAGGGTCTGGCGTTGGTCGGGGTCGGCCGCCAACGGGTAGTCGAGCAACACGTCGACCAGCGGGCCGATGGCGGCGGTGGGCGCGGCCGGGCGTGGGGCCCGGGGTTGTGGGG
>NZ_SMKC01000562.1 GCF_004348315.1 Streptomyces sp. 8K308 | reverse complement strand
CCTCCCCGCCGCTGACGAGGGTGTCCACCCCGACCGCCCCCAACACCAACGCGACGACGACCACCGCATCGATCAGCAGAGCGCCGAAGCGTTCCGGAAAGTCGGCCGGCGTCTCCCAACCGGGCTCGGGCGGATAGATACGCATCCACTGCGGATGCGGCTTGCGCATACCGCTGCTTGCCGCTGTCTCTAACTCCGCGCGTCTGGGCATCTGTTCATCCATGCGGCACATCTTCTCCAAACGCGACCGAGACCGGTCCCGGTAACCGCCGGACGGCTCCCCGGCCCCGTAACGGCTTCGGAGAGCGGGCACTCAGGAAAAGAGCCGAACGAAAAGGGAGATGGAGAGCAGGGCACCGAATATCGTGCCCATGGCGAAGCCGTAGATGATGTCAGTGGCCGCGAAGAAGCGGTCGGTCAGGCGGCGGGTGGCGTTTTCGTAGCATCGCGGAAGCCGCGGGCCTGGGGCGCCGGTGACTGGTCATGTTCCGCCCCGGCCGATGCGGTTGGTGCGGCAGCGGGCGTTGAACTCCCGCACCCACCAGCAACTGCTCGCTGAGTGGGAGGCGTTCGGGCGCCTCCGGCTCGTCGTCCCCCGGATCGTCCGAAGGCCGCTCAGGGTGCTCCGTCATGGTTCCGGCTCCTTGTTCGCCACGACACCCTCCCGGGTACGACGGGTAGTCGTTCGGTCACCCATGAGAGCCGGATCGCCGTAGGCTGGAAAGGCTTTACCCGGGGGTGATAAATGGATCGCCGCGCGGGAGGGCTTCGTTGGGAGCGCGAATCGAGAGGTCACGGCGTTGGACGAGACGGAGAGCGAGAAGACCCTTACCCCGCCGCCGAACCCCCTGCAGCGCTTCGGCGCTGACGTCAAACGGGTGCGGCTCGGGCGCGGGTTGGCGCAGAAGAACCTGGGCCGGGCGACCGGGTACTCGGAGGCGTACGTCTGTCTGGTGGAGTCGGGGAAGAAGATGCCCAGCATGAGGTTCGCGGAGGGTTGCGATGTGGCCTTCGGCACCAACGGGCTGTTCGCGGGGCTGCGAAAGCGGATTGAGGAGGAGGACCACGCGTCGTGGTTCCTGCCGTATCTGGAGTTGGAGCGGAAGGCGAGCCGGATACTGGACTATTCGGCCAACCTCGTGAAGGGGTTGCTGCAGACCGAGCGATACGCGCAGGCCATCTATCGGGCGGCACATCCGCGCACCGACCCGAAGGTGATCGACGGCAAGGTCCGCTCTCGGCTCCAGCGCCGGCAGATCTTCGAGCGGTCACAGCCGCCCGAGCTGTGGATCATCCTGCACGAGGGCTGTCTGCGGACTCTGGTGGGCGGCGCCGAGGTGATGGCCGAGCAGCTGGACCATCTGCTGGCCGCCGCCGACTCGCCCCAGATCGACCTCCAGGTGCTGCCGTTCTCGGCGGGAGCGGCCGCCGAACACCTCATGTCCTACACGCTGTTGGCCTTCCGCGACCGGGACATGACGCTCTACTCCGGGACCCCGCGCGGAGGCAGACTGTATGACTCCGCGGGGACGGTCGCCTGGGCCCTGGACAACTATGATCGGCTGCGGGCTAACGCCTTGTCGCTGGGCGAGTCACGGTCCCTGATCGAGTCATTGTCGAAGGAGCTTCGAAGGTGAACGCGGATTTGGACCTGAACGGCGCCGTGTGGTTCACGTCGTCCTACAGCCAGGGTGATGGGGGCGACTGTGTGGAGTGCTCGCGCACCTTCGCGGACGTCGGCCTGGTCCCGGTGCGGGACAGCAAGGCGCCGGAAGGCCCGGCGCTCACCCACTCCTCGGCCGGCTGGTCCGCCTTCGTCCGGGCCATAGGGGACGGGCGGCTACTCGGCTGACGCGCGGCTTCGCGCCGGGGCGATCTCGGCATGCCGGTCCTCACCAGCCCTCAGTGGTGCCAGGTCAGTGATGGTCCACCAGCGATGCCCGGCGTGGTCATGCGCTCGTGTGCTTCCTGGCCGGTCACATCAACCTGGTGGATCGTGACGCGAAGATAAGAGAAGACGTCCCGGAAGATGCCTTCAGCGCATCCGACATCCCCATATCCAGAGGGCTCCGTGACCGCTTGACAGCGGCCAGTCGGGGGTCATCTGGCCGCCAGTGATCACTCCGCGTGAGCGGGCCCGCGTCGGCTTGCCACGGTGGAGCCCTGGCCTCACCGGGCCGCGATGTGCGCCGCCCCGAACAGGCGCTTGGCCATGCCGAGGCGCTCATACGTGGCGA
>NZ_SMKC01000561.1 GCF_004348315.1 Streptomyces sp. 8K308 | reverse complement strand
TCCCCCACCCGGCGCACCAGGTCGTCGTTGAAGGTCGCGCCCAGCCCCACCGCCTGAGGAAAGACGGTGGCCCGGCCCATTCAGGCCACGCCATGCAGCGCTTCCTGCCCAGTGTGGAACGCCGACAGGCCGAGCTCTGCCACGGCGGGCGCTTGCGCGGGGAGCATCGCGATGCGCTCATCCACGGTCAGGGGTGCCAGCAGGTCGGCGACCCGCTCCGGCGTCGACAGACGCGCATCGCGAAACGGCAGCGGTTCAGCGGTCACGAGAAATCCCCTTGGGGTCGCGGTCAAAGGCAGGGTGACGCGCAGCCGGACGCATAACAGGACAGACGCAGAGACGGGCTGGCGAGAGCGGCGCCACTGTCGAAGCGCTTCGATGCTCAGTCAAAGTCTTGATCCTGTCAAGAGCCCGCGCGACAACAACTGAGATGCCGAAATTCCGAACGAGTGACGTTGTCAAGTTCCGGGTCGAACTTCTGCAGCGGGTCTTGTGCGACCCGCCGAGTGCTCCTAGCCTCCCGCAACATCGAAGCGCTTCGATCATTCGTGTTACGTATGAGCGGGGGGCGCAGTGTCACGAAGGGGTGCCGACGTCATGCCGAACTCACGCTCCGGGCCGAGCCGGAGAAGCTTCCTCACCTCCACCGCCATCGCCACCGCCGCGGTCGGCGGGATGCCGCTGCTCTCCGCCTGCGGGGGCGAGGGCAGCCGGGGCCAGGAGGGACGCGTCTCCGAGGACGAACTGCGGTCCCTGCTGCCGACGTACCGTGCGTCGGATGCCGCGGTCGAGCCCGATATCGCCAGCGAGCACGGCTCAAGCCCCGGCTACACGCGCTGGATTCCCGATGACGAGTTGGGCGTCTCCGTGCCCGAGCCCCGGGGCGGCGGCGCGAGGCTCCGCGCCATGACGCCGCTGTGGGGCACCCCGCCCCGGGCCGGCAACCCGTTCTGGACGGCGATGGACGAGGGCAGCGGCGTTCGCGTGGACTGGCGGATCCAGCACGGCAACACCTACGGCGACAAGTTGGCCGCCACCCTGGCCTCCAGTGACATCCCGGACCTGGTGTGTATCCCCGAATGGAACCTCACCGGCCAGATACCGCAGGGCATCGCCAGCCGCTTCGCCGACCTGGGGCCCTTCCTCTCCGGCGACAGGGTGCTCGACTACCCCAACCTCGCCGCCATCCCCACCGAGGCGTGGGGTCCTTCGGTCTTCGGCGGCGCGCTGCGCGGCCTGCCCCTGCCGGCGAACCCCCTCGACACGGTCGTCCCCTTCTACCGGCAGGACATCTTCGACGCCAACGGCTGGACCCCGCCCACCAGCGCCCGGGAGTTCCTCGACCTCGCCAGGGACATCACCTCCCCCCGCAACCGGGTGTGGGCGTGCGAGGACATGAAGTGGTTCGGCGGGATCATGTACGGCAGCCCGGAGTGGGAGCTGGTGAACGGCCGGCTGGTCAACCGACGCGAGACCGAGCTGTACCTCGAGGCCCTGGAGTGGAACCGCAGCCTGTTCGAGGCCGGGGTGGTCCACCCCGACGCCATCGGCACCACCGGCGACCCCAGGGCCCGCTTCACCGCCGGCGAGGCCCTGATGTTCATCCAGGGGCCCGGAAGCTGGTATCCCATCGCCGTGGAGCAGCAGCAGTCGAACCCCGACTTCCGCATGAACGCCTTCGACTTCTTCGCCCCGGACGGCGGCGATCCCGTACTGTACCGGGCAAACGGCTCGGGCATCTGGACGTTCGTCAACAGGAACCTCTCCGAGGACCGCATCCGGGCGGCGCTGGAGCTGGCCAACTTCGCCGCCGCCCCGTACGGCACGGTGGAGCAGCGGCTGAAGCAGTGGGGCCTCGAGGGCACCCACTACACCCTGGAGGACGGGCTGCCGGTCCGCACCGACCAGGGCACCGCCGAGGTCGTCCCGGAGACCTACCCCTTCATCTGCCAGCCGCAGACCTTCATCGCCTTCCCCGACCTGCCGCAGGTCGTCGAGGACTACACCGCCTGGCAGCAGCGGAACTTCGTCTTCGGCGAGGACTGGCTCTTCAGCGGCCGGCAGATCCAGGAGCCCGCCCGGCTGTCCGGCATCTCGGACAGCTTCGCCGACCTGGAGGACGACATGTGCCGCGGCCGGGCCTCAATCCGCGACGTGCGCAACGCCGTCGACGACTGGCGCCGCGACGGCGGCGACGAACTGCGCGACTTCTACCAGCGACTGCTCGACGAGGAAGGCGGCGCCGCCTAGCGGCCCCGCCCCGTCGGCCTCCCCCCACCCACAG
>NZ_SMKC01000560.1 GCF_004348315.1 Streptomyces sp. 8K308 | reverse complement strand
CTTCCGTGGGGGTCGGCGTCGGGTCGCCCTCGTCCTGGCCGGGATCCTCCTGCCCGGTGTCGCCCGCGGGGTCGCGCCCTTCCTCGGCTCCGCCGCCCACGAGCCGGCCGACCGAGGTGCCGGCCCGGTCGTCGCCGTGCCACCAGCCGGCGAGCGCGGAGCCGCTGGCCAGTTCGAGCCCGGTGATGACGGCCATCGCCAGCAGGAAGACCCCGCAGGCGGCCGCCGCCGTGTGGCGGAACGCGCGCCGGGGCCGGGGCGCGTGGGGCGGTGACGCCTCGCGCTCGGTGGGGCGCACGCGCAACCTGTCGAACAGGTGCTGGAATATGGCTCCGCCGGCGGTGGCCACCACGCTCATCACACCGGCGCCGATCACCGTGCCGAACACCCCGAGCCCCGAGGCGAGCACCGCGCCCGCGACCGCTGCCGTCGCGCTCGCCGCGACCTGGGGCACCGTCAGCTCGATCCCTCCGCGCCGCCGTTCCGCTCCCTCGCCGCCAGGATTCTTTACCCGAGGTTCCACCGTTCGCCTCAATCCACACACTCTTCGCAACGTACCCACGAAGTAGACATGTGGCGCGCGAGGATAGTTCCGATTTCAGGGCTTCTGTGAGCCTTGCCACCCAAAGGAGCGGGAGTTCCGCGCGTCAACTCCCTTGACCCGGGACAACTTCTGGAGCGCCGAACCCCACCCGGGTGGCCCCAATGGAGTAGTGTGACCACACCTGGCCTTGGCCGCCTTATGACCCACGCGCCGCGCGGCGCCCGCGCCGGTCACCGCACGTGGCAAAGTGGTGACTGTGCCATAACGGCGGCTCAAGTCCATGGCCCGACACGCCGGGCAAGTCGGCAAGGTTGTGGCAGGCTGCACCCGGGCAGGTCACACTCGTCTAGCGGGAGCAGCGACGTACGTGACGTCGGCAGGCACCACCGGGAGGTCCTCGTGCCCGAACTGCGTGTCGTGGCCGTGAGCAATGACGGCACACGTCTGGTGCTCAAGGCTGCCGACAACACGGAATACACCCTTCCGATCGACGAGCGGCTGCGCGCCGCGGTGCGCAACGACCGGGCCAGGCTCGGCCAGATCGAGATCGAGGTGGAGAACCACCTCCGGCCGCGCGACATCCAGGCCCGGATACGAGCCGGCGCCACCGCCGAGGAGGTGGCGCAGTTCGCCGGCATCCCCGTCGACCGGGTGCGGCGCTTCGAGGGCCCGGTGCTCGCCGAGCGCGCCTTCATGGCGGAGCGGGCCCGGAAGACCCCGGTGCGGCGCCCCGGCGAGGCCGCGGGGCCCCAGCTGGGCGAGGCGGTCGCCGACCGGCTGCTGCTGCGCGGCGCCGACAAGGACGCGATCAGGTGGGACTCGTGGCGCCGCGACGACGGCACCTGGGAGGTGTTGCTCGTCTACCGGGTCGCCGGCGAGACGCACTCGGCAAGCTGGATGTTCGACCCGCCGCGCCGCCTGGTGCAGGCCGTGGACGACGAGGCACGGGCGCTGCTCGGCGAGACCGACGACACGCCCGAGCCGAGCACGCCGTTCGTGCCGCGCATCGCCCGGCTACCCCGCGAGGGCGACCGGCCCGCGAGCCGGCTGGCCTCGGCCGGGGAGGAGCCGGACTCGCTTACCAGCCTGCTGGAGGCGGTGCCGAGCTTCAGGGGCGACCTGGTCGTGCCGGAGCCCGCCGCCTCGGCGCCAGGCCCCGGCGACGACCTGGTCGAGGAGGAGGCCCCGGCCGAGGGCCCGCCGGGCCGTGGCCCGGCCGCCCCGGCGGCCAGCGCCGGCTCGACCTACGCGGACGTGCTGATGCCGCGCTCGGTCGGCGGGCACCGCGAGCGGCTCACGGGCAACACGGACCGGCAGGCCGAGGCGGACGGCGTCCGGCCCGGCCGCCGCGCCGCCGTCCCCAGCTGGGACGAGATCGTCTTCGGCACCCGCCGCAAGAAGAAGGAGTAGCGCCGGCGCACCGGCCCTCAGCCTGGCTGGGGGCCGGTGGCCACCGGGCGGCTCCGGTCGGCCGTCCAGCCGCTCCAGGAGCCGGGGTAGAGCGCGGCCACCACGCCGACCTCGGACAGCGCCAGGACCTCCTGGGCCGCCGAGACGCCCGAGCCGCAGTAGACGCCCACCTCGACGCCCGGGACCACGCCGAGATCGGCGTAGTGCGCGGCCAGCTCCGCCGCCGGCCGGAACCTGCCGTCTTCGCGCAGGTTCTCCGCGGTCGGGGCCGACACCGCGCCCGGGATGTGGCCGGCGACCGGATCAATCGGCTCCACCTCCCCCCGGTACCGCTCCCC
>NZ_SMKC01000055.1 GCF_004348315.1 Streptomyces sp. 8K308 | reverse complement strand
CCCTTCCGGCGCTCACGCGCGGTGCGGCGCCCGACGGCGGAGCCGCTGAGGTCGGGCACCGCCTGACCACACTTCGCCGGGGGCAGATGGAGACGACCCCGTCCGTGGGCAGCGGCACGGTCGGCCTGTGCCGTGCCCTGCCAACCCCACGGGCGCTGGTGTTTCACCGCGTTGCGGACTGTCCGGCGAGCCAGCCGCTCACCCGACGCCGTGACGCGACGACGTGGGGAGGCGATGGGCCGTGGAGTTGCGGTTGGCCGCCGATCTCGGTGCCGTCGTCGGTGTCAGGCGCCCGCCAGGGTCGCGACCAGGAGGGCCTTGATGGTGTGCATGCGGTTCTCGGCCTGGTCGAAGACCACCGAGTGGGGGGACTCGAAGACCTCGTCGGTGACCTCGAGCGAGTCGAGGCCGTGGCGGGCGTGCACCTCGCGGCCGACCTCGGTGCCGAGGTCGTGGAAGGCGGGCAGGCAGTGCAGGAAGCGGACGGCGGGGTTGCCGGTGGCCTGCAGCACGTCCATGGTCACCGCGTAGGGCCGCAGCAGCGCGATCCGCTCGTCCCAGACCTCCTTGGGCTCGCCGAGCGACACCCACACGTCGGTGGCCACGAAGTCCGCCCCGCGCACGCCCTCCGCGACGTCCTCGGTGAGGGTGATCCGCGCGCCGGTCCGCTTCGCGAGACCGGCGGCCTCGGCCCGCACCCGCTCGGTCGGCCAGAGGGCGCGTGGGGCCACGATGCGCACGTCCATGCCGAGCAGGGCGCCGGTGACCAGGTAGGAGTTGCCCATGTTGTTCCGCGCGTCGCCGAGGTAGGCGAAGGCCAGCTCGGCCAGCGGCCGGCCGCCGGCGTGCTCGGTCATGGTCAGCGTGTCGGCCAGCATCTGGGTCGGGTGCCAGTCGTCGGTCAGCCCGTTGTAGACCGGGACGCCCGCGTGCTCGGCCAGCTCCTCCACGGTGCGCTGGGCGCTGCCCCGGTACTGGATGGCGTCGAACATCCGCCCGAGCACCCGGGCGCTGTCCTTGGCCGACTCCTTGTAGCCGATGTGCGAGCCGCTCGGGTCGAGGTAGGTGGTGTGCGCGCCCTGCTCGGCGGCCGCCACCTCGAAGGCGCAGCGGGTGCGGGTGGAGCTCTTCTCGAAGATCAGCGCGATCCCGCGCCCGGTGAGCCGGCGCTGCTCGGTGCCCTCCCGCCTCGCGGCCTTGAGTTCCGCCGCGAGGTCGAGCAGGCCTCGGAACTCGGCCGGGGTGAGGTCCAGCTCGCGCAGCAGGTGGCGGCCCTTGAGGTCTGTCGCCATGGGATGACTCCATCGGTCGTCGGAATCGCGTTCGAGAAGCTGGAAGTATATACGTCAAAGCTCATGATTATGCAACGGCGGTCAGGGCACCGGGTCGCGCTCCACGGGGCAGCTCATGCAGCGCGGCCCGCCCCGCCCCCGGCCGAGCTCCCCGCCGGGGATCTCGAGCACCTCGAACCCCTGCCGGCGCAGATGCGTGTTGGCGGTCACGGTCCGGTCGTAGGCGACGACCACGCCCGGCTCGACCGCCAGCACGTTGCAGCCGTCGTCCCACTGTTCGCGCTCCGCCGAGTGCACGTCCTGCGTCGGCGTCAGCACCCGGATCCCGCCCAGGCCGAGCGCGGCGGCGATCGCCCGGTGCATGTGCTCCGGCGGATGGTCGGTCACCTTCAGCTCCTGGGCCCCGGAGCCGGGTTCTATGGTGTACGAGCGCAGCATCCCGAGGCCCGCGTACTGCGTGAAGGTCTCCCCGTCCACCATGGTCAGCACCGTGTCCAGGTGCATGAAGGCCCGCCGCTTGGGCATGTCGAGCGCCACGATGGTGCGGGCCGAGCCGGCCGCGAACACCCGCCGCGCCAGCAGCTCCACGGCCTGCGGGGTGGTCCGCTCGCTCATCCCCACCAGCACCGCGCCGTTGCCGATCACCAGCACGTCCCCGCCCTCGATGGTCGAGGGGTGCGCGCCCTGCCCCTCCGACCACAGGTGGAAGCGCCCGGACCGCTCGCCGGCGAACAGCGGGTGGTAGCCGTAGATCGCCTCGAAGTGCACGCTCTCCCGCTGCCGCGCCGGCCAGCGCATCGCGTTGATCGCCACCCCGTCGTAGACCCAGGCCGAGGTGTCCCGGGTGAACAGGTGGTTGGGCAGCGGGTGCAGCAGGAAGTCGTCCGGGTCCATCACGTGGAAGCGGACGGAGGTGGGCTCTGGGTGCCGCTCGAGGAACTCGCGCTTGGTGATGCCGCCGATCAGCGCCTCGGCGAGCTCGGGCGCCGGCAGCTCGTCGAACGCCGCCCGCAACCGGTCCGTGGCCAGCGGGCCGTACTCCCGCTCGTCGAACACCCGGTCGAGCACCAGGGCCCTGGCCTCCGGCACGGCCAGGCTCTCGGTCAGCAGGTCGCCGAACAGGTGCACGGCGACCCCGCGGTAGCGGAGCAGGCCGGCGAAGATGTCGTGCTCCTGCTGGGCGCGCCGCACCCACAGCACGTCGTCGAACAGCAGCTCGTCCTTGTTGGTGGGGGTCAGCCGCTTCAGCTCGAGGCCGGGGCGGTGCAGGATCACGCGCCGCAGCCGTCCGGTCTCCGAGTCGACATGGAAGGTCATGGCTCCATTCTGCGGGCACCCCCGGCGCGGCAGCTCGGGTGGCCGCGCCCGGGGCCCACCGGCGCGCACTCGACGGGCGCCGGCTGACGGCGTGGCCTCGCTTGACCTTGACACCGTGACAAGGTCTTCACTGGTGCCAGGAGGTGGTGCCGATGACCATGTGGGCTCACCAGGAGTTGGAGAACGACAGCTCGTCGGTGCGGCTGCGGGCGGCGCTGGCGGTCGGCACCGGGCCGGACCCGCGGTTCGTCGACAGGCTCGTCGAACGGTGCGCGGTCGAGCCCGAGTTCCAGGTGCGCGAGGCGCTCACGTGGGCGCTCACCCGTCACCCGGCGTCGGTGACGGTCCCCAAGCTCGTCGCCGAACTCCGCTCGGAGCGCGCGCAGGCCCGAAGCCAGGCGCTGCACACGCTGTCCAAGATCGGGGATCGACGAGCGTGGCCGGCCATCACCCGGGCGCTCCTGTCCGACGCCGACGACGAGGTGGCGCGCAGCGCCTGGCGGGCAGCGGTCGTACTCGTGCCGGAGGCGGAGAAGCCCTGGCTGACCGAGGTCCTCTCGACCCAGCTCGGGCGCGGCGAACTCGCGACGCGGTTGAGCCTGAGCCGTGCGCTGATCGCGCTCGGCGAGGTGATCAGGCCGACGCTGCGCGCCGCGATGACCGATCGCGACCCTCGCGTGCGCGCGCACGCCATCGCCACGGAACGGCTGCTGCGCGACCCGGAGGCCGCGTTCGAGTTCGCGATCGAGGAGGCGAGGCGCGTCGTGGCCCTCGGCGCCGTCGGCCAGGAGGGGTGACGGGCGGTGTTGATCGGCGAGGTGGCGCGAAGGTCGGGGGTCAGCGCCCGCAGGCTCAGGCACTACGACTCGCTCGGCCTGGTGCGGCCGACCGGGCGTACCAACGCCGGCTACCGGGAGTACTCGAGCGAGGACGTCCGGCGGATCTTCCACATCGAGAGCCTGCGGTCGTTGGGTCTCTCGCTGCGTGAGGTCGGCCGCGCGCTGGACGATCCCGACTTCGAGCCCTCCGAACTCGTCGACGACCTCATCCGCCGGACACGAGAGCGCGTCGCGGCCGAGATGGAACTGCTGACGCGGCTGCGTCGGATCGGGGCCGCGGAGCCCGCCGGCTGGGAGGACGTCCTCCACGTCGTCGCACTCCTCCAGGCGTTGGGGTCGGAGAGCGCCGGGCGGCGCCAGCGCGCGGCCCTGTCGTCGGCTGACGAGGCCCCGGTGCCGGCGGAAGCCCTGGCCGAGGCCGCGCTGAACGAGGCGGACCCGAACGTCGCCGGAGCCCTCCGCTGGGCTCTGGCGCGATCGGGCGATGGCGGCCTCGCACCGCTGGCCGATGGCCTCCGCTCACCGGTGGCCGCAGTGCGGGAACGTGCCGCCCGGACCATCGCCGAGATGCCGCACCGCAAGGCGACCGCGCTGCTGCGGGACGCCCTCACGAGCCCCGACGCCGTGGTCCGTGGACGTGCGGCCGTGGCGCTCGGGGCACGGGGAGTGGCCGAGGCGGTCCCGCAGCTCATCGAGGTGATCGCCGAGGAGATCAACGACGTCGACGCGGCCGACGCGCTGAGCACGCTGGCGAGCGATCCGACGTTGGCGGACGAGATCGCCACCAGGCTCGTCGACCGCCTCCGCCCCGGGACCGCCGAGTCCTCGGCGCGGCTGCGGCTGACCCAGGCACTCGCGGAGATCCCGGGCAGCACGACATCGCGTGCCCTCGCCGACCTCACACACGACGAGGACCGCGCCGTCGCGCTCACCGCGGCCAGCGTTCTCAGGACCCGCCGGGAACCACGACGAACGCGGGGCCCGCGGCGGTGACCGCCGGCCGGCGGCGGCTCGGGGCGCGCGCGGTTCGCCTCGTCAGCCGTCCCAGTCGGCTCACTCGGCTCAGTCGTTGAGGAGCGCGTTGAGCCGCCTGAAGCTCCAGTCCCCACTGTCGAGTCGGGCGTAGGTGCCGGCGTCGAGCAGCTCCCTGGTGGCGTGGTCGACCGCCGCGTAGGCCACCTGGGCCAAGCCCGAGCCGACGCTGATCCGGGCCGCGCCGGCGGCGGCGAGCTCGGCCACCGACGGCGCCCCCGGGCCGACCATCACGTTGAGCGGGACGGCCAGGCCGGCGGCCAGCTCGGCGACCGTGTCCAGGTCGGTGACGCCCGGCACGAAGACGCCGTCGGCGCCCGCCGCCACGTAGGCTCGGCCACGGTCCAGGGCCTCCCGCAGCGACTCGGCGCGGGGCCGGTCGGCGTCGGCCCGCAGGAAGACGTCGACCCGGGCGTTGACGAAGACCGGCACGCCGGTCGCCTCGCCCGCCGCGCGGGCGGCGGCCAGGCGGGCGGCCTGTTCCTCGACGGGGCGCAGCGGCGTCGGGCCCCCGTGGTGGCTGTCCTCGATGTTGACGCCGGCGGCGCCCGCCTCGATCACCAGCCGCACCGTCTCCTCGACGCCGGCGGCGTCCCCGGCGAAGCCGGCCTCGATGTCGGCGGTGACCGGCGGCGTGACGGCCCCGGCGATCCGGCCGACCAGTTCGACGGCGAGGCGTCGGTCGAGCCGGTCGCCGTCCGGGGCGCCGAGGGACCAGGCGACGCCCGAGCTGGTGGTGGCGATGGCCGCGGCACCGGCCGCCGCGACCACCCGGGCGCTGGCCACGTCCCAGGCGTTGGGCAGCACCAGCGGGGTGGCTCCGTCGTGCAGGTCGCGCAGGAGCCGGGCTCGGGCGGCGAGTTCTTCCATGTCGCTCATGGCCGTAGTACATCAGGCGGCCAGGAGCCGGCACTCGCGGCATTCGGACATCACTGTGGCCGGCGCGCGGCGGCCGAAAAGAATCGGTCGCCGGTTCGTATTGCCGGCCGTGACGCTGGGCATATTCCCCGTCGTGGCGAAGACGCAACCGGGGGCCGAGGCCCAACTACCGAAAGCACGTTGGCGGTTGATTGGCCCCGGCCTGGTGGTCGCGGCCACCGGGGTCGGCGCGGGCGACCTGGTCGCGACGGCCGTGGCCGGCAGCAGATTCGGGTACACGCTGCTGTGGGCGGCGGTGATCGGCTGCCTTATCAAGATCTCGCTGGCCGAGGCGACGGGCCGCTGGCATCTCGCCACCGGCACCACCATCTTCGACGGCTGGCGCTCGCTCGGCCGCTGGACCGTGGGCTACTTCGGCGTCTACATCGTCGTCTGGGGCTTCATCTACGGCGCCACGGGCATGTCGGCCAGCGGCATGCCACTGGCCGCCCTGTTCCCCGACGGGCCGAGCCTGCGCACCTGGGGCATCATCTCCGGGCTGCTCGGCCTGGTCTGCGTCTGGTTCAACCGCTACGCGGTGGTCGAGAAGCTGATGATGGTCTTCGTCGGCGTGATGTTCGTGGTGGTCGTCGGCATCGCCATCCGCATCGCCCCCGACACCGTGGCGCTGGGCGCGGGCCTGTGGCCCACCCTGCCGGACGGCTCCGTCCTCTACACGCTGGGCCTGATCGGGGGCGTCGGCGGCACCATCACCCTGGCCGCCTACGGCTACTGGGTGACGGCCAAGGGTTGGAACGGCCCCGCCTGGATTCCGATGATGCGGCTCGACAACCGGGTCGCCTACGCCACCACCGGCGTGTTCGTCATCGCCATGCTGGTGATCGGCGCCGAACTGCTGAACGCCGCCGAGGTCACGCTGAGCAGCGGCGACCGGGGTCTGCTCGACGTGGGCATCGTCCTGGAGGAGCGGTTCGGCAGCCTCACCGCCGACCTCTTCCTGATCGGCTTCTTCGCCGCCTCCTTCAGCTCGGTCATCGGCGTCTGGCACGGGGTGAGCCTGCTGTTCACCGACTTCGTCGGCCGCCTCCTGCCGTCCGCCGTCCCCGCGGGCGAACCCGAGAAGTCATGGCCGTTCCGCGCCTACCTGCTCTGGCTCACCTTCCCCCCGATGTGCCTCCTCTGGCTCGACGAGCCGATCGGCCTGATCATCACCTACGGCGTGCTGGGCGCGTTCTTCATGCCCTTCCTCGCCCTGACCCTGCTCTGGCTGCTCAACACAAGCCGGGTCCCCGACGAATGGCGCAACGGCCCGATTAGCAACGTGATGCTCTTCGGCTCAGGCGTGATGTTCCTGGTCCTTTGCGTCCAGCAGATCCGCGACCTGCCGTGGTGAGCCGGCGGCTCACCCCATCTCTGTGGTGTCGATGGCCAGGTTGAACGGTTCAGGCAACGACACGGGGGTGCCGAAAGGCAGGGGGCCGTCGACTCGGGTGTAGCCCAGCTCGCCGGGCTGGCTGAACAGTGTGCAGGATCGCTCTTGCCGGTCTACCAACAGGTACAAGGGCGCCTGGAACTCCGCGTAGCGCCGCCGCTTGACGACACGGTCGGTTTCGGCGTTGGAGTCCGAGGTGATCTCGACGATGAGAAGCGTCTGCTGCGGGAGCAGGGCGCCACCCCCTTTCGCCAGGTCACGCGGCACGACCGCCAGATCTGGGACATACCAGTTCGGGGAGCCGGGAAGGTCGAGATCGCCCGACCCGGCGGCGCAGTTGAGCTGACGCAGCACGGGAACGAGTTGATCGCGGATGAGGTCGGCGACGTTCTCGTGATCCCACATCGGTGACACCGGTTCGATGAGTCCTTCGATGATCTCCGTCCGGTCTCCCTGAATGTGCTGGATCGCGTACTTCAACGCCTTCTCAGGGTCGGGCACTTCGTTGTAGCTGCGGGGGACGTCGTGCCATTCAGGTTGGACACTCACCGGTCCTCCAAGAGGTGTGCTGGTGCGGCCGCGACGGCGACTGACTTCCTGTTTACGCCACTGCGGCCCGCCCGCGCATCCCGCAGGCCGGCTTCTCACTCGAACGAGCGTTCCGGTCCGTGTGTCGTTGACAGATAATCGGTACGCGTCCGCCGCCGGCGCGGCCAGGATGGCCAGCATGACCTGGACCACCAGCCATGACCTCGAGGCCTTCCTCGACGCGGCCGGCCAGGCCCGGGTCGCCAACGTCTACACCCCGCCGGCGCACCGCGGCCACGGCTACGCGACGGCGTTGACGGCCTCCCTCAGCAGGAGCGCCCAGCAGGCCGGCGCGCGTGAGGTGGTGCTCTTCACCGACCTCGCCAACCCCACCAGCAACGCCATCTACCAGCGCATCGGCTACCGCCCCGTGCTCGACCGGGTCACCCTGCGGCTGTAGCGGCCTCCGCACGCGGGGGTGCGCCGTGCCCCGGTCCGTCCGTGGCCCGACCTAGAGTCGGGCCATGGCACGCACCCCGGGACCGGCCGTGCGACGTGGGACGGCGGCGGTCAGGAGACGAAGGGCGCGGCGGCCAGGTAGGGCAGGCTGCCGGCCAGCACGCCGGCGAAGACGACGGTGGCCGTCATGGTGCCCGCGCCGTCCTTCAGGCGGGCGACCAGGCCGGTGGCCACCAGGCCGAGCGCGCCGAGGAACAGTTCGTAGATGGCGAAGAGGGGAGAGGCGAGCACGGCGAGCACCAACGTGGTGGTGAAGAGCACCAGCGTCCGCCGCGAGGTCCTGCTGTCCAGCCTGTTGTCCAGCGCCTGGTCCATGACGGAACTCCTCTGCACAGCCGGGGTGTTGACCGGTTCTGCGATCACTGTCCCCCGGATTCGGCCGACTCATGCCGCATGTCGAAGATGAGCGAACTGGCAAGAGAAGGTGATCGCCTCGTGTCCTTCCCTGGCGGCTTCCTGTCATGCATGAGCGAGGAGATGAATATTCGCCCACCGGCGGTTCGCGCGTCCACCGAAGGGAGTCCACCCGTGGCCTGTTCGAGCAACGCCCTCTGGTCCGGCAACACCACCTGGTTCTGCTGAGGCGCCTCCTGGGGCCCCTGCGGCTCCGCCGGCGGCGGCGCCTGCGGCGACTGCCGGTCGAGCGCCAACCAGGGCGCCTGGCCCACCTCTCCCAGGCGTGCTGGGAGCTCACCCGCCCCGACCTGTGCGGCGAGAGCGGCATCCCGGCCCGCGGCTGCGGCTCCGTGCTGAACGTCAGACACCAGTGCACCGGCGCCACCGTCCGCGTCGCCATCGCCGACTGCGGGCCCCGCACCAGCGGCTTCTGCGGGGAGCAGGCGTGCTGTGACGACACCTGCCTGACCAACCGGGTGCTCGACCTGACGCCCGCCGCGTTCTCCGCCATCGGCAGCCTCGACTCGGGCCTGCTGCCCGTCGTCATCACCGAGTAGGAAGCAGTCACCAAGTAGGAAGAGAAGGAGTTCCGATGGCGTCGTCAGCGCACGGTCCTTCATCGCCCCGCCGCCTCGCCCGGCGTGGCTTCCTCAGCTCAGCGGCCATCGGCGGAGCCACCATCGTGGGCGCCTCGGCGCTCGGCGCCCTCGACGCCGACGCGGCCTTCGCCGCGCCGGGTCCCTCGCTCGACCCGGCGGTCGCCGGTGTCTTCGCACGAGTGGGTCTCACCAGGGCCTTCTCGACGTGAAACGGTCAGGGATTCTGGATGGTAATGGTGGGGTCCCATCGAAAGTACCCCTTCAATTGCCGGTGGCGGTCCAGAATCTGGAAGTAGAATTCGTACGCGACACTTTGGCCGGCCTTTTTGACGGTCGCCCGCTAGTAATGATCCTGGTAGTTCTGGGTCACGAATTCTGGCCTGCCCTCTGTCCCCTCTTTCGGCATCGGATAGATGCCGTCGATCACTTCGATCTCCGGCGTCCTGATGAGCTCGTTCTTGTCGCTGCTGACGTACCTGTAGAGTAATGCCTTGTAGTCGCTGTCGAGCGACAGCGTCGTTTCCCGCCACCTGATGGTGTCCCCGGGTTCGGCCCGGAGATTCAATTGGTCCCCCGACGTGCCGATGATGTGATCCTGACGCGTCGTCATGTAGATCAGATTGTGGGCGACCGGTGTCGGCGCGTCGGGGTTCCTCGACGCGTTGGGATTCCGCTCGACGATCGTGGCCGCGTCGAACGCGATCAGTACGTTGAGATCAGCCATTTCCTGCCTCCTTCACCTACGAGAGTTTCCCGAGACGCCCCCCTTGGTGCGCCCCTTATTCCCTCCGGCCTCTCCGGCCCGTCAGGCCGTCGCGGAGGGCTTCGGCACCTTGTACGCCATCGCGCGTGGGTAGTCGTGCCGGTGTAGGCGGACGCGGACCAGCAGCGGTCCGGCGTTGACCGGGTCGATGGGGTCGGTGAGGCGGGCCAGCAGCTCGTCCAGCTCGGAGGTATGGGCGATGCTGACTCCGTTCGCCGGGGTCTTCTTGCCGGTGAAGACGGCCGCGAGGCGGTCGTAGTGCCAGGGGTGGAGGACGTTGTAGAAGTCCGCGTCGGCGGAGCCCTTCTCGGCGTAGTAGGAGGGGTGCACCAGCATCTGCTCGATGCCGTAGAAGTGGCCGTTGTCCATGACGAACACCACGGAGCGCAGCCCGAGCCTGGTGTGGGTGGAGATCTCCTGGCAGGTCTCCTGGAAGGCACCGTCGCCGACGAACACCATCGGGCGGGCGTGCCCGCGCTCGGGGGCGAGCGCGGCGCCGGTGGCCGCGCCGACCGACCAGCCGATGGACAGCCAGCTGATCTGCGACAGGAACCCGCCCGCGGGCAGGGACAGGTTCATCGAGCCGATGAGGGAGAACGCGGCGTCGGAGACAACTGTCCAGTTCTGCCGGGTCTCATGACCCAGGAAGTGGTTGATCCGGTCGAAGACGGCGTCGTAGGTGAGCCGTTCGGCGTGCCGGGACGGCCAGCCGCTGGTGCGAAGCGAGGCGCGGTGGTGTTCCAGGCCGGCGGGGCGGTCGCCGGGCGCTGCGTGGTGGGTATGGGCCTCGGCGTAGTAGTCAGCGGCCAGACCCCCGGGGCCGTAGCCCCTCACCAGCGCCTCTTGGAGGGCGGGCAGCAGCTGTTCGAGCTGGACGTCGGGGAAGTAGGAGGTGCCGACGCTAACGCCGCCGTTCGCGGCCATCACCCAGTCGCTGCCGACGTACTTCTCGCCGCCAAGGTTCTTCGACGTGGACCAGGCGCCGAGCCCGATCCGGCAGGTGGCCCAGTCCTTGAATATCCAGTGCACGTCCGGATGGCTGGCGTGGCCGTTGTAGACACCGTGGAACTGCGGCAGGTCTTCCCCGACGACGGCCTTGGCGCCGATGGTGGTGCAGAACGGCACTCCGGTGGCCTCCACCAGATCGGTGAGCTGTCCGCCGAGGCGGAACCGGTCGATCTCCTCGCCGGCCCACACGATCGGGCGGGGCCTGCCGTCCGGGCCGGGGTGTTCCTCGATCAGGGTGAGGACCGCGTTCACGGCGTCGTCCAGCATGGACTGGTTGCGCGCGCTGAACGGGCGCTCCCGGCGGAGGATCGGCTCCTTGGGCTCGGGGCAGGGCTCGTCCCACAGGTCCTCCATGACCTCCAGGTAGACCGGCCTGCGCTCGGAGAGGCACGCGGTGAGCGCGGCGTCGATCTGGCCGGCGGCGAGGCCCGGGTTGGAGATGACCTGCGCGTCCACGGTGACCTGCCGGTAGACGTTCAGGTTGCTCTCCGGGCGGGGACTCATGTGGGAGGTGAGCATGCCGAGGGCGCGGTAGTTCTGCCACTGCTCGTAGGGCGGGGAGGCGTTGATGGCGACGAGCGGGACCTGCTCGACGTAGGCGCCGCCGCAGGCGTTGAGCAGGTTGAACGCGCCGACGCTGTAGGTGACCGCGGCCGCGCCGACGCCGTGGATGCGGGCGTAGGCGTCGGCGGCCTGGCCCGCGCCGCCCTCGGTGGGGGTGCCGACCCACTCGATGTCGCCCTCGGCCCGCAGGGTGGTCAGGAACGGGCCGAGGTGGTTGCCGGGAACACCGAACAGATGGGTGATGCCCAGCTCGGCCAGACGCACAGCGAGGTAGCGGGCGACCGTGCACTCGGGGATGACCGCGGTCACGAGCCGTCCTCCTCCTTCGGGCGCGGGGTGGTGACCGGCGGGGCCTGGTGGACGGCGACCGCGGCACGGACGGCGCTCTCCAGAGCGCCCTCGATCCAGGCGTGCTTGAGGGAGGTGTGCTCTCCGGCGAAGTGCACGGGGCCTTCGGGCCGGGAGACGTCCAGGTGGAAGCTGGTCATCTGGTGCGCGGTGTAGATGGCGGCCTCGCCGAAGGCGTACGGGTCGCGGGCCCAGCTCTTCGTGGCGCCCCGTCCGGTGAAGAACACCTCGATGCGTCGGCCATGCAGGGCCTGGAGGTTGCGCAGGGCGTAGACGTAGCGCTCCGCGTTCCGCATGGAGTCCCAGCGCGCGGCGTCGTCGGACCAGCAGTACGAGGCGAGCACCACGCCGCCGGTGCTGCCCTCGACCCGGTGCGAGGGGTAATACGTGAACCGGTTGGGGTTGTCGGTGACGGAGCCCCCTCCGAAGCAGTGGGTGGCAGGGCGGATGGCCGGGCCGCGCGGCGGCATGGTGCTGTTGAGCTGCCGCATCTCCTCGGTGACGGTGCTGTCCTTGACCGCGGCGCCGAGCAGGCCGGCGTCCGCCTCGGCGAGCGTGATGGCGGGATCGGGGTCCGCCTCGGCGCTCGGCCGGTAGTACTCGTAGAGGCCCGGTGCGATGCTCTCGAGCTCGTTGCGCCAGTCGTCCTCGGTGAACTCCCACCACCGGTGGCTGAACTCCAGCAGCACCTTGGTGGCCTGGTCGTAGTGGGTCTCGATGATGGCGCGGCGCTTCTTGTACGACATGGAGGGGACGATCTCCACGAAGCGCAGGGCGGAGAACGGGATGGTGACGATCGCCAGGTCCGCGGTCCACAGGCGCGGTTGGGCCTGCGGGTCGTTCTCTTCGACGGTCTGCACGGCCACGCCCCATCCGTCGGGTCCGACGGCGCCGGTGCCCTCGGGGTCGGCGTCGCGGCTGGGGTCGTGGTATTCGAGGCGGATCATGCGGTGGCCGAGCTGGACCTCGTCACGCAGTCCCTGGTGGAGGGCGTGCGGCAGGCGCCAGCTGCCGCCGGGTATCTCCCAGTAGCGGACGGTCGGGTTGATGTCGCTGCGGCTCAGGAAGCTGTGGAAGAAGGAGAGGTGCAGCCGTGAGGACATGTTCTCGAGGGTTCCGACGGCCTCGATCGCCTCGTCGCTGAGCCCGGCGTAGTCGCGCAGGAAACCGCCCATCGAGTAGCCGTCGAAGTCGCGGATCACCCGGGCCCAGCCCTTGACCCACTCGTCGAACGGCTTGTTGACGCGCTTGCCGTCGACGACATCGGAGTAGTAGTCGCGCACGCTCTCCAGCGCGTCGTCGACCATCTTCACGGCGGGGGCGCGGACCTCGTCGTCGGTGAGGTGGAAGCCCTCGTTGATCCGTTCGGGAGAGGTGGTGTATTCGGCCCGCCGCACCTGGATGCGGTTGGCGCGGATCCAGGAGTTGCCACGCTTGTCGGGTTCGCGGAAGTCAGGGTTGTCGTCGCCGTAGGTCCATGTCTGGCCGGTGAAGGAGGTATACCTCACCGGGGGAACGGGGACTTCGGGGCCGCTGCGGGTGGAAGGGTCCACATCCACGTTGTAGAACTGGCGGCGGCCGAGCCCGAGCTTGTCGACGAGGGCGAGGACGAGCGGGTGGAAGTCGGGCAGCCGCATGGCGCCGGCCTCGGCGTACTGGGCGGGGTCATCGAAGGGCTGGTGGTGCTTGGTGGTGCGGAAGGTCTTGATGCGTCCGCCGACGCGGCTGGCGTTGGCCTCGAGGATGGTGACGTCGTGGCCGGCGTCCTTGAGCAATCGGCCGGCGACGAGGCCGGTGATGCCGGCGCCGATGATGAGGATCTTCTTGCGCGGGTGGTGGGTGGGGCCGAGGCGGCCCGTGTCGATCAGGGTGCGGAGATAGCTGAGCTTGAGGTCCTCGTCGTCCGGTCCGACGAGGAGGAGTTCACGGGCGAGCCTGAGACACGTCTGCCAGCGCGCACGGGTGGCGGAGTTGTCCCGCGGAGTGTCGGTCACAGCTGAGGATCGTACTTATGTAGAAAGCATTTCGCGGCTCCGCCGGCAGGCAAAGTCCTAAAAACGCCGATCGCACCGCTTGACGGAATTTCGACTTGCCCGGAGTTCCCTGACGAGAACTGGAGTTTCGCCAGGGGTGGAGGGGGAAAGAGAACAAAGCTGCGGCAATGATCCGCCTCACGGAATGCGGAAACCCTGGGCCCCGATGGCGGCGACCTTTCCGGACATTCCCACCCGCCGGGAAGGCGGCCAACACGCCTGACGACCCCTCGGGCACCCGCAAGGCATCCAGGCGGCGCGGCTCGTTGCCTCATATGCCTCCGTGCCTGTTCTCACTGACATGTGGTTGGTCACTCCCTTGGGTGACCCGCAAGGAGACAGCGACGTCGAGTGAGGTGCTGCTCCTCGACCCTTTCGGTGAGTTCTTCCGGTTCATGGGCAAACCCGCGACCTGGTCCCGACTGTGTCGGTGCCCAGGCGAGCCCCGACTCTGTACGAGAGCACAGTGACCGCCTCGCCGGGCAGGCGCGTTCGGCGAGTACGCTGGACGCTGAGCATCTAGCGGAAGGCGGCACGTATGGGTGTCACGATAGAACGCCTGTCTCCGGGAGACGGCAAGAACTTCCCCCAGCGAGGGGACATGGTGGTGATTCACTACGTCGGGACGCTCTTGGACGGCAGGAAGTTTGATTCCTCCTACGATCGTGGGACGCCGTTCGAGACGAAGATCGGCGTCGGCAATGTGATCAAGGGGTGGGACGAAGGCGTCCCCCAGCTATCGCTCGGGGAAAAGGCAATCCTGACCTGCACGCCCGACTACGCGTACGGGGACCTGGGCTTTCCTCCCGCCATCCCCCCAAATTCCACACTCCGGTTCGAAGTGGACCTTCTCAGGATCATCAGGTGACATCTGATCGTGCCGGGGTGGAGCGGGAGGGTTCGCGGGAGTCGGGGGCGTGAACCGATAGTTTTGGTGGTCCGGGCCCTCTTGTCTCCGTGCCCCTGACAAGCGCGGTTCAGAAGGGCCCGGCCCTCGTAATGCGATGGCCCCGGCTGGCGGGAGTAGACAGACGGAGGCCAGAGCCCGGCGGATGCCGGGGGGCGAAGTTCAGCTCATGGTGGGTCTCGGTGTTCCACCAGTGGTGTGGGCCGATGCCGGCGCCGATATCGGCGAGCACGTACGGGAGGCCGCTGTGCAGTACGTTGAGGCGGAACTGGTCTTTCAAGGACATCGGCCAGGAGCTGGGTGTGTCACCTGGGACCGTGAGCCTTTTCCAACCTGGTTTGGCCTGCGGTGTTGAGGTGGGGGGCTGGGTGGAGAGATGGGCGAAGCTCCTGGTAGATGGGTTGTCGACCAAGATCAACCTGTCCGCCCGGAGCTTCACGTGCTTGTCTACCCATCGGGGATCGATCTGTCCAGTTCGGCTCTTCGTCGTCTCTCCGGGCTGCTGGTTGCTCGGTGCTTGGAACGGGGGACCCGGTGGCGGCGTCTTCCTGTCGGCCGGCAGGCTCTCCTTGTCCTGGCCCATCTGCGGTGCGGTCACACCTACGCCCAGCTCGCAGCCGGTTTCGGCATCGGCATCACCACGGCGTACCGGTACGTCACCGAGGCCGTGGAGATCCTCGCGGCCCTTGCCCCGGACGTGACTGCGGCGGTCGGCTCGGTGGCCGGCAAGGCATTCGTGATCCTGGACGGGACACTGCTGCCGATCGACCGGATTGCCGCCGACCGGCCGTACTATTCCGGCAAGCACCACCGGCACGGCATGAACGTCCAGGTCCTCGGCGACCCTCCCCCAGCCTCCGGCCGGGAGGTGCCCCATGGACGGCTGCTGTGGGCGTCACCAGCCCTGCCCGGAGCCGTCCACGACATCCGGCGCCGCCCGCACCCATGGGATCGTCGACGCCTTGACCAGCGCGAACATCCCCTGCTGGGCCGACAAGGCATATCGAGGTGCCGGCGGCACCCTCCGCGTGCCCTACTGGGGACGGTGGGAGACGCTGTCAGCCGGCCAGCAGGCCCACAACCGTTCCCACCCCAAGATCCGAGCCCTGGGAGAACAAGCCGTCGCCACCCTGAAGTCCTGGCGCAACCCACGGAAGCTGCGATGCAGCACCACCCGCATCACCGACCTGGTCAAAGCCATCCTCACACTTCACCTGAGCTCCGCAGCCTGAGGTTGGAAAAGGCTCACTGCCTTGGGAGGACCCCAGTCCTCCCAAGACGGCGGTGGAGGCCAAGCGCCGGCGGCCCAGGTCGTACGCACTCCTGGTGACTGGCCGGGAGCGACGGGCGATCAACCGGAACTACCTCAACTCGCACGTCTGGAAGCCCGCCCTGGCCGAGTCCGGTGTGATCGCGCCTCTGGAGCAGAACGTCCGGGGCGGTTCTCGCGTCTGGGAACCGTCCTCCGAGCACGGATTTCACGCCCTGCGACACTTCTACGCGTCCGAGCAACTGGAAGCCGGCGAGTCGATCGTGTCTCTGGCCCAGTGGCTCGGTCACGCCGACCCGGGGTTTACGCTCCGTGTGTATGCCCACTTCCTGCCACGCGCGGGGGCACGGGGAGCGGCCGCCATCGATGCGGTCTTCGGCCGTGACCGGAGCGACCCGGGTGCGGCGGAAACTCCCGGAGCACTCCCACAGACGGCGGCGCACCCCCACCGGTCCCGCGTCTCCGCAGGCCGGGGTGGGTGCGTCGAACGGGCTCTGTCAGATGTCGCGGAAGGTCTCGATCTGCGCGCCCACCGAGTTCAGCCGCTCGGCCAGGTCCTCGTAACCGCGGTTGATCACATAGACGTTGCGCAGCACCGAGGTGCCCTCGGCGGCCATCATCGCCAGCAGCACCACCACGGCGGGCCGCAGCGCCGGCGGGCACATCATCTCGGCCGCCCGCCACCGGGTCGGGCCCTCCACCAGCACCCGGTGCGGGTCGAGCAACTGGAGCCGGCCGCCGAGCCGGTTGAGGTCGGTGAGGTAGATGGCGCGGTTGTCGTAGACCCAGTCGTGGATCAGCGTCGAGCCGTGCGCCGTGGCGGCGATCGCGGCGAAGAACGGCGCGTTGTCGATGTTGAGGCCGGGGAACGGCATCGGGTGGATCTTGTCGATGGGCGCCTCCAGCTTGGAGGGCCGCACGGTCAGGTCGGCCAGCCGGGTGCGGCCGTTGTCCGCCTTGTACTCGGCGCCGAGGTCGTGGTCCAGGCCCATGCCCTCGAGCACCGCGAGCTCGATCTCAAGGAACTCGAGCGGCACCCGACGGATCGTCAGCTGGGACTCGGTGACGACGGCCGCCGCGATCAGGCTCATCGCCTCGACCGGGTCCTCGGACGGCGCGTAGTCCACGTCCCGGTCGATCTCCGCGACGCCGTGCACGGTGAGCGTGGTGGTGCCCACGCCCTCGATCCGCACCCCCAACTGCTCCAGGAAGAAGCACAGGTCCTGGACCATGTAGTTGGACGAGGCGTTGCGGATGACGGTGACGCCGTCGTGCCGGGCGGCGGCCAGCAGCGCGTTCTCCGTGACGGTGTCGCCGCGCTCGGTCAGCACGATGGGCCGCTCGGGCGCGACGCCCGGGGTGACCGTGGCGTGGTACATGCCCTCGGTCGCGGTGACCTCGAGGCCGAACCGGCGCAGCGCCATCATGTGCGGCTCGACGGTGCGGGTGCCGAGGTCGCAGCCGCCCGCGTAGGGGATCTTGAAGCGGTCCATGCGGTGCAGCAGCGGACCGAGGAACATGATGATGCTGCGGGTGCGGAGCGCGGCCTCCTTGTCGATGGCGTCGAGGTCGAGCTCGGCCGGGGGCACGATCTCCAGGTCGGCGCCCTCGTTGATCCAACGGGTGCGCACCCCGATGGAGTTGAGCACCTCCAGGATCCGGAAGACCTCCTCGATCCTGGCCACCCGGCGCAGCACGGTGCGGCCCGAGTTGAGCAGGCTGCCGCAGAGCAGCGCGACGCACGCGTTCTTGCTTGTCTTGACGTCGATGGCGCCGCTCAACCGGCGACCGCCGACCACCCGCAGATGCATCGGGCCCGAGTAACCGAGCGAGACGATCTCGCTGTCCAGCGCCTCACCGATGCGGGCGATCATCTCAAGACTGATGTTCTGGTTCCCGCGCTCGATGCGGTTGACCGCGCTCTGGCTGGTACCGAGCGCCTCCGCGAGCTGGAGTTGTGTCCAGCCACGATGCTGACGTGCGTCCCGGATGAGCTGTCCGATCCGGGCGAGGTAGTCGTCGATCATACGCATGAGCGTATCTCACATATGAGATGCCGCTCGCCAGGGTGGGCCGTTCGAGTGAGTCGGCGTTCGAACGGGTAAGCTCCACTTGTTCGCATGCAATGCGAACAACTCGCGGACCCAAGGGGAGGGACGTCTCATGACCACCGCACGCCGAGTCGCCTCGGTCGCCGTGCCGTTCGGCATCGCGACCGCCGGCTACCTCGGGATCTTCCTGGCGCGTTACGACCGGCTGCCCGATCGCCTCGCCACCCACTTCGGCGGGGGCGGCGAGGCCGACGGCTTCATGGACCGGGCCGTGGCGCTGTGGGGTGGCACCGGCATCCTGCTCGGCCTCGCGCTGCTCTTCACCCTGCTGGCCCTGGCCCCCGACCGCGGCGACGGGGCGGGGCGGCGGCTCACGCTGGCCATCGGCGCCGGCACCGCCGCCACCATCGGATATCCACTGATCTGGACGGTGCTGGCCAACACGGACGCGGCGGCCCCGGCGGACGTGCGGCTGCCGCTGTGGCACGTTCCACTGCTGTTCGCGGCCGGCGTGGCGGTCGGGGCGCTCGCCTGGTGGCTGGTCGGGGCGGGCCAGGGCCGCGCCCCCGAGCCGGCGGCGCCCGCGCTGTCCCTCGCCGAGGGGGAGTCCGCGGCCTGGAGCCGCGCGATCTCCTCCCGTTGGGCGCTGCTCGCGGCCGCCCTGGTCGGGGTGAGCGGGGTGGTGGCCGGGGTCTTCGGTCCGTGGTCGCTGGGGCTGCCGGCGCTGCTGCTCGGCCTGGGCTGCGCCGCCTTCGCCAGCCTGCGGGTCACCGTCGACCGCCGCGGCCTGGTGGTCGTCTCGACGCTGCTGCCGAGGCCCCGGCTCGGCGTGTCGCTCGGCCGCATCGCCGACGCCCGCAGCGTCCAGGTCAGCGCCCTGGGGGACTTCGGCGGCTGGGGCTACCGGATGCGCCCGGGGCGGCGCGGCCTGGTGCTGCGCTCCGGCGAGGCGCTCGCGGTTCGAACGAAGGCCGGGCGCGAGTACGTCGTCACCGTCGACGACTCGGCCACCGCCGCCGCGCTGCTCAACGGGCTCATCGAGCGTCGGAACGGGGAGCGCGGCTGAGATGCTGTTCCGGGTGGTGCCCGGCTCGCCCGTGCCGCTGGGCGAGCAGATAGCGGCCTGCGTGCGTCGCGCCGTCGCCGACGGCACGGCGTCCCCCGGCGAGCGGCTGCCGCCGGCCCGCGAGGTCGCCGCCTCACTCGGCGTCAACATCCACACGGTGCTACGCGGTTACCAGCGGCTGCGGGACGAGGGGCTGATCGAGCTGCGCCGCGGCCGGGGCGCGGTGGTCACCACGGCGCCGGGGGCCGCCCGGCTCTCCGAGCGGATCCACGCGGCGATCGCCGAGGCCCGCGAGCTCGGCCTGACCGACGAGGAGTTCCTGGCCCTCGTTCGGGCAGGTCTGGCCGCCGCACCGGCGCCTGCCGCGCCCTTCGCGCGCTGATGTACTAGAGTTATCTCGACATCGAGATATCTGGTCACGGCGCAGTACGTGTCGACCGCCCGCTCGGCGGCTTACTTAGGGTCACCTTATCGAGCCTCGTCGGGACGCGAACGGCAGCATTGCGGCAGAACGCGCGAATACCTGTGTTGAAGGAGACAGTCGTGTCGGCGAACAGCTTCGACGCCCGCGATACGTTGCGGGTCGGCGACGAGTCGTACGAGATCTTCCGGCTGGACAAGGTGGCGGGCTCGGCCCGGCTGCCGTACAGCCTCAAGGTGCTGCTCGAGAACCTGCTCCGCACCGAGGACGGGGCCAACATCACCGCGGACCACATCCGCGCACTCGGCGAGTGGGACGCCTCGGCGCAGCCCAGCCAGGAGATCCAGTTCACGCCCGCCCGCGTGATCATGCAGGACTTCACCGGCGTGCCCTGCGTGGTCGACCTCGCCACCATGCGCGAGGCCGTGCGTGACCTGGGCGGCGACCCGGCACGCATCAACCCGCTCGCCCCCGCCGAGCTGGTCATCGATCACTCCGTCATCGCCGACAAGTTCGGCACTCCCAACGCCTTCCAGCAGAACGTCGAGCTCGAGTACGGCCGCAACCGCGAGCGCTACCAGTTCCTGCGCTGGGGCCAGACCGCCTTCGACGAGTTCAAGGTCGTCCCGCCGGGCACCGGCATCGTCCACCAGGTCAACATCGAGCACCTGGCCCGCACCGTCATGGTCCGAGGCGGCCAGGCCTACCCCGACACCCTCGTCGGCACCGACTCGCACACCACCATGGTCAACGGCCTCGGCGTGCTCGGCTGGGGCGTCGGCGGCATCGAGGCCGAGGCCGCCATGCTCGGTCAGCCGGTCTCCATGCTGATCCCGCGCGTCGTCGGCTTTAAGCTCACCGGCGAGCTGCCCACCGGCACCACCGCCACCGACCTGGTGCTCACCATCACCGAGATGCTGCGCAAGCACGGCGTCGTCGGCAAGTTCGTCGAGTTCTACGGCGAGGGCGTGGCCGCGATCCCGCTGGCCAACCGCGCCACCATCGGCAACATGTCGCCGGAGTTCGGCTCCACGGCCGCCATCTTTCCGATCGACGCGGAGACCATCAGCTACCTGAAGCTGACCGGCCGCGACCCCCAGCAGCTCGCGCTCGTCGAGGCGTACGCCAAGGAGCAGGGCCTCTGGCTCGCCCCGGCGACCGAGCCCGAGTTCTCCGAGTACCTGGAGCTCGACCTCGCCACCGTGGTGCCCTCCATCGCGGGACCGAAGCGCCCCCAGGACCGCATCGCGCTCTCCGACGCCAAGGTCAGGTTCAGCGAGGACGTGCGCAGCTACGTGCCCGCCACCGACGTCGACGAGGCCGGCAAGGAGTCGTTCCCCGCCTCCGACGCGCCGGCCATCAGCAACAGCGCGCCCAGCAGGCCCGTCACCGTCACCGCGGCCGACGGCACCACCTTCGAGCTCGACCACGGCGCCGTCACCGTCGCCGCCATCACCTCCTGCACCAACACCTCCAACCCCTCCGTCATGGTGGGCGCGGCGCTGCTGGCCAAGAAGGCGGTCGAGCGCGGCCTGACCCGCAAGCCCTGGGTCAAGACCACCCTGGCGCCCGGCTCCAAGGTCGTCATGGACTACTACGACCGCGCCGGCCTCACCCCCTACCTGGACAAGCTCGGCTTCAACCTCGTCGGCTACGGCTGCACCACCTGCATCGGCAACTCGGGCCCGCTGCCCGAGGAGATCTCCCAGGCCGTCAACGACAACGACCTGGCCGTGGTCTCGGTGCTCTCCGGCAACCGCAACTTCGAGGGCCGGATCAACCCCGACGTCAAGATGAACTACCTGGCGTCCCCGCCGCTGGTCGTCGCCTACGCCATCGCCGGCTCGATGAAGATCGACATCACCACCGAGCCGCTGGGTCTCGACCCCGACGGCAAGCCGGTCTACCTCAGCGACATCTGGCCCTCCGAGCAGGAGATCGAGCAGGTCGTGGCCTCCGCCATCGGCCAGGAGATGTTCGGCCAGAGCTACTCCGACGTCTTCGCCGGCGACGCCCAGTGGAACGCGCTGTCGATCCCGACCGGCTCCACCTTCGAGTGGGACGCCGAGTCGACCTACGTCCGCAAGCCCCCGTACTTCGAGGGCATGACCATGGACCCGGAGCCGGTCGCCGACATCAGCGGCGCCCGGGTGCTCGCCAAGCTGGGCGACTCGGTCACCACCGACCACATCTCGCCCGCCGGCGCCATCAAGGCCGACACCCCGGCCGGCAGGTACCTCACCGAGCACGGCGTCGCCCGCCGCGACTTCAACTCCTACGGTTCGCGGCGCGGCAACCACGAGGTGATGATCCGCGGCACCTTCGCCAACATCCGGCTGCGCAACCAGATCGCGCCCGGCACCGAGGGCGGCTACACCCGCGACTTCACCCGGGCCGGCGAAGAGGGAGGGGCGCCCGTCTCCTTCATCTACGACGCCTCCCGCAACTACGAGGCCGCCGGCGTGCCGCTCGTGGTGCTCGCCGGCAAGGAGTACGGCTCCGGCTCCTCCCGCGACTGGGCGGCCAAGGGCACCGCGCTGCTCGGCGTGCGCGCCGTGATCGCCGAGTCCTACGAGCGCATCCACCGCTCCAACCTGATCGGCATGGGCGTGCTGCCGCTGCAGTTCCCCGCCGGGCAGAGCGCCGACTCGCTCGGCCTGACCGGCGAGGAGACGTTCGCCATCAGCGGGGTCACCGCGCTCAACGACGGCGGGATCCCGGAGACCGTGAAGGTCACCACCGACACCGGCGTGGAATTCGACGCCGTGGTGCGGATCGACACCCCCGGCGAGGCCGACTACTACCGCAACGGCGGGATCATGCAGTATGTGCTGCGCTCGCTGATCCGCAGGTAGGGGAAAGATCGGCGACATAGGCACACCGGTCGCCAGAAAGGCGCAGAAAGAGGCGTCAAACGCGCGGGCCGCCCTCCTTTTCCACCGGAGGGCGGCCCGCGCCGTGTGTCGTGGAGATCTCAACTCGGAAAAGCCTCCCCGCGATCGCGGTACGCGATCTTCCAAGCCCGAGCCAAGTGGACTATACCTGTCGGGATCCGGGCGGCCTCCACCGTCTGATCCGTCTCGAAGGCGAGGACTTGAACATGCATTCCGGTCCATACCTCAACCGCCGCGCCCTGATCAGAGGCTCCGCCGCCGCGGGCCTGCTCGCCGTTCCCGCGGTCGGCGCGCTGACCTCCTGCGCGAGTGGCGGCGGCAGCGGCGACAACGGCGACGGCGCCGAGCGTGGGGAGACCTCGGCCGACAACCCGTTCGGCGTCAACGCCGAAGCGGGCCTCGAGGTCGTCATCTTCGACGGCGGCTTCGGCGACCAGTACGCCATCGACGCCGAGGCCCTCTACCAGGAGCGGTTCGGCTCCGTCGACCACACCAAGACCCAGGAGATCCAGTCCCTGCTCCAGCCCCGCATGGTGCAGGGCGACCCGCCGGACGTGATCGACAACTCCGGCGCCCAGGCGATGGACATCGCCGCCCTGATCCGCAACGAGCAGGTGCACGACCTCACCGAACTGCTCGACGCGCCCTCGCTCGACGACCCGAACGTCACCGTCCGGGACACCCTGATGCCCGGCACCGTCGAGATGGGCCAGTTCGGCAGCGAGGCCTGCTACCGCCTCAACTACGCGCTGCACGTCTACGGCCAGTGGTACTCGCGCACCGCGCTCGAGCGGATCGGCGCCGAATACCCCCAGACCTGGGACGAGATGCTGGCCGTCTGCGAGGCCGCCAGGCGCGAGGGCATCGCCGGCTGGACCTACCCCGGCGTCTATCCCTACTACTTCAACTTCACCCTCTACCCGTTCATCGGCAAGATCGGCGGCGTCGAGGTCCTCCAGGCCCTCGACAACCTGGAGCCCAACGCCTGGCGCCACGACGCGGTCCGCGAGGCCTTCGAGGCCTACTACGAGCTGACGGCCCGCGGTTACGTGCTGCGCGGCAGCCCCGGCATGACCCACGAGGAGTCCCAGACCGAGTGGACCCAGGGCCGCGCCCTGTTCATCCCCAACGGCTCCTGGGTGGAGAACGAGGCCGCGCCGACCACGCCCGACGACTTCGACATGGCCGTCGGCCCGCCCACCGGCCTCGACTCCTCCGACGCCCTGCCGTTCGGCACCCTGTGGGCCTCGCCTGGCGAGCCGTTCTTCGTGCCCGCGGCGGCCGACAACGTCCCCGGCGGCCTCGAGTTCCTGCGGATCATGCTCGGCCGCGAGTCGGCGCGGAACTTCACCGAACTGGTCTCCTCGCTCACCGTCGTGCGCGGCGCCACCGAGGGACTGACGCTGCCGCCCGGCCTCACCAGCGCCTCCGAGATCCTCGAGGCCGCCGGCGACAACCTCGTCAGCTCCCGGCTGCCCGACTGGTACCGGCAGCTCAACAACGAGGAGATCGGCGGCGCCGTCGCGGCCATGATGGCCGGCGAGATCGAGCCGGAGGAAGCCATCACCCGCTGTCAGCGGGCGGCCGACGCCACGGCCCAGGACGACTCCATCCAGAAGTTCCAGCACGCCTGACCCGGACCAGGGGGCGGTATGAAGGACACCCCGCGGGGCCAGGAACGCCTGACCCCCCGCGACCGACTGCTGTTCACGGTGGCGTTCCTCGTGCCGCCCCGGTTCACGCCCGACCGGGTGCGGCGCGACCGCCGCTACCGGAAGCTCGACCAACGCCGGTTCATCGCCTGGTTCCTGGCCTTGCCACTGCTGGTCTACGCGATCTTCGTGGTCTCGCCGTTCCTCCAGGCATTCTTCTACTCGCTCACGGACTGGACCGGCTACAGCGCCACCTACACCTTCACCGGTCTCGACAACTACCAACGCATGCTGGAGGACGACAAGTTCTGGGAGTCGCTGGTCAACAGCCTGCTGCTGCTCGTTCTCGCGCCACTGGTCACGCTCTCGCTCGGGCTCTTCCTCGCCTACATGCTCAACGTCGGCGGCCGGCGCGCCGGAGCCACCGGCGGGGTCGCCGGCGCGCGGTTCTACAAGATCGTCTACTTCTTCCCGCAGGTGCTCTCCATCGCGGTGATCGCCATCATCTGGGCCCGTATCTACAGCCCCACCGGACTCCTCAACGAGGGCCTGGGCGCCGTCGGCCTCGACTCCTGGGAGCGGGAGGACTGGATGGGCGGCGACATCGCCGTCTGGTGCGTACTCGCTGTGCTCTGCTGGGCGTTCGTCGGTTTCTACGTGGTGCTGTTCTCCGCGGCCATGAGCTCGGTACCTGGCGAGATCTACGAGGCCGCGCTGCTCGACGGCGCCGGCCGCTCGGTGACCTTCTTCCGGATCACCCTGCCGCTCACCTGGGACACCGTCCGCACCGGCTGGATCTACATGGGCATCCAGGCCCTCGACTCCTTCGCCTTGGTGGACGTCATGGTCCCGGAACACGGCATGGACGTGCTGCCCAGCTACCTCTTCGAGAAGGCCTTTCGCGACGCCCAGGCCGGCTACGCCACCGCCATCGGCGTCGCCCTGTTCCTCGTCACCCTGGTCTTCGCGCTGGTGATGATGCTGGTTGGCCGGCGCGAACGGATCGAGCTCTGAGCGCTCCGCCGGGAGAGCCGCGCCATGCCGTCGATCGACTGCGAAAGGAGAACCAGAACCGTGAGCGTCACCAGCACCGACCCGCGCCAGGACAGCCCGGCCGCCCCCGAGACCGGCCCCGCGGCAGGCGCCGGACCCGCTCGCCGCGAGGGCAAGGGCGGGGTCCTCAACGTCTTCTCCCAGTCGTTCCTCGTCCTCTGGGCGCTGATGGCCGCCGGCCCGGTGATCTGGGTGGTGATCTCCAGCTTCCGCCCGCACGCCGACGTCGTCGCCGACCCCTTCGGGCTGCCCACCGAGCTGCGCTGGGAGAACTTCAGCAACGCCTGGACCAACGCCGACATCGGCCGGTACGCCGTCAACTCGCTGATCATCCTGTCCGGTTCGCTGACCGGCACGATGCTGCTCGGCTCCATGGCCGCCTACGTGATCGCCCGCTACAGCTTCCGCGGCAACCGGGCGCTCTACCTGCTCTTCACCGGCGGGCTGATGTTCCCCGTCTTCCTCGCCCTGGTGCCGCTGTTCTTCGTGCTCAACAACTTCGGCCTGCTGAACACCAGGCAGGGCCTGATCATCGTCTACATCGCCTACTCGCTCCCGTTCACCGTCTTCTTCCTGGCCTCCTTCTTCCGCAGCCTCCCGGGCGGCGTCCAGGAGGCCGCCGCCCTGGACGGGGCCTCGCACACCAGGACCTTCTTCCAGATCATGATGCCGATGGCCAGGCCGGGACTCGTCAGCATCGGGATCTTCAACTTCCTCGGCCAGTGGAACCAGTTCGTGCTCCCACGGGTGCTCAACGTCGGCGACCCGAACGACGCGGTGTTGCCCCAGGGCCTGGCCGCGCTGATGGTCCAGCAGGGCTACGAGGGCGACTGGGGCGCGCTCTACGCCGGCGTCACCATGTCGATGCTGCCGGTCCTCGTCGTCTACGTCACCTTCCAACGCCAGGTGCAGTCGGGACTCACGGCCGGCGCACTGCGGTAGCCGGGACCGCCGGGCCTGGCAAGCGGTTTCCCCGCTGTTCCCCCAAGCCCGGCCTCGAGTTCATATAGTGGGCGCGGCCGCGCTGCCGGAGCGGGCCGGCGGGCCCGCGGTCGTGCCCGCCCGGGAGACCGGAAGTGGAGTGAGCCGTGGAGACTCCGGGGTCGCAGTCCTCGCTGCACCGGGCCAATCTGGAACGCGTCGTCCGCGCCGTGCGCGCGGCCGGTTCGCTCACCCAGGCCGACATCGCGAGAACCACGGGCCTGTCCGCCGCCACCGTCTCCAACATCGTTCGGGAGTTGAAGGGCCTGGGCACCGTCGAGGTGCGCACCACCTCGGCCAGCGGCCGGCGGGCCCGCAGCGTCTCGCTCTCCACCGACGCCGGCATCGTCGTTGGCGTCGACTTCGGCCACTCCCACCTCCGTGTCGCCGTCGGCAACCTGGCCCACCAGGTCCTCGCCGAGGAGGCCGAACCCTTCGACGTCGACTCCTCGGCCGACCAGGGCTTCGACCGCGCGGAGAAGCTGGTCGGCCGGCTGCTCACCATGGCCGGCGTCGACCGCGCCAAGATCATCGGCATCGGGCTCGGCGTGCCGGGCCCCATCGACGTCGCCACCGGGGCCCTCGGCTCCACCGCGATCCTCCCCGGCTGGCGCGGCACCAACCCGCGCGAGGAGCTCGAGGCGCGCACCGGCGTCCGGGTCCACGTGGACAACGACGCCAACCTCGGCGCGCTCGGCGAGTACGTGTGGGGGAGCGGCCGCGGCGCCGGCGACCTCGCCTACATCAAGGTGGCGAGCGGCGTCGGCGCCGGCCTGGTCATCGGCGGCCAGATCTACCGCGGCCCGGGCGGCACCGCCGGCGAGATAGGCCACATCACGCTCGACGAGTCGGGCCCGGTCTGCCGCTGCGGCAACCGCGGCTGCCTGGAGACCTTCACCTCGGCCCGGCACGTGCTGCCGCTGCTCCACTCAAGCCACGGCACCGACCTCACCATGCACCGGGTCGTCCAGCTGGCCCGCGAGGGCGACCCCGGCTGCCGCCGCGTCATCGCCGACGTCGGCCGGCACATCGGCACCGGCGTCGCCCAACTGTGCAACCTGCTCAACCCGAGCCGCGTCGTGCTCGGCGGCGACCTGGCCGAGGCCGGCGAGATCGCCCTCGGCCCGATCCGCGACTCCGTCGGCCGTTACGCGATCCCCAGCGCCGCCCGCCAACTCACCCTGGTGCCGGGCGCGCTCGGCGGCCGCGCCGAGGTGCTCGGCGCGCTCGCGCTCGTGCTGCGCGAAATGGGCGACGGAATGCTGCTCGGCCCGGCCGTCTGAAAGCGGACAAGAAACGGGCGGCGGCCGGCCGCGAATTGACCGAACGGGCGAGATGACGATCAAGAGCTCGCGTTGTTCCCTTGAATTGCTCGGCTAAACGGGCGAGACGCGAGTCATGAAAAGTCTCGGTTCGGTTGACGCATGTTTCAAGTATTGACGGCACGTTTACCCCGGAGTTAGCTCTCTGCCGACCGAGGCCGCGGAGTTGCCGCCCTATCGGAAGGCGAAGCCAACCATGCGTCAGTTACTGCGAAATGCCGCCGTCGGAGCCACGACCCTCGCCCTGGCCGCCGCACTCGCCGCCTGCGGCGAGGCCGGTGGGGGAGACGACGACGACACGAACGGCGGCGAACCCAACGAGGGCGGCGGCACGATCGGCCTGCTCCTGCCCGAGGACGCCACCACCCGCTATGAGTCCTTCGACCGGCCCTTCATCGAGGCCAGGATCCAGGAGCTGTGCGGCGACTGCGACGTCCAGTACGCCAACGCCGGCGAGGACACCAACACGCAGGGCCAGCAGTTCGACGCGATGCTGACCGCCGGCGTCGACGTGATCATCCTCGACCCGGTCGACGCCTCGGCCACCGGCTCCTGGGTGGAACAGGCCGCCGCCGAGGGCGTCGCCGTCGTCGCCTACGACCGGCTCGCCGAGGGCCCGATCGACGCCTATGTCTCCTACGACAACGTGCGCGTCGGCGAACTCCAGGGCGAGACCCTGCTCTCCTCCCTCGGCGACGAGGCCGAGGGCGCCCGGGTGGTGATGATCAACGGCTCGCCCACCGACCCCAACGCGGCGATGTTCAAGGAGGGCGCGCACTGGGTGCTCCACGAGACCGTCGAGGTCGTCTTCGAACAGGACGTCGCGGGCTGGGACTCGGCCGTCGCCAACGAGGAGATGAACGCGGCCATCGAGTCGCTCGGCGACGACGGCTTCGACGGCGTCTACGTCGCCAACGACGGCATGGCGGCCGGCGTGATCACGGCCCTCAACTCGGCCGGCATCACCGACGTCCCGGTCGGCGGTCAGGACGCGGAACTCGCCGCGCTCCAGCGGATCGTGGCCGGCGAACAGACCTTCACCATCTACAAGGCGCTGCGGGAGGAGGCCGAGACCGCCGCGGAGATGGCGATCCGCCTGCTGCGGGGCGACGCGCTCAACGACCTGGCGCCCGAGACGGTGGACAGCGCCACCGACCAGGACATCCCGGCCCGCCTGCTCACGCCGGTCGCCGTGACCGTCGACAACATCGCAGACACGGTGATCGCGGACGAGTTCTACACGGTGGAGGACATCTGCACCGCCGACTACGCGGAGGCGTGCGCCACGGCAGGCCTCACCTGACGGCCTTGTCCC
>NZ_SMKC01000559.1 GCF_004348315.1 Streptomyces sp. 8K308 | reverse complement strand
GTCGAACCCAGGACCTCGCCCCGGATGCGCCAGGTCGCCTCCGAGCTCGACGAGCTCGGCGAGTACCTGCGCCGCGCCCAGGACGACCCCCGCCGGGACCGTCCATGACCGGCGGCCGACTCCTCGCCGGGCGCTACGAACTCACTGAACCCCTGGGCAAGGGCGGCATGGGCGAGGTCTGGTCAGGACGCGACATCGCCCTCGGCGGCCGCCGGGTCGCCGTCAAGCTGCTGCACGCCGACCGCCTCGCCTCCCTCTCCGGCACGACCGACCCCGACGAACTGCGCCGCCGCTTTTTGCGCGAGTGCCGGGCCACCGCCCGCGTCGACCACCCGGGGCTCGTCGCCATCCACGACGCCGGCCGGGACGGCGAGGAGCTGTTCCTCATCATGCAGCTCATCGAGGGCTCCGACCTGGCCGACCACCTCGCGGAGCACGACCCCTACCCCTGGCCCTGGGCCGTCGCCGTGCTCGCCCAGCTCTGCTCGGCGCTCGCCGCCGTGCACGCGGTCGCGATCGTCCACCGCGACCTCAAGCCGAGCAACATCATGATCCGCCCCGACGGCCGCGCCACCGTCCTCGACCTCGGCGTCGCGGCCGTGCGCGGCGACGGCGAGGACACCCGCCTCACCCGCACCGGCGCCATGGTCGGCACCCCCGTCTACATGGCCCCGGAACAGGCCGTCGGCGACCCGCCGGTCGGCCCGGCCGCCGACCTCTACGCGCTGGGCGCCATCGGCTACGAACTCCTCACCGGCCAGGCCCCGTTCACCGCGCCCAACGCCGCCGGGCTGCTCTACAAGAAGCTGCACGAGGAACCGATCCCGGTGCAGCGGCTACGGCCCGAGGCGCCGCCGCGGCTCGCCGCCCTCATCCACCAACTGCTCGCCAAGGACCCGGCCGCCAGGCCCGCCGACACCGGCCACGTCTTCACGGTCCTCGCGCCGCTGCTGCCCCAGCCGGGACCCTCGGCGCCGCCGGCCATCCCGATGGACCCGACCCGCCCCTTCTGGCACCCGATGGCCCCCTGGCCGCCGAGCCGCCCCGCGGAACCCGACCTCGGCACGGCCCTCGACGAGGTCAAGCGCCTGCTGGCCCTCGGCCGCTACCACCAGGTCGCCGAACTCCTCAGCCACACCCTGCCCCTCGCGGCCGTCCGCTACGGCGAGAGCTCGACCATCGTGCGCAGCCTGCGCAAGCAGTACGCCTCGACGCTGCTCGACACCGGCCAGTACGCCAGGGCACTCCCTGAGATCCAGCGCCTGACCCACGAGTTCACCCTGGAACGCGGCCCCTACGACCAGGTGGTGCTGCAACTGCGGGCCGACGAGCAGCTCTGCCTGCGGGAGTTGAACCAGCGGCGCTGAGCGGGACCAGGGCCGACCGAAAGAAGTGGGCTCCCCCGCCAGGACTCGAACCTGGACACTAAGGACCAAAACCTCATGTGCTGCCAATTACACCACGGGGGAATGTGAGTCAGACGGGATCGCTCGATGGCGAACCGCCTAACCGACACCGCACACTATGCCAGCCCTTCCGCCCTCCAGGCGATGGCAATGATCAACCACCTCATGGTCGAGTGAAGATGGCGTGGGTGCCGATGCGCCGCCGGACGAGGTGCGGCTCGCCCTCGGCCACCGGACTCCCGTAGTGGAAGGTGGCCCGACCATCCGCGGCCCAGGTGAGCTCCCAGACGTCGTAGCCCTGCATCTTCTTGACGCGCAGCGACCGGCGCGGTGGGCCACCCGCCTTGAGGTCGGTCACGAACTGCGTGCCGGCCAGGAGGAAAGCAGCCTGTTGGGCGGCCGTCAGTCCCTTCCAGTCCCGCAGGAAGTGGCTCAGCGTCTCATACGTCGGCACGCCGCCTGATCTCCTCCACGTCGAGACCGGCTTGATCCGCCAGGGCCCGGAGCAAGGCCTCGCCGTCCTCGTGGACCTCGCCGCGCTCGCCCGCCGCCAGCGACTCGTCGACCTCTCGCTCCCTGGCCTGCCACTCCGGGCTCCAGAACCAGGCCTGGTCGTCCGGAACGATCGAGGCGGGTGTCAGCACGATCCGGCCGTCCTCAACCGCCACGACCAGCTGATCGCCCTCCTGGAGATCCAACCGCTCTCTTATGTCCTGCGGGACGGTGACCACCCCCTTCTTGCGGAGAGGAGTGGCTACCAGGTGCGGCCTGCGCCGTCGCTTGACATCAGCTCCAGTCTTCCTTGGTGGTGTGCGGACGCCTCCCGGGGCCTGAACCAGCGCCGACCCGGCGCTTAGGCTGGTCGCCATGAATGTGCAGGGGGCGGAGGGCGCCGCGGCCGGGGGGTTTCGGCT
>NZ_SMKC01000558.1 GCF_004348315.1 Streptomyces sp. 8K308 | reverse complement strand
CCCCGAAGGAAGGAGAGGTCGGCCCACGGTGACGCCCCCGACCCGCCACACGCTCTCGATCGAGTACTGCACCCGCTGCCGCTGGCTCCCCCGCGCGGCCTGGCTCGCCCAGGAACTGCTGAGCACCTTCGAGGCCGAACTCGCCCAGGTCGCCCTCGTCCCCGGCACCGGCGGGGTCTTCACGGTCCGCGTCAACGAGGAGGTCGTCTGGGACCGGAAGACGCAGGGCTTCCCCGACCCCACCCAGATCAAGCGCCTCACCCGCGACCGCGTCGCCCCGCACCGCTCCCTGGGCCACGTGGACGGCTGAACGGGCGGCCGAGTGGGCGGCTCACCACCGCCGGAAAACGGCCACCCGCACCGAGACCGTGACCCGCGCCGGTTCCCGCAGTGCCGCCACCCGCCGCCGCAGCTCGTCGGCCCCGACATGCCGCGCCGCGGGTCCCATCGACGCCAGCGCCTCCGCCTCAGCCGCCGAGAGACCCACCCGGTACTCGACGACCTCCGAGGACTCCGCCTCCCCGAAGTCCCCGGCCAGCGACCGCCGCAGCCGCTCCTCCTTCGCCGCGTCCACCGACAGCAGCCCCAACGGGCCACGCAGCTCCGCCAGATGGCGATCGGTCGGCGTAACGACCAGCAACGCGCCCCCCGGACGCAGCACGCGCCTGAACTCAGGCCCGTTGCGCGGCGCGAAGACGTTCAGCACCACGTCCGCCGCGTCGTCGACGACCGGCAGCGACCGCCACACGTCGCACACCGCCGCGCCCGCCCGCTCGTGCGCCCTGGCGGCGTGCCGCAACGCGAACTTCGACAGGTCGAGCCCGAGCCCAACCGCCTCCGGTCGGTCGTCGAGCACAGCCGCCAGGTAGTACCCGGTGCCGGCCCCGGCGTCCACCACCGCACCGGCCGACGAGGGACACGCCGCCGCCACCGCCTCCGCGACCCGCGCGTAGTGCCCCGTCCCCAGGAAGTCGACCCTGGCCCGCACCATCTCCGCGCTGTCCACGTTCCGCGCCACGGCGGACCCGGCGCCCGTCAGCAGGTTCACGTATCCCTGCCGCGCGACGTCGAACGAGTGCCCGGCCGCGCATCGCAGCGCGCGCCCGGCCTCCGCGCCGACGTCGAGCCGACCCCCGCAGACGGGACACCTCAGCAGGTCGAGAACGGCGGGCGGCATTGCGGAGTTCATCGCGGTTCCTTCGGCGGCTGTGTCTTCTCCCGGGGGCCGGCTCACCGGCGCCGCATGGTACCCCCGCCCGTCCACGGGCTATCGTGCCTGACCATGGCTACGAAGCTGCGTTGCGCCGTGCTCGACGACTACCAGGGCGTGGCCCTCTCCCTCGCCGACTGGTCGCCGCTCGCCGACGCCCTCGACGTCACCGTCGTCCGCGAGCACATCGCCGACCGCGATCGCCTCGTCGAGGCGATCGGCGACTGCGAGATCGTCGTGATCATGCGCGAACGCACGCCCTTCCCCGCCGAGTTGTTCGACCGCCTGCCGGCCCTGCGGCTGCTCGTCACCACCGGCATGCGCAACGCCTCCGTCGACCTGGCGGCCGCCAGGCGGCACGGCGTCACCGTCTCCGGCACGCTCAGCCGCCCCGAGCCGCCCGTCGAACTCACCTGGGCGCTGCTCCTCGGCCTGGCCCGCGAGGTGCCGCGCGAGAGCGCCGCCATCCGCGAGGGCGGGCCCTGGCAGTCCACGGTCGGCGCCGACCTGCACGGCCGCCGGCTCGGCCTCGTCGGCCTCGGCAAGATCGGCTCCCGAGTGGCCCGCGTCGGCGCCGCGTTCGGCATGGACGTGGTGGCCTGGAGCCCCAACCTCACCGACGAACGCGCCGCCACCGGCGGCGCCACCCGGCTCGCCACGCTCGCCGAGCTCCTGGAGACCAGCGACTTCGTCTCGCTCCACCTGGTCCTCAGCGACCGTACCCGAAGCGTCATCGGCGAGCCCGAGCTGCGCCTGCTGCGGCCCACCGCCTACCTGATCAACACCTCACGCGCCGCCCTCGTCGACCAGCGCGCGCTCGCCACCGCCCTGCGCGAGGGCTGGTTCGCCGGCGCCGCCGTCGACGTCTTCGACGCCGAACCCCTCCCCGCGGACGACGAGTTCCGCACCCTGCCCCGGCTCCTCGCCACCCCCCACCTCGGCTATGTCACCGAAGGCAACTACCGCACCTTCTTCCGCGAGGCCGTCGACGACATCACCGCCTACCTGGTCGGCGAACCGGTGCGCGTCCTGGGCTAAGCCCCCCAAGGGCCGGGAATCGCCTCACGGCCACAGCAGCTCGCGCCGCCACCCCTCCCCGCCCTCCGCGCGGCGGTAC
>NZ_SMKC01000557.1 GCF_004348315.1 Streptomyces sp. 8K308 | reverse complement strand
GCCACCCGACGCACCGAGGACATGGACATCCGCTACCGCCGAGTCAACGGCGACGACGCGGCGGTGCTGTTCGCGGGGGACTCCCCGTATGCCGTGATGGTCATGGATCTCACCCCTGACGGCGACCAGGTTTCCGACGTCTACATCGTCACCAATCCCGCCAAGCTCACCCACGTACGACCGGACGACGAGCGGAACCCGCCGGGCGAGGACAGGGCCCCGGATCGCCCCGAGCTCTCCCGGGCGGTCCGAACGGCGCGGGCGTACGGCGGCGACCCGGGGTCGTGACAGCCCTGGCCGTCGCGGGTGAAGCCCCGCCGCACCTGCTCGGACTCCGCCGTGCCTTGGGATTCCGGGGCCTACAGCAGGTGGTCGGCCTTGCCGGCCTTGATCTCGCTGATGAGGGCGCGGAGCGCGTCGGCGGTGTCGGTGAGGTAGTGCTCCTCCTGTCCGTTGACGGCTATGTAGGCGTTGCCCTCGGCGTCGGTGCCGAGTCGGAAGCAGGAGTTGCCCTCGCCGCAGAAGGGCGCTTCCCAGGTGATGTCGGGCATCGGATCCATCCTCACAGTTGACGGGCGACATCGCGGACGAACTCACGGGAGCTGTCCGGAGGCAGGGCCAGCTCTTCCAGCCAGTCGAACTGCTCCCGGTACTTCGCGAGCTGACTGTCGGCGTGCAGGAACGCGGGCCCATGCATGCTGTCCACCTGCACCGTATCGAGTTGGGGAACCGCGCCCTCGGCGTAGAGGGCGTTCTGTCCGGCACCCGGGAAGGCGCCCCGTTCGAACGGCAGCACCCGTACGGTCACGTTGTCCCGTTCCGACATCTCCACCAGGTGTGACAACTGGGCGCGGGCGACCTCGGGGCCGCCGAAGCGCATGCGGAGGGCGGCCTCGTGAATGATGGCGACGTATGGGATCGCGTTGTCCCCCGTGATCACCTGCTGGCGCTCGGAGCGGTGCGCCAACCTGAGCGCCACCTCGTGTTCGGGGAGACGTGGCACCACGACGCGAAAGACGGCCGTCGCGTGCTCGGAGGTCTGGAGCAGGCCCGGGATGTGCACCGTGTTGGCGACCCGCATCCGCACGGTCGACGACTCCAACTCGGCGATGTCCAGCATCCCCTGCGGAAGGCTGCCGCGATACCGCTCCCACCACCCGGCCTGGCCGTCTGCCATGGCCACGAGGGCTTCCACGTACGCAGTGTCTCCGCACAGGTAGTGGGTGGCCAGCTTGCGCACGCGTTCAGCGTTGATGGTTCGCGTGCCGGACTCCATGTTGGCGATGCGCGTCCGGTCCATGCCCAGCAGCCCGGCCGCGTAGTCGGTAGTGATGTCTGCGGCGAGACGGAGTTTGCGCAGTTCGGCACCCAGGCGTTTCTGACGTTCGGTCGGTGTGCGTCGCGTTGACATGCGGTTCCCTCCGCTGCTCTGTGCCAAGTCTGTCCGTCAGCGGACCTCGCCACCTTGGGGGGTAATTGCCGTCGAGTGGCAGACAATTAGCTCCGCCCTACGCTAGCGTGGAGTCACGCGTAAGTCACACTCGGCAGTTGCCGGAAGCGCACCGCGCGAGCATGCCCGCCCGCCCTGGAGGCTGGTCTGCCGCGTCCAGGGCGGCGAGCCACCGGCCAGTGCCTCACCAACTCACGTCATCGCACCGGAGTTCGTCATGCCTGACATCCCACTCGTGCCGGCCCTCTGGCAGTTCCCCGCTCACCCGGCCTCGGTTGGCCGCGCCCGGCGCGCCGTCGCGCAGGCGTTGCCGCGAGGACTGCGCCCCTGTCTGACGGATGACCTCGGCCTGTTGACGTCCGAGCTGGTGACCAACGCCATCCGGCACGGAACAAGCCAGCAGGACGAACGCGTCGAACTCGTCCTGTGGCCCGCCGACGGTCACTACTGGCTCGCCGTCTCCGACCCCGGCACAGCCGCGCCGGCCCACCCGGGCGCGGATGGTGAGACGGGCCGGGGGCTGCTCATCGTCGATCGGCTGGCCGCTGCCTGGGCCGTCCGGCCTCGTCCGCTCCACGGCACGTCCGTCGTCGCGGGACTGCCGCTTCACCGAGACGGTTGACGATCCGTATGCGGCAGGTCGCGCGGCGGGCGCACCGGCACCGCTACTGGGTGGCTTTGAGCGCCTCCAGGCGGTGGCGGCTCTGCTCCTGCGCTCGTTGGCGCAGGCGGTCGATGAGCTCGGAGTCCGGAGTGGCGTCGTCGCCTAGGCCTGACAGTTCCTGGAGGTCGCGGGTCTGTTCCTCGGCTTCGGTGAGGTAGTGGCGGCCGGTGTGTTCGGGCGAGCTCTGGAGGAGGGCTGCGAGGTCGACGGGGG
>NZ_SMKC01000556.1 GCF_004348315.1 Streptomyces sp. 8K308 | reverse complement strand
GCCTCGGCCCCCGCGGCCCGAGGGGGTGGCGGGGGTGGCGGAGGAGGCGGCGCGCCGGCGGGCGGCGGTGGACCGGCCACCGCCAAGAAGGAGGCTCCGCCGCCGGACGTCTCCCGGGCCGCTCCCGAGGCGGCGCTGGCGACCACGGCCGGCCTGAAGCCCCACCAGATGGCGCAGACCCTCCGTGGGGTCGACTCGGCCGTGGGCAATGCGGTAGGCCAGGAGCGGACCGCTCTCGAGGAGTCCCCGCCGTCCATGGAACGGCCGTCCGGTGCCCCGCAGACCCTGCAGGGCGATCCGACCGTCTCACCGCCCGGCGAGTACACCGGCGACAAGGTCGAGAAACTGGACGCGCCGGCCGGCGAGACCCCCGAGGTGGAGGGCGACCAGGGCCCGACCGGTGAGACGCCCGGCGAGGACATGGAGCCTCCCGGCTTCTTCGAGACGGTAGGCGGAATCGTCGGCGGCCTCATGGACGCCGTGGGCATCGACCTCGGCGGTCTGACCGACGCCCTGAGATCCATTCCCACGACCGACGACGGGCTGAAGGACGCGAAGGTCGGCCGCGCCGCCCCGGTGCCGCTCGAAGACGACACCGACCCGCAGCGAACCGACGAGCAGCAGAGCGAACTCAAGGACAAAAGTGCGGAGTTGAAGACCCAGGGCCGGGAGGACGCGGCCCAGCCGATGGGGGAGGACCAGATCTTCCCCACCGTGCCCGGCGAGACGCTGACCGGCGCGGGCGCCGGCGGCAGTGGCCAGGACCCGCAGCAGCAGGGCGCGGCCGGCGGGCCGGCCAGCCCCCAACTCCCCGCCGACGTCCTCGGGGCCGTCGCCGAGCACGAGCAGGGCCCGCAGATCCAGGCCGCGTTCGGCCAGGGCCAGGAGCGGATGCTCACCGAGAAGACGGCCAAGGACGAGGGCTTCCTGACCAAACAGCGCGAGCACGACCAGCGCGTCCAGGCCGAGATCGACGCCAACAGCAGCGAGCAGGAGAGCGTTCGCACCGGCGCGGCCACCGAGGTGGAGGACGCCCGCCAGCAATGGCAGCAGGAGCAGGACGAACAGCTCGCCGAGGTCGAGGAGGAGAGCGGCGCCGAGTACGAGCGCGTGCGTGACGACATCGAGACGAAGAAGACCGAGACCGACGACGAGGTCGAGACCACGACCCAGGAGGAGAACGACCGGATCCAGACCGAGAAGACCAAGGCCGAGACCGAGGCCCAGGAGACGCGCGACGAGGGCGAGGAGGAGTCGGGCAACTGGCTCAGCGAGGCGATCGACTGGATCAAGGAGCAGTTCAACAAGCTCAAGAACGCCATCGTCGAGGTCTTCAACGCGGCTCGCGAGGCCGTCGTCGGCATCATCGAGGAGTTCAAGCAGACCGTCTTCGACCTGATCGACGCGGCCCGCAACTTCATCGTCGACGCGATCAACGTCTTCGCGGACATCCTGATCGGCCTGGGCGACATCCTCCTCGCCGGCTTCCCCGAGCTGCGGGACAAGTGGCGCGACACGATCAACGGCGCGCGCGACGCGGCGATCGACACGGTGAACGACCTCGCGGACGGCCTGAAGGAGCGCATCGGCTCCTTCCTGGACGGCCTGGCCGCCGGCCTGACCGCCCTGCTCGACGTACTGGAGGCCGGCCTGCTGGCCGCTGTGGACGTCGTCGAGGGCGTCGTCACCACGGCCATGGAGATCGCCGGCGGCCTGCTGAGCGCCTACGGCGACCTGGCCGTGATCGCGGTCGACATCATGGCCGACCCCGGCGGCTGGATCGGCAAACTCGGCGCCTCGGCGGAGGACGGCGCCAAGAACCACCTCTTCAACGAGATCCAGAAGGGCGTCAAGCAGTGGGTCGCCGAGAAGATCCAGGAGATCCTCGGCCTCGACCAGGAGACCTTCCAGCTCCTCGTCAACGGCGGCATGACCGCCGAAGAAATGGTCGAGATGGCCTGGGAGGCCGCCCTCCCCCAACTGCCGATCATCATCGGGGAGCTGGTCATCACCAAGGTCGTCGCCAAGCTGATCCCCGGCGCCGGCTGGATCCTCGCCATCCTCGACGCCATCCAGACGGCGATCGGCGCGCTGGGCGCGATCCTGCGCGCCTTCCAACTCGTGTTGGCCTTCCTGAAAGCGGTCAAGGGCGGCGGCGCCGGCAAGCAGTTCGCCGTGGCCGTCGCGGCCGGCGTGGTGGCGCTCCTGGAACTCATCTACCAGGCGTTGGTCAGCGGCATCGCCAAGTACATGGGCAAGGTGACCGGTCGTCTGAAGTCCCGCGCCAACGACATGAAGCGCGACGGGGGCCCGAACGGCCGCGACGAACAGGACCGCCGCGAGACACAACAGACCCAGCAACAGGTCCGCAACGCGGAGCAGGACATGCGGACCCCACCCCCGGCC
>NZ_SMKC01000555.1 GCF_004348315.1 Streptomyces sp. 8K308 | reverse complement strand
CCACCAGGCACAGGCAACCCGCGCGAAGCGCCAACGCGGACGGACACCCAGGTGGACCCCCGCCGCAGGACGGCGCCAACATCCCCGCCGTACCGTGAATCCGGCGCTCCGGAAAAACCGGGGCGTATCGGAACGTGCGGAGGGCGACTCGCATGGCATGGGATCCCACCCCGGCGACAGCCGCGTCCGCCGTCGAGGCCGACGAGCCGCCCGGCCCCCTCTCCTCCGCCGAGGCGGAGGCGCACGTCCGCCGGACCTGCTTCGCCGCCGCCCCGCCCCTCCGCACCGGCGTCGAACTCGAATGGCTGGTCCACGACCGCAGCGACCCCGGCCGCCTGGTCCCGCCCGAGGCGCTGGAGGCCGCGCTCGCCCCGCTCGCCGTCCCCGGCGCGCTGCCTGGCGGCTCCCGTGTCACCCGCGAGCCCGGCGGCCAGGTGGAGCTCAGCGGGCCGCCGGCCACCAGCCTCGTCGGCTGCGTCGGCGCCGCCGCCGACGACGTCGCCGCGCTGCGCCACGCGCTGGCCGCCGCCGGCCTGACCCCCGTCGGCCTTGGCCTCGACCCGCACCGCGTCCAGCCGCGCGTGCTCGACGCCCCCCGCTACCGCGCGATGGAGGCGTACTTCGACCACTTCGGCCCCGGCGGCCGGATCATGATGCGGGCCACCGCCTCCGTCCAGGTCTGCGTCGACGCCGGCGACGAATCGGACGGGCCGAGCGGCTACCGCGCCCGCTGGGCGCTGGCCCACCGGATCGGCCCCCTGCTGGTCGCCGCCTTCGCCAACTCGCCGCTGTTGCGCGGCCGTCCGACCGGCTGGAAGTCCACCCGGCAGGCGCTGTGGGCCCGCATCGACCCGGGCCGCACCCGCCCGCCAGAGCACGGCTGCGACGGCGACCCGCGCACCGCCTGGGCCGGCTACGCCCTGGACGCGTCGCTGCTGTGCGTGCGCCGCGACCCGCCGGCCCCCTGGACGGCGCCCCGCGCCCGCTCGTTCCGCTCCTGGCTGCGCGGCCCGCACCGACACCCGGAACGACCACCGGCCCTGGCCGACCTCGACTACCACCTCAGCACTCTCTTCCCGCCCGTCAGGCCGCGTGGCTGGCTCGAACTCCGCATGATCGACGCCCAGTCGGGCGACGACTGGCTCGTGCCGGTCACCGTCGTCCGCACCCTGCTCGACGACCCGGTGGCCGCCGAGGCCGCGCACCGCGCCACCGAGCCGCTGACCGGGGACGACGGGCGGCCACGCGCGGAGTACTGGCTGCGCGCCGCCCGTCACGGCCCGGCCGACCCGCTGCTCGGCCCCGCCGTCCGCGCCTGCCTCGCCGCCGCCGAGTCCGCCCTGGCCCGCGACCCGGCCGACGCCCGACTGCGCGCCGCCGTCGGCCGGTTCGCCGACCGCTACGCCGAACGCGACCGTTGCCCGGCCGACGACCACCTGGACCGCGTGGACCGCCCCGCACGACCCCCGCTGGAAGGGGCGCGCCATGACTGACCAGACCCTCACCAGCCCCGCCTCCGACACCGACGACCTCGCGGTGGCCCTGGCCACCGCCAGGCGCCGCACCCACTCCCTCGCCGACTGCCTTCCGGACGACGAACTCACCGCCCAGCACTCCCCGTTGATGTCCCCGCTGGTCTGGGACCTGGCGCACATCGGCAACCAGGAGGAGATCTGGCTGGTCCGCACCGCCGGCGGTCGTCCCGCGCTGCGCCCCGAACTCGACCCGTACTACGACGCGTTCCGCCACCCCAGGGCCGACCGCCCCGCCCTGCCGCTGCTCGCCCCGGACGCGGCCCGCCACTACCTCGCCGAGGTCCGCGCCCAGGCCTTCGACGTGCTGGCCACCGCCCCGCCCGAGGCCCGCTTCCTCTTCCGGATGATCGCCCAACACGAGCAACAGCACGACGAGACCATGCTCGCCACCCACCAACTCCGCCGTGGCCCAGCCGTGCTCGACGCGCCGACCCCGCCCGCCGCGCCCGCCGACGCCGCCGCCCTGCCGCGCGAAGTCCTCGTGCCCGGGGGGCCGTTCACCATGGGCACCGATCTCGCCACCGACCCCGACGCGCTGGACAACGAACGCCCCGCGCACCGCGTCGACGTGCCCGCCTTCTGGCTGGACACCGTGCCCGTCACCAACGCCGCCTACCAGCAGTTCATCGCCGACGGCGGTTACCGACACGCCCGTTGGTGGCAGCCGGACGGCTGGCTCCACCTCCGGCAGGCCGGCCTCACCGCCCCCGCCTTCTGGCGTCGCGACGGCGACACCTGGCTGCGCCGCCGCTTCGGCCACCTCGAACCCGTGCCGCCGAACGAACCCGTGACGCACGTCAGTTGGTACGAGGCGGACGCCTACGCCCGGTGGGCCGGCCGCCGACTGCCCACCGAGGCCGAGTGGGAGAAGGCCGCCCGCCACGACCCCGACACCGGCCGCTCCCGGCGCCACCCCTGGGGCGACACGCCGCCC
>NZ_SMKC01000554.1 GCF_004348315.1 Streptomyces sp. 8K308 | reverse complement strand
GGCGGGGGCAGCGGTACGGCGGGCCTGGTCACCGGTGCGCTGATGCTGGCCACGGTGGCTGGCGAGCTGACAGCCCCGTGGTTGGCGGCACGTTGTGGCTATCGGGTGATGCTGGGGGCGGGGTTGCTGTTGCTGGGTGCTCCGGCACTGGCCCTGACCGTGTCGCAGAGTATGGCGTGGATCGTGGCGGTGTGCCTTGTCCGGGGGCTCGGCTTCGCGTTCACCCTGGTGGCGGGTGGGGCGCTGACGGCCTCGCTGATCCCGCCCGAACGCCGTGGGGAAGGGCTGGCCCTGATCGGCGTCATGGCCGGTGTGCCGTCGCTGGTGTGCCTGCCGCTCGGGGCCTGGCTGGCGGTGAACACGGGGTACGGGCCCGTCTGCATGGCGGCGGCGCTGATCGCCCTGGTCTCCATTGCCGCCGTCCCGGGCCTGCCCGGCCGGGAAGCGGCGCTGGGGCCGCCCCTGGGGATCTTCGCCGGGGCCCGTTCCGGTGCGCTCGGCCGCCCCACGGCCGTGTTCACGGTGACGGCGGTGGGAGCGGGGATCGTCGTCACCTTTCTGCCGCTGGCCGTGGCGTCGGGCTCTTCCGGCGTGGTCGCCGCGGCGCTCTTCGTGCAACCGGCCGCCGCGACCGCATCCCGCTGGTTCGCCGGACGGCACGCCGACCGGCGCGGAGCCGCCGGGCTGCTCATACCGGGGGTGGTCGTCTCGGCCGCCGGCATCCTCGCCGTCGCCCTCACGGGCGTACCCGTCGCGGTCGTCGTGGGTGCGGCCGTGTTCGGCGTCGGGTTCGGCATCACCCAGAGCGCGACCATCACCCTGATGTACTCCCGCGTCCCGGCCTCCGGGTACGGGACGGTGAGCGCCCTGTGGAATGTCGCCTACGACGCGGGTATGGGCATCGGCGCGGTCAGTTTCGGCACGGTGACCGGCCTGACCGGCTACCCCTGGGCATTCGCCCTGACCGCGCTCCTGATGCTGACAGCCCTCGTCCCAGCCTGGTGGGACCAGACGGCAGCACGCGAACACCCCGCGACGACCAGCGAGGATCGGGCGGTGACGGCGGAGCGGCGACGGTGAGCGGTTGCCCGCTCCCTATCCGTCTCGTCAGCCGAGTGCGGGCCGCGCAGCGTGCCCGGCACGCCCGCCTGGCCGGCGGTCGGGCACGGCGCCGGCCGTTGTGCCTCAGGCCTGGCCCTGTTCGCTCTCGCGGGCGTCGGTGCCGCATCCGTCGCAGACACCTGTGAGCTCGACGGTGTGGCGGACCGCGGAGAAGCCCGCGTCGAGGCCGACGCGGTCGGCCCACTCCTCGACCAGGTCCGAGTCCACGGGGCTGGTGTGGCCGCAGGAGCGGCAGATCAGGTAGTGGCGGTGATCGCCGTCCGGGCGGGCGCGGTAGAGCCGTTCGCCGGTCTCGTCGCGGACGATGTCCACCCGTCCGCGGGCTTCCAGATCCCACAGCGTTCGGTAGACGGTGGTCAGCGCGACGCGGATCCCGGCGGCGGACAGCAGGGCGTGGAGTCGCTGTGCCGACACGAAGTCCGTGCGGTCGGTGAAGACGCGTAACACCTCGGCTCGTCTGTGGGGCCTTCGTCTCGCCGGGGCGGTGCGGGACGCCGCCGGGTCGCTCCGGTGTGCCAAGGCCGGTCACCTCCTGGGGGGATGGGTGTGCTCGGTGAGGACGCCGGTGGGCACCGCGTCGAGAAGGGCACGGGTGTAGGAGTGGGTCGGTCGGGTGAGGACGCGGGCGACGGGGCCGGTTTCGACGAGGCGACCGGCGCGCATGACCGCGATTCGGTGGGCGAAGTCCCGTACCAGCGTCAGGTCGTGGCAGATGAACAGGTACGCCAGACCCCGCTCGTGCTGGAGCCGGGTGAGCAGTTCGAGGACGCCGGCGCGCACTGTCGGGTCGAGGGCCGACACAGGCTCGTCGAGGACGAGCAGCCGGGGCTCGCCGGCCAGGGCGCGGGCGATGCCGGCCCGTTGGCACTGGCCGCCGGAGAGCTCGTGGGGCCGCCGTCGGCCGTGTTCCGGGGCGAGTCCGACGATGTCCAGCAGTTCCGCGACGCGGCGTGGGCCGGAAACCGGATGCCAGCGGCCCTGGACGCGCAGCGGCTCGGCGATGGCGTCCTGGATGTGCTGCCGAGGGCTGAGCGAGCCGTGCGGGTCCTGGAAGACGGGCTGGAAGGCCGGTCGTAGCAGGCGGAGTTCCCGCTCGGGGAGGCGGTACGGGTCCTGCCCGTCGAACAGGACCCGGCCACCTTCGGGGCGGCGCAGTCCCAGGACGGCCGTCGCCGTGGATGACTTGCCGCTGCCGGACTCGCCGACCAGGGCCAGGGTCTCACCGGCGGCCAGTTCGAAGGACACCTCGTCGACCGCGGTCACCGGCGTCGCGCGGCGCCCCCGTCCCGGGTAGCGCACCGTCAGGTCGGTGACGGTCAGCAGCGGTGGGGCCGCGACGGGGGAGGCG
>NZ_SMKC01000553.1 GCF_004348315.1 Streptomyces sp. 8K308 | reverse complement strand
CCGTAGGCGAGCGCGGCGGCGGACGGTGTGGGGGACGCGGTGGGGGTGCTGGCGGTGGCCGGGGCGCCGACCAGGACGGTCAGCAGCAGGGCGCCGAGGGCGCCGGCCCGGACGGACCGGGCGCGGGGCCCGGCCGCACGAAGGTTCATGCCCATGCCAACAAGTGTGACGCGCGTAGCGCGTCGGCCGTCAACCACGCATCGCCGATATTTCCCAGGAGTTCACACGGTCGGGCGACGTTTCACGCGTTCCCCGCAGCCGGAAGCCCGTCCGTCAGTTCACGGTGGCGAACGACAAGCCGGCGGGCGCCGGCCTCGGTGAGCGAGCCGTGCAGGCGGAGCCTGGCCACCCCGCCGTCGGGGTGCACGTCCAGCCTGGCGTGGGTGGCCGGGCCGGCGTCGGGCAGCACCAGGCGGTGCACGGCGTCGGGTTGGAGCGGGGTGCGGGGCAGCACGGTGCGCCAGTCGGCGCCCGGCGCGTCGGCGTCGAGCAGGGCGAGGGCGGCCCAGCCCGGCGCGTTGCCCCGGTAGTTGCCGGTGTCGATCTCCACGGCGCGGATCACGCCTTGCCCGGCGAGCCGCAGCCGCAGCCAGTCGTGGCCGTGGTCGCGGCGCCTGCGGGTCTCCCAGCCCTCGTGCATCTCCCGGGAGCGTCCCGGGTGGATGACGTGCGCGGGCGGCGAGAAGAAGCGGTCGGAGGCGTCCTCGACGGCGCCGCCGTGTTCCAGGGCCGCGAGGTCGAAGGTGCCGAGCGCGGCCAGCCAGGCCGGGTCGGCCACCGGCTCGCCGTGCGCCCGTAGCCTGGCCACCCCGCCGTCCGGGTACTGGCTGAGCCGCAGGTGGGTGAAGCGCCGCTCGACGCCGGCGACGGAGAAGGCGTTGGCGGCGTGGCCCCCGACCGGCGTGCGGGGCAGCAGTTCGGTCCAGCCGCCGGCGCCGGCCGGGTCGGCGGTCGCCTCGACGCGGACCGCGGCCGGGTGGTTGCCGCGGAAGTGGGCGGTGTCCACGACGAGTCCGCGGATGACGCCGGGGACGCCGAGCCGGACGACGGCCCAGTCGTGGTCGTCCTCGGCCGGGTGCGGGGCGTCCGCCGAGGCGCCGCGCCGGCGGCGGGTCTCCCAGCCGTCCATCATCTTGCCCTTGTGGCCGTAGGCGGTGGGGTCGAAGCCGGCGGGCTCGGGGCGGATCAGGTTCTCGCGCTCGGCGAAGAACTCGTCGCTCGCGGCGGTCACCGAGCCGCCGAGCCGCCGGTCCGCGAGGTCGGGGAGGTGGGTGAAGGGAAGGTCGCCGGGCGCCGGCGCGCGGTAGTCGGCGTAGGGGTCGCCGCCCGTGTAGGGGCGGGCCGGGCCGGTGAACTCGGTCCGGGTGAACTCGGTGCCAGCGAACGAGGCGGGGGCGAACCCGGTGCCGGTGAGGGAGGTGGGGGCGCTCATGCGTCGGGTCCTCTCTGGAGCAGCCGGCCGGCGGCGGGCTCGGCGACGTGACCGTCCTCGGCGATCAGCCGGCCGCGCAGCCAGGTGGCGCGGACCACGCCGTGCAGCGTGCGGCCGGCGTAGGCGGTGACGGGGTTGCGGTGGTGCAGGGCGGCCGGGTCGACGGTGAAGGTGGCCTCCGGGTCGAGGACGGTGAGGTCGGCGTCCATGCCGGGCGCGATGGCGCCCTTGTAGGTCAGGCCGGCGAGCCGGGCCGGCCCGGTGGCCATCCAGCGGGCGACGTCGGCGAGCCGGTGGCCGCGGGCTCGGGCGGCGGTCCAGACGGCGGGCAGCCCGAGTTGGAGCGAGGAGATGCCGCCCCAGGCCGCCCCGAAGTCGGGGACCTTGAGGTCGGGGGTGCAGGGCGAGTGGTCGGAGACGACGCAGTCCAGGGTGCCGGCGGCGAGCCCGGCCCACAGCGCGTCCTGGTTGGCGGCCTCCCTGATGGGCGGGCAGCACTTGAACTCGGTGGCGCCGTCCGGGACTTCCTCTGCGGTCAGGGTGAGGAAGTGCGGGCAGGTCTCGGCGCTGATCCGGACGCCGCCGGCCCTGGCCTCGGCGATCAGCGGGAGCGCGGCGGCGGCGGAGAGGTGCAGCACGTGGACGCGCGTGCCGAACCGCCGGGCGAGGGCGATCAGGCGGCGGATGGCGTCGAGCTCGGCGGCGGGGGGCCGGGAGGCGAGGAAGTCGGCGTAGGCGCGGCGGCCGGCCGGGTCCCGGGCCTCGGCCAGCCGCTCCGGGTCCTCGGCGTGCACGATCAGCAGCCCGTCGAAGGCGGCGATCTCGGCCATGGCGGCGCCCAGCCGGTCGGCGTCGAGCTCGGGGAACTCGTCGACCCCGGAGGGCGAGAGGAAGCACTTGAAGCCGAAGACGCCGGCCTCGTGCAGCGGGCGCAGCTCCGCCGCGTTGTCGGGGACGGCGCCGCCCCAGAAGCCGAGGTCGGTGTGGGTGGCGGCGCGGGCGGCGGCGCGCTTGACGGCCAGGTGCTCGGGGGTGGTGG
>NZ_SMKC01000552.1 GCF_004348315.1 Streptomyces sp. 8K308 | reverse complement strand
CCCCACACCCGCACCCCGGGCCTCAGGGAGCGGCAGCCGGGCGCCCCGCTGTGGCGCCTCGTCGATTTCCGGGACGAGCTGACCCCGACCGAACGCGCCGGCCTCGAGGCGGCGTTGGAGGCGTCCGGGCTGCTCGACGCCTGGGTCACCCCCGACGGCGCGGCGCTGGCACCCGAGGGACACGACACGCTGCTCTCCCCTCGGGCTGAGCCCGTGCCGGGACCCTCGTCGGCCCGCGCGCTCCGCCCGGCCGTGGACCACGGCGACCGGCGGGCCGCCCAGGTCGGCGAGGCCACCGTGGCCCGGCTGCTCGCCGCCATCGGACTCGGCCCCGACACGGGCGCCGACACCTGGGTGGCCACCGACGGCCGGTTCCGGGTCGGCGCGCTGGCCGGCCGGTGGGCCAAGCCCGCCGCCGCCCATGTCGGCGAGGGCGCACGCGAGGCCGCCCGACGCGCCCGCGTCGACGCACTGCACACCGAACTCGCCACGCTCCGGGTCGAGTCGGCCGCCGTCGACGCCGAGGCGGAAACGGTCGCCGCCCGGCGCCGCACCCTCGACGCCGAGCTGGCCGCCGTCCCCGACGACGCGCCGCTCCGCCAGGCGCACGCGCACGCCGCGGCCGCCGCGGAGACCGCACACCGCGCCACCGCGCGCCGCCAGGCCCGCGCCGAAGACCTCGCCACCGCCACCGCCCAAGCCGACCAGGCGGCGGGGGAGTTCACCAGCACCGCGGCCGACCTCGGCCTGCCGGCGGACCGCGCGGAACTCGCCGCCGTCCGCCGCGCCCACACCGAACTCGCCGTCGCCCTGGCCACGCTCTGGCCGGCGCTGCGGGAGAGCGCCGCCGCCGCCGACCGGCTCGGCGAGGAGCACGAGGAGATCGCCCGCGCCGCCGAACGCGCCACCGAACTCGCCCAGCGCACCGAGGAGCTGACCCGCGCCGCCGCCGCGGCCGACGAGCGGCACACCACCCTGCGCGCCACCGTCGGCGCCGCCGTCGCCGAACTCCAGCGCCGGCTCACCGAAACCGCCGACGAGCAGCTCGCCACCCGGTCCCAGCAGCGCCAAGCCCGCGCCGACCACACCGCGGCCGAGCGGCGCGCCGGCGCCGCCGACGGCCGCATCGAGCTGCTGCGCCGCACCATCGCGGAGACCGTCGCCGACCGCGCCGAGGCCATCGCGGCACTGCAACGGTTCGCGGCCACCGGCCTGTTGACCGTCGCCCTCCCCGACCTCGACGTGCCGGCCGCCGACCAGGGGCCGTGGGCGCCCACCCCCGCCATCGCCCTGGCCAGGGCCATCGAGTCCGAACTGGCCACCGCCGACGACTCCGACGCCGCCTGGGAGCGGATCCAGTCCAACCTCAGCCGGGAGTTCAAGACCCTCCAGGACACCCTCTCCCGACACGGCCACGCCGCCTCGGCCCGCATGGTGGAGGACGGCATGGTGGTCGACATCGTCTACCAGGGCCGGCAACGCCCCGTCCCCGCACTCGCCGCCGCGCTCGACACGGAGGTGCGCGAACTCACCCGCATCCTCTCCGCCCACGAGCGCGAGATCCTGGAAACCCACCTCATCACCGAGGTCGCCGGCACCCTCCAGGAATTGATCGGCGCCGCCGAGCGGCGGGTCGTCGCCATGAACGCGGAGCTCGCCGAGCGCCCCACCTCCACCGGCATGCGCCTCCGCCTGGTGTGGCGGCCCTCCCGCCGCGCCCCGGCCGGACTGGCCGCCGCCCGCGAGCGGCTGCGCCAGTCAGCCGACGCCTGGACCCCGGAGGACCGGGCGGCCGTGGGCGAGTTTTTGCAGGCGCAGATCGCCCGCCAGCAGTCCGACGACGTGGCGGGCAGCTGGCTCGAACACCTGACGGCGGCCCTCGACTACCGCTCCTGGCACGAGTTCGGCGTCGAGCGCCACCAACACGACCGCTGGGTCCCGGCCACCGGCCCCGCCTCCGGCGGCGAGCGCGTGCTCGCCGTCTCCGTGCCGCTGTTCGCCGCCGCCTCCTCCCACTACGCCAGCGCCGGCAACCCCCACTCGCCGCGCCTGGTCACCCTCGACGAGGCGTTCGCCGGCGTCGACGACGACTCGCGCGCCAAGTGCCTCGGCCTGCTGCACGCCTTCGACCTCGACGTCGTCATGACCAGCGAGCGCGAATGGGCCTGCTACCCCCAGGTGCCGGGCATCGCCATCGCCCAACTCTCCAGGATCGACGAGCTGTCCGCCGTCCTCGTCACCCGATGGGAGTGGGACGGCACCGCGCGGCAGCGCCGCGCCGACCCGGTCCGCGCCGAGCCCGCGCCACCCGAGCCGCTGTGGACCTGACCGTGGACCTGACCCGGCTGCGCCGGCTGCTGGGCGACCCCGAACTCGCCTGGCTGGTCGACCGCGCCCGCCGCCGCCTCGCCCACCAGCGGCCGCTCACCGGACCCGTCTCCCTCACCGACCCGACCCCCGCGCAACGAGCCGCCGCCGAACGC
>NZ_SMKC01000551.1 GCF_004348315.1 Streptomyces sp. 8K308 | reverse complement strand
GGCCTGGACCTGGTGCTCGTCGACGGGCGGGGGCGGGGGCGCGGCCTGCTGCCCCTGCTGGCCGGTGTCGTAGCCTGGCGCCGTGCCGTAGCCGGTGTCCCCGCCGTAGCCGTTGCCATAGCCGTAGCCGTAGCCGCCCTGGGACTGGTGCTGGTCCTGGTACTGGTCGTGGACGGGCGGCTGCTGGCCGGTGTCGTGGCCGTACCCGTAGCCGTACTCCTGCGGGCCCTGGGCGCCGTACCCGTAGTCGTACTCGCCCTGCGCGGGCGGCTGTTGCGGCTCCGTGCCGTAGATCGGACGGCCGTACTCGTCGTATCCGTAGATCTGCCCGGACTGCCCGAACTGCCCGTACGGATCCTGTCGGTCGCTCACCAGTGCCGCCCTTCAGCCGTTCAGCGCGCCGCTTGTGTCGGTCCCTCCGCGTCTTCCGCGCAGTCACGGTAGAGGGCGCGCTTGTTGATGTAGCGCACCACCCCGTCCGGCACCAGATACCAGACCGGATCGCCCCTCGCGACCCGCTCGCGGCAGTCGGTCGACGAGATCGCCAGCGCCGGCACCTCGACCAGCGACACCCCGCCGCTCGGCAGCCCCGGGTCGGCAAGCGGGTGCCCCGGCCGGGTGACGCCGATGAAGTGGGCGAGCGAGAACAGCTCCCCCGCGTCCCGCCAGCCCAGGATCTGGGCCAGCGCGTCGGCGCCGGTGATGAAGAACAGGTCGGCGTCGGCGTGCTCGGCCCGCAGCTCGCGCAGCGTGTCGATGGTGTACGTCTTGCCGCCACGGTCGATGTCGATGCGGCTGACGGAGAACTGCGGGTTTGAGGCGGTGGCGATGACCGTCATCAGGTAGCGGTCCTCGGCCGGCGAGACCGACCTGTGGTCCTTCTGCCAGGGCTGCCCCGTCGGCACGAAGATGACCTCGTCCAGGTGGAACAGCGCGGCGACCTCGCTCGCCGCCACGAGGTGCCCGTGGTGGACGGGGTCGAACGTGCCGCCCATCACGCCGATACGGCGCTTGGCACGGGGTATCCGCTCTCGCATGCGCCGACCTTAACGGTCGCGGTTGAGGCGGGTCGTGATCCAGAGCAGGAGCAGCAGCGCGGCCAGGGCACCGCCGCCGATGGCATAGGCGTTCAGGCTGCTGTGCATGCTTTCGTGCTCACCGCCGCCCTCGTTGGCGAGCGTGACCAGGGCTTCGGCGGCGGGCGAGGCGGAGAGCGTCATAAGGCTGGCCTATCCGGGAACGTGACTGACGGCTGAAACGTAGGGTCATCGTAAGCGGACGAGCCGGCCACGGCCTCCCGCCCCCACCGCTTCGGAGCGCGGTGCACCGGGTGAGGGCGTGCTCCGGCGCACCAGACTGAGGGGGCCGGATGACGGACAACGCCGACGGAACGGACAGCGCGGGCGGCATAGCCGAGGAGCCGGTGCCGCCCGGCGGGGGGCGGCGGAGCTTCCCCGGCATCTCCTCCCGGGCCTACGAGCACCCGGCCGATCGCTCGGCGCTGGTGGCGCTGCGCAAGCTCACCGGCTTCGACACGGTGTTCAAGACGCTGAGCGGCATGCTGCCCGAGCGCAGCCTGCGGCTGCTCTTCCTCTCCGACTCGGTGCGGGTCGGCGAGCAACAGTTCGCGCACCTGCACGAGATGCTGCTCGACGCCTGCCGCATCCTGGACGTGGAGCGGGTGCCGCCGCTCTACGTCACCCAGGACCCCAACCCCAACGCCATGTGCATCGGCCTCGACCAGCCGATCATCGTGCTCACCACGGGCCTGGTCGAGCTGCTCGACGAGGACGAGATGCGGGTGGTCATCGGCCACGAGGTGGGGCACGCGCTCTCCGGGCACGCGGTCTACCGCACCATCCTGCTCTTCCTGACCTCCCTCGCGGTCCGGATCGCCTGGATCCCGCTGGGCAACATCGCGATCATGGCGATCGTCACGGCGCTGCGCGAGTGGTTCCGCAAGTCGGAGCTGTCGGCCGACCGGGCCGGCCTGCTGGTGGGCCAGGACGAGGAGGCCTCGCTGCGCACCCTGATGAAGCTGGCCGGCGGCAACCACCTGCACGAGATGAACGTGGACGCCTTCCTGGCGCAGGCCGACGAGTACGAGGCCGGCGGCGACCTGCGGGACTCCGTGCTGAAGATCCTCAACGTGCTCCCGCGCAGCCACCCGTTCGCCGCGGTGCGCGCCGCCGAGCTGCGTCGGTGGGCCCGCGGCCGCGACTACCAGCGGATCATGGACGGCCACTACCCGCGCCGGGACGGGGACGCGGACGCGTCGGTGAGCGGCGCGTTCCGCGAGTCGGCCGGGCACTTCACGGAGCGGGTGCGCACCAGCAGGGACCCGCTGATGAAGCTGGTCAGCGACGTGGCCGGCGGCGCCGGTGAACTTGGTGGCCGGCTGCGGGACTTCGCCACCGGGCAGAGCAGGTCGCGGGGCGCCGGCAGGGGCGGCACGGACCAGGCGACCACGGGCGACGGCAGCCCGGGCGACGACGGGGCCGGCGGCGGGCGCGAGGG
>NZ_SMKC01000550.1 GCF_004348315.1 Streptomyces sp. 8K308 | reverse complement strand
TTGTAGGGTTCCGGTGGTCATGGCGGTGGGGAAACGCCCGGTTACATTCCGAACCCGGAAGCTAAGCCTGCCAGCGCCGATGGTACTGCATGGGGGACCGTGTGGGAGAGTAGGTCGCCGCCGGACAATTATTAGGTGTGTAGGGCCCGTTGGGAGACCAACGGGCCCTACACGTGTTTGTGTTGCGACCCGGCGGGCCGCCCGCCCGGCGGGCCGGCCGGGGCCGGTTATCGGAGAGGTCGTCAGAGACGTCCCGAGGCCTTGAGGGAGAGGTAGGCGTCGGCCAGGGCCGGCGGCAGGAGTTCGGGGGCGGCTTCGACCACGGTGACGCCCAGGGCGCGCAGGCGTTCCGTCGTGCGGTGACGTTCGAGCTCGTGGCTGGCCGCGGCGGCGGCCTCGTAGACGCCGGGAACGGTGCCGCGGGTGCGGGCCATCTCGGTGATCCGGGGGTCGGCGACCGAGGCCACCACCACCGTGTGACCTCGCGTCAGGCGTGGCAGCACGGGCAGCAGTCCGGTCTCCACCGGGGCGGCGTCGAGGCTGGTGAACAGCACGAGCAGCGAGCGGCGTGGCGCGCCGGCGAGTGCGGCTGTGGCCATGGCCCGGGTGTCGGTCTCTATCAGTGCCGCTTCCAACGGGGTGAGCGCGGCGACGACCGAGGGCAGCAACTGGCCGCCGGTGCGACCGCGTACCGAGGCGCGGACCGTGCGGTCGAAGGCAAGCAGGTCGACACGGTCGCCGGCCTGGGAGGCCAGGGCGGTGAGGAGCAGGGCCGCGTCCATGGAGACATCGAGGCGTGGGATGTCGCCGACGCGGCCGGCCGAGGTGCGGCCGGTGTCCAGGACCAGCAGCAGGTGCCGGTCGCGTTCCGGGCGCCAGGTGCGGACGGCGACGGTGGACTGGCGGGCGGTGGCGCGCCAGTCGATGGAGCGGACGTCGTCGCCCGGCACGTACTCGCGGAGGCTGTCGAACTCGGTGCCTTCGCCCCTGGTCAACACCGTGGTGCGGCCGTCGAGTTCGCGGAGTCGGGAGAGCTTGGCCGGGAGGTGCTTGCGGCTGGTGAAGGGAGGCAGCACCCGCAGCGTCCATGGCACGGCGTGGCCGCCCTGGCGGGCGGCGAGGCCGAGCGGCCCGTGGGAGCGGACGGTCACCCGGTGTGGGTGGTGCTCGCCGCGTCTGGTGGGGCTGAGCACGGTGGTGAGCCGGCGCTGTTCGCCGGCGGGCACGTGCAGGCGGTGGCGTGACGCGGCGTAGGCGGTGCCCGGGCGCCAGGCGCTCGGGGGCCAGGCGTCGCGGAGCTCGGCGCGCAGCGGCCGGCGGGCGGCGTTGGTCACGGTGAGGTGGACGGTGGCCTCTTCGCCGAGGCGGACGGTGGTGTCGCCGCTCCTGGCCAGCAGGAGTGGGCGGACGGGGGCGGCGAGGGCCAGGTCGACGAGGACGCAGCCGAGCAGCGGCAGGGCGACGGCGAGGATGCCGGTCCAGCCCGGGCGTGGGCCGGCGACCAGGGCGCCGAGCGCCGCCAGCAGCGCGGTGCGGCCGGTGAGCGCCATCAGCGGGGAACCGGGACGCGGGCGAGCAGGCCGGTGAGGACGCTGTCGGCGGTGACGCCCTCCATCTCGGCCTCGGGGCGCAGCCGGACGCGGTGCCGGAGGGTGGGCAGGGCGAGCGCCTTGACGTCGTCGGGGATCACGTAATCGCGGCCGGAGAGCCAGGCCCAGGCGCGGGCGGTGCCGAGGAGCGCCGTGGCGCCGCGGGGCGAGGCGCCGATGGCCAGGGACGGCGACTCGCGGGTGGCCCGGCAGAGGTCGACGACGTAGCCGGCGATGTCGGGGGAGACGGTGACCTTGGCGACGGCGGCGCGGGCGGCGGCGAGCTGCTCGGCGCCGGCGACCGGGCGCACGCCGGCGGTGGTGAGGTCGCGGGGGTCAAAGCCGGCGGCGTGCCTGGCGAGGACGGCGATCTCCTGCTCGCGGCTCGGCAGGGGGAGGTTGAGCTTGAGGAGGAAGCGGTCGAGCTGGGCCTCGGGGAGCGGGTAGGTGCCCTCGTACTCGATGGGGTTCTGGGTGGCGGCGACCATGAAGGGATCGGGGAGCGGCCTGGGGGTGCCGTCGACGGAGACCTGGCGTTCCTCCATGGCCTCCAGCAGGGAGGCCTGGGTCTTGGGCGGGGTGCGGTTGATCTCGTCGGCCAGCAGGAGGTTGGTGAAGACGGGGCCCGGCTGGAAGGAGAACTCGGCGGTGCGGGCGTCGTAGACGAGGGATCCGGTGACGTCGCTCGGCATCAGATCGGGGGTGAACTGGACGCGCTTGGTGTCGAGTTCGAGTGCCGTGGCCAGGGTGCGGACGAGCAGGGTCTTGGCGACGCCCGGGACGCCTTCGAGGAGGACGTGGCCCCGGCAGAGCAGGGCGACGACCAGCCCCGTGACGGCGGCGTCCTGGCCGACGACGGCCTTGCCGATCTCGGTCCGCAGGGCCTCCAGGGCCTGGTGCGCGTCCGGGGTCTCGGTGCCTGGGGTTGGGGCGGTCACGGGG
>NZ_SMKC01000054.1 GCF_004348315.1 Streptomyces sp. 8K308 | reverse complement strand
CGACATCTCGGCGGCGGGCCCGTCACGTTGCGGCTGTGGAGCGACAAGGGCGGCGCCGACGTGGCGGTCCAGGCGTTCAACGAGGCGCACGAGGACGTCCAGATCGAGCTGGTCAACGTGCCCGCCGCCGAGATGTCGAACGCGCTGAACAACGCGCACGCCGCCGACGACCCGTCCGGCGCCCCCTGTCTGGCGCAGAGCGACAACCGGCAGGGCGGCATGCTGCTGTCCCAGGGCGTCATCGCCGACATCGGCGAGTACCTGGAGCCGCACGCCGGCGAGTTCGCCGACGGCGCGATCGAGGCGCTGTCCATCGCCGACGTGGTCTACGGCGTGCCCAACCAGCGGCAGCCGGTCTTCACCATGTTCCACGCCCCGACCTTCGAGGAGCGTGGCCTCGAGTACCCGACCTCCTGGGAGGAGGCCATCGAGGTCGGCGAGCAACTGCGCGAGGACGGCGTCCACATCTTCAACCTGGCCGGCGAGGACCCCTCGACCTGGATGAACATGGCCTGGCAGGCCGGCGCCCGCTGGTACTCGATCGAGGGCGACGCCTGGCGGATCAACTTCACCGACGAGGCCTCCCGCACCGCCTCCGAGATCATGCAGCGGCTGCTCGACGAGGATCTGGTCGAGCGGATCTCGTACGCCGAGTACCCGGCCATGATGCAGGAGTACGACGCCGGCCGGATCGCCATGCGGCAGCTGTCCACCTGGCAGCTCAGCGGCCACCAGAACAACGCTGACGAGACCCTCGGCGAGTGGGAGCCCGCGCCCAACCTGACCGTCGGCGGCCAGGAGGCGCCGCTCTCCGCCGCCGACACCTCGGGCATGTTCGTGCCGACCCTGTGCGAGGAGCCGGAGGCCGCGGTCGAGGCCGCCGTCTGGCTGGCCACCCAGGCCGAGCCGGTCACGGCCATGGCCGATCCGGCCGAGGGGGCCGGCTGGTACCCGGCCGTCGCCGACCCCGAGCCGTACCTCGACGCGCTGGTGCCGCGCGAGTTGTTCGGCGAGTACTCGGACGAGGCGGTGCCCGTCATAGAGCAGTCCTCGACCTACGCCGACGGCTGGATCTACGGCCCCAACTCCCGTGCCATGTACGAGGAGCTGGCCGACCAGTGGGGCAAGGCGATGAACGGTGAGATCACCGTCGAGTCGATTCTCACGCACATGCAGGAGTGGACGGTCAACGACCTCAGGCAGCAGAACGTGAACGTCGTCGAGTGAGTCGCCGAGCCGAAACCCACCACACGCAACGTTAGGCACACCCCAGATGTCGATCACCGCCACCACGGCGGAGCCGACAGGGGCCGCGGACGCGCGCCGCGGCCCCCGCCGGACGCCCCGCTGGCACACGCTCCGCGCGCTCAAGGGCGCGGCCTTCGCCGCCCCCTTCTTCGTCGGATTCCTCTTCGTCTTCGTGATCCCGGTCGGCTACGCGGTCTACGAGAGCCTGTTCAGCGAGCGCAGCTCGGGCCTCGGGATCGGCGGCCAGGAGCGGGTCTTCGTCGGCCTCGACAACTTCTCCCGGGCGCTCGATGACGGCGCCTTCTGGGCCTCGGTCGGCCGCGTGCTGGTCTTCGCCTGCGTCCAGATCCCGCTGATGCTCGCCCTGGCCCTCGCCATGGCGCTGCTGCTCGACCAGATCGCCACCAGGACGGCGCACCGCTTCCGGCTCGCCTTCCTGGTGCCATACATGATCCCGGGCGTCGTGGCCGCGCTGATGTGGATGTACCTCTACAGCCCCAGGCTCGGCCCGCTCACCGACGCCCTCGGCGTCCTCGGCGTCGACGCCGACTTCTACGCCTCCGAGATGCTCTGGGTCTCCATGGGCAATCTGCTGACCTGGCACGGCGTCGGCTACAACATGCTGATCATCTACGGCGCCCTGCGCGCCGTGCCGCGCGAGGTGTTCGACGCCGCGCGGGTCGACGGCGCGGGCGAGCTGCGGATCGCCTGGTCGATCAAGGTGCCGTTCGTGCGCGGCGCCCTGGTGCTCACCGGCATGCTCGCCATCATCCAGATGCTGCAGATCTTCAACGAGCCGCTGCTGTTCCGGCAGGTGGCGCCCGAGACCGTCACCAAGAGCTACACGCCGATCATGCTCATCTACTACCAGGCGTTCGACAGCAACGACTACGGCTACGCGGCCGCGCTCTCGGTGATCCTGGCGCTCGTCGTCGGCGCGATCTCCTTCATCTTCTACAAGTTCACGAACAGGCCACAGTCATGACCGCGACCGGACAGACCCAGCTGACCGCGCCCACCCCCACGCGAACGCCGCGGCCGCGCCGGGCGCCGAGCCGTCGCGCACCCGAACCGGGCGACGAACTCCCGGTCGGCACCCAGCAGTCAAGGCTCTCCCGGATCCTGGTGCTGGTCGGCCTCGGCGCCCTGGTGCTCTACTCCGTCGCCCCGGTCTGGTGGCTGGTGGTCTCCGCCACCAAGGACCAGCGCGACCTGCTCTACACCAACGGCCTGTGGTTCGGCGACTTCAACCTCTTCCGGAACATCGAGCAGGTCTTCACCTACAACGACGGCATTTACCTGCGCTGGCTGCTCAACTCGCTGATGTACGCGAGCGTCGGCGGCCTGGTGAGCACCCTGATCGCGCTGGCCGCCGGCTACTCGCTCTCCCGCTTCCAGTTCCCGGGACGCGGGATGCTGCTCGGCGCGGTGATCGGCTCCTTCCTGATCCCGTACGCCATGCTGACGATGCCGCTCTACCTGCTGTTCTCCCGGATCGGTTTGGTCGACACCGTGTGGGCGGTGCTGATCCCCTCGTTCATCAGCCCCTTCGCCGTCTACCTGGCCAAGGTGTACACGGACGGCGCGGTGCCCGAGGAGATCATCGAGGCGGCCCGCATCGACGGCGCCGGCGAGCTGCGGATCTTCTTCCAGATCGTGGTCCGGCTGATGTCGACCGGCGGCGCGACGATCTTCCTGCTCTCCTTCGTGCAGGTCTGGAACCAATTCTTCCTGCCCCTCACCATGCTCCGCGGCGAGGACAAGTGGAGCCTCAACCTCGGCCTGTACTTCTGGAACAGCAAGCGCGACGAGGCCGGCGTCGACCTCACCGCGCTGGTGCTGACCGGGGCCCTGCTCTCGGTGATCCCGCTGGTGGTCTTCATGGTCTCGATGCAGCGCTACTGGCGCACCGGCGTCACCCTCGGCGCCCTCAAGTGACCGCCGGCTCAGGCCGGCGCCGGCGGGGGAGCGGTGGAGCCGCGGACCACCACGTGGGTGCTGAGCAGCACCCGGTCCTCGGCCCCGCCCACCCCCTCCCGCCGGTCGAGGACCAGACGGGCCGCGGTGCGCCCGAGCTCCTGGTACGGCACGTGCACGGTGGTCAGCCGCGGGGTCAGCTCGCTGGCCATCGGGATGTCGTCGTAGCCGACCAGGGACACGTCCTCCGGCACCCGGAGGCCCGCCTCGCGCAGCGCCTCGAGGGCGCCGAGCGCCACCATGTCGGTGGCCGCGAACACGGCCGTGAACGCGACCCGTTCGCGCAGCGCCTCGCGCACCGCGCGCAGCCCGGCGTCCCGTTGGAAGAGGCCCTCGCGCTCGAGCGCGGGAACGGCCGCCACCTGGTAGTCGGCGAGCGCCCTGCGGTAGCCGAGGAGCCGGCCGTCCGCCGTGGACTGGCCCTCCTGCACGCCGACGAAGAGGATCCGACGGTGCCCGAGCGACAGCAGGTGCGCGGTGGCGCCGTACGCGCCACCCTCGTTGTCGTACTCGACGACGGTCGCCGGCAGGTCGTCGGCCAGCGGCGGCCGGCCGCAGAGCACGAGCCGCGAGCCGACGCTGTCCAGCGAGCGCGCGAACTTGCTCATCCGCTCGCGGTATTCGGTGGTGTACTGGATGCCGCCCACGAGGATGACGGCGGCGGCGTGCTGCTCCCGCATGAGGTTGACGACCGTCAACTCCCGCTGCCGGTCGCCCTGCGTGGTGCACACCAGGCACAGCCGGCCACGCCGCGCGGCCTCCTGCTCCACGCCGGCGCCGATCTGCGCGAAGGCACTCCAGGTGATGTCGTCGAGCACCAGGGCGAGTGTCTCGACCCCGGTGCCGGCCAGCGCCTTGGCGTGCGCGTTGGCGACGTAGTCGAGCTGCCGCACGGCGCGCAGCACCTTGGCGCGCGTCGCGTGGGTGACCGGGTAGTTGTCGGCGAGCACCCGGGAGACGGTCGCCACCGAGACGCCGGCCTGCCGTGCCACGTCCCGGATGGTGCTGCGGCGCCCCGGGGCGCCAGAAACCGGCTTCTGCGATCCAGTCGTTGCCACGAGTCAACGTTACCTTGATTCGCCTTCTTCCAGCCGCCTACGATCCGCACAGAATTAGAAAACGGTTTCTGTGTCCGGTTTCATCAGCCCAGTTCGACCAACGGAGGATTAGTGGAGCATCCACAGCCGAGGGCCGCCCTCGCCATGGCCGCCGACCTGCCGGGGCGCCTGTTCAGCTCCACGCAGTGGGACCGGCTGCGGAAGCTGGCCGAGCTGCGGGAGTCCACGGTGCTCACCGAGTTCCGCTCGCCCGCGGCCCGCGAGGTGCTGGCCGAGACCGAGGTGCTGATCACCGGCTGGGGCAGCCCGGTGCTCGACGAGGCGGCGCTGGACGCCGCGCCCCGGCTGCGCGCCGTGCTGCACGCGGCGGGCTCGGTGAAGGGCCATGTGACGCCCGAGTGCTGGCGGCGCGGCATCCCGGTCACCACCGCCGCCGGCGCCAACGCGGAGCCCGTCGCCGAGTACACCCTCGCCATGATCCTGCTGGCGCTGAAGCGGGTCAGGGCGGCCACCGCCCGCTACCGGGAGCGGCGCGCCTTCGTCGACGTGCTGCGCGAGTTCCCCGGGGTGGGCAACCACGGTCGGCGGGTCGGCCTCGTCGGCGCCTCGCGCATCGGCCGCCGGGTGGTCGAGCTGCTGCGTCCCTTCTCGTTGGACGTCGCGCTCGCCGATCCCTATCTGACCGAGGCCGAGGGGCGCGAGCTCGGGGTGCGGCTGTTGCCGCTCGACGAGCTGCTGGCCGGGTGCGACCTGGTGAGCCTGCACGCCCCCGCGATCCCCGAGACCCGGGAGATGATCGACCGGCGCCGGCTCGCGCTGCTGCGCGACGGCGCGGTGCTGGTCAACACCGCCCGCGGCTCGCTCGTCGAACAGGACGCGCTGGTCGCCGAGTTGGTCTCGGGGCGGATCGAGGCGGTGATCGACGTCACCGAGCCGGAGGTGCTGCCGCCCGACTCGCCGCTCTACACCCTGGAGAACGTCTGGCTCACCCCACACCTGGCGGGCGCCCAGGGCGGTGAGCTGCACCGGCTCGCGGACGTGGTGCTGGACGAACTGGCGCGGCTCAACGCCGGGTTGCCGTTGGTCAACGTGGTGCGGGCGACGGATCTGGCCCGGATGGCGTGACGCTTGCTCCCGCTCGGCGGCGCCTCGGCGGGTGATCAGCGGAGGCGCCGCACCCGCCGCTGCCGGCCGAACGGCGGCCAGCCCGGGTCGCCGTCGGCCGCGAACGCCACCCACGCCCCGTGCGTCTCCTCGGCCAGGGACGCGGGCGCCTCGCCCGGGCCGAGCAGTCCCCGAGGGCCGCGTAGCGCGGGAAGCCCGAGCCGGTCGAAGACGAAGGGGAGCTCGACCCCGTGCGCCCCGCCGAGCTGGCCGTCGACGGCGGGCGACCGCCAGCCGAACTCGTAGACGTGGGCCCGGCCGTGGGCCGCCACGAGGCGCCGGCTGCCGGCGCCGAACAGCGCGTCGCCGAGGATTGCCGAGCGCAGCTCACCGTGCCCGGCGCCGGGCCGCCGGTTCCGGTAGGCCGCGACCAGCGCGTCGGGGGCGGCGTGCGTCATGGCGGCCGTGGCGCGCACGTCCTCGGCGGTCGACGTCGTCAGCCGCCCCTGCGGCGCCAGGTACAGGTTGCCCTCCTCGGCGTTGGTCCCGACGAGTAGGTCGACGTCGGCGGCCAGGAGGCTCTCGGCGGGTTGCTTTTCCAGCACCAGGCTGAACGGGCTGAGCCCCACCAGCGGGTCGAACCGGTCCGCCGTCCGCAGGTCGAGGCCGCCGAGCGCGGGCATCACCTCGACGAGCCGCTCGTCGGGGACGTCAGCGAAGCCCCCAGCCGTCGGCGCGACGCCGAGCGCGGCGGCCGCCGCCCGCGTCACCCGGGCGGCCTGCTCGGAGGAGAAGGCGCCGAGGCCGTTGCCGCTCTGCACGATCGCGCGCCGGAAGAGACCGACCGCCGCCGGCGTGGCGAGGATTCCAGAGACGATGGTGGCGCCGGCGGACTGGCCGAACAGGGTGACGTTGCCTGGATCGCCGCCGAAGGCCTCGATGTTGCGCCGCACCCAGTCGAGCGCGGCGACGACGTCGAGCAGGCCGCGGTTGCGCGGCGCGCCCGGCAGGTCGAGGAAGCCCGCCATGCCGAGCCGGTAGTTGAGCGTCACCAGGACCACGCCGTCGCGGGCGAACGCGGTGCCGTCGTACAGTGGCGCCCTGGTCGAGCCGGCGACGAAGCCACCGCCGTGCGTGAACACCATCACCGGGCAGCGCGCGGCGTCCCGTGGCGCCCACACGTTCACCGTGAGGTGGTCGTCGCCTGGGACCCAACCGGGGCCGAAATAGGGTGACATGTCGAGAGCGCCGAACGCGTCCCGGCGCGGCTGCGGCGCGGTGGGCCCGGGGGCCACGGCGTCGCGCACCCCCGACCACGGCTCGTGGCGGCGGGGCGGCGCGAACCGGCCGGCGCCGCGTGGCGGCGCGGCGTAGGGGACGGCGAGGAAGCGCCGCACCTCGCCGTCGCCTCCGCCGCCTCTTCCTCCGTCGCCTCCGCCCACGTCAACGAGTCGGCCGCGGACGCGGCCCTCGGTGGTGGTCACGATGAGATCCGACACCTGTTCTCCTTCCGCTCCGTCGCGCCGTGTGTCGTGCTGGTTCGGAGTCGGGCGAACGGCGCCCAAGCCCTGATGGCGAAGGTGTCACCTTCCCGCGTGACCTCCGCCCCGCCGTGGCCGCCCAGGTGGGCAGGCAGCACGAGCGCGCTGGTGTCACTCGCCCTGCCGAGCAGCCGGCGGCGGGTGGCCCTGGCTTCCGCCGGGTCCTCGCAGAAGCAGCTGTTGGCGTCGGGCACCACGAACTGCAGCGGCGAGTGCAGTAGGTCGCCGACGAACAGCGCGCGGTCGGCGCCCGACCGCAGGGCCAGCACGGAGGATCCGGGCGTGTGTCCCGGCGCGAGTTCGAGCCGCAGGTTCGCGTCGATGGTGTGCTGCTCGTCCCACAGCTCCGTCTGCCCCGCCTCGTGCACCGGCGCCACGCTGTCCTCGAACACGTTCTGGTTGCCGCGTCCCAGCCTCGGGACGTGGCCTCCCTCGGGGTGCCAGAAGTCGAAGTCCCGCCGCGGTATCAGGTAGGTCGCGTTGGGGAAGGTCGGCACCCACACCCGGCCGTCGAGCCGGGTGTTCCAGCCGACGTGGTCGACGTGGAGGTGTGTGTTGACCACCAGGTCAACGTCCTCGGGACGGACGCCCGCCCTGGCCAGCTCCCCGAGGAAGTCGGTCTCGAGGCGGCTCCAGACCGGCGCGTACGGGCGCTCCTTGTGGTTGCCGACACCGGTGTCGACGAGGATCGTCCTGCCCTCGCTGCGCAGCAGCCAGGTCTGGATCGCGCTGACGCAGACGTTCGCGGCGGGGTCGACGAAGTCCGGCTCCAGCCAGTCCCCGTGCTCCCGCCACGCCGCGGCTGGCGCCTCGGGGAAGAAGGTCTTCGGGGGGATCCCGACCGACCCGTGGTACTCGACGACCCTGGTGATCGAGACGTCTCCGAGAACGATTTCATGCACGGCCGATCCGATCCCGTCCGTTCGCCGGTGTTCCTGGTACGCGGCCCGCGCCGCCCCGTCAGGCTCGCTTCGGCGCGCGGCCGGAACCAGCCCCCGGTGCTTCCTAGGCACGGCAGGGGCAGGCTCCCGCGCGGGCGATCCGGCATAGTTGAGGGCATGGCGGATTCCGTGCGGCTCGGTGACTTCCTACGGGCGGGGCGGGCCAGGCTGCGGCCCGAAGACGTGGGGCTGCCGGCGTTGCCCGGCCGGCGCCGGGTGCCGGGGCTGCGCCGTGAGGAGCTGTCCCAGCTGGCCGGCGTCAGCGTCTCCTACTACACGCGCCTCGAGCAGGGGCAGTCGGTCAACGCGTCGGCCGGCGTGCTCGATGCGCTCGCCACCGCCCTGCGGCTCGACGAGCACGAGCGCGCGCACCTGCGGGAGCTCGCCACGCCGCGCCCCCGGCACCCCGGGCGCCCGCCGGTGGAGCGCGTCGACGCCCTGACCCGGGACCTGCTGCGCTCGATCGGGGACACGCCGGGCCTCGTCCTCGGCCGCCGCACCGACGTGCTGGCCTGGAACACGATGGGGCACGCCCTGTACGCCGGGCACCTCGACCCCTCGGCGCCTGACCGGCCGGTCGAGCGGCCGAACATGGCCCGGATGCTGTTCCTCGACCCGCACACCAGGGAGCTGTACGCGGACTGGGAATCCAAGGCCAGGGCGGTCGTGGGCAGCCTGCGGCAGGTCGCTGGGAGGCATCCGGAGGACGCGTCGCTGGCCGCCCTGGTCGGGGAACTGTCGGTGCGCAGCCCCGAATTCGTCGCGCTCTGGAGCGACCACCGGGTCCGGCCCTGCGCGGCCGACTCGCACGTGCTGCGCCACCCGCTGGTCGGCGAGCTCAGGGTCACCCAGCAGCTCCTCGCGGTCGCCCGCCGGCCGGGCCAGGCGCTCGTCCTGACCACCACCGAGGAGGGGGCTGCCGCGGCGGACACGCTGGACACGCTCAGGCTTCTGGGCGGGCACGCCTCCCCGGCCGCCACGGCGCGGGCCGGCCGTGTTCGGTGAGGAAGTCGTGCAGTTCCCCGGCCGCGGCGAGCATGGCGAGGCCACGCCGGGAGAGGCGGTCCCGCCAGTCGTCGAGCGCGCCGCGCAGCGGTGCCACGCCGCCGGCCGTCCTCACCTGGTCGAGAAGCGGTGCGATCTGGCTGAACACGTATCCGCCGAGGCGGAGTTGGCGGACCAGTTGGGCGTCGCGGACATCGGTGGGACCGTAGACCCGGTAGCCGGTGCCAGGCTCGCGGCGCGGGCGCACTAGGCCGGCCCGCTCCCACTTGCGCAGGGTCGCGGGCCTGACCCCGAGCCGCTGGGCGAGGTCCCCGACGAACATCGACCGCTGCTCGTCCGGCTCCGGCTCCCCGGGACCCACCAGGTCGCCGAGCGCGCACTCGACGGAGGTCAGGGTCCGCCGGTCGTCGAGGAGTTGGGCGTGGCCGGCGTCGATCAGCGCCAGCGCGTCCTCGGTCGCCCCCTCGTTGACGGCCCGCATGATGGCCGTCGCCTGGTGGTAGCCGTGGGCCGGCACCAGGGCGGTGAACACCCGCAGGGCGCCGGCGTGGAGCGGCGTGAAGACGCGGTAGCCGCTCGGCGTGCGGTCGGCCGGCGGCAGGATGCCCGCCTCCTCGTAGTTCCGCACGGCCTGGGTCGACAGGCCGTGCTCGCGCGCCAGGTCGACGGGGCGCAGTCGCGTGCGGCTCATACGGTCTCCCGCGGTTGAGGGTTTTTCGGCTCCCCACGCCGGAGAAGCCGCACAAGCTTACACCGAAAGTTCAACGATATGGTTGAAAGCACCGGGGCCCCGCGGTACGTGGAGGAGCAGTCGAAGGGAACAACAACCGCCATGCACACCCATCCGACGTCGACTGACGCCGCCTGGACCTTCGCCGAGGAGACCGAGGCCGGGAGCGCCGTCGCCCGCTTCCTCGCCGCGCGCGCGACCACCCCGCGGGTGCTGGCGCTCGGGGAGCCCATCCACGGGCAGGAGATCTTCCCCCGGCTGCGGAACCACGTGTTCCGCCATCTCGTCGAGCACCACGGCTACCGCTCGATCGCCATCGAGAGCGACGCGGAGGCCGGCCTGCTCGTGGACGCGTTCGTCACCGAGGGCGCCGGCACGCTCGACGAGGCGCTGGAGCGCGGCATCAGCCACGGTTGGGGCACGTCCCCGGCCAACCGGGAACTGCTCGCCTGGCTGCGCGAGGTCAACCGGGACCGACCAGCGGGGGACCGGGTGCGGTTCTACGGCTTCGACGGCTCGGTGGAGATCTCCGAGGCCGCCAGCCCGCGCCACGCGCTCACCGCGCTGCACGACTTCCTCGCGGCGCGCCTCGACCCCGCGACGCTGGCGCACGACCTCGAAACCATCGACCGGCTGCTCGGCTCCGACGAGCGGTGGTCGGACCCCCAGGCCGCCCTCGACCCCGCCCACTCGGTCGGCTCCGCGCCGGAGGTGGCGCGACTGCGGCTGATCGCCGACGACCTGACCACCCTGCTGGCCGCCCAGTCCCCTCGCCTGGCCGCCGCCAGCTCTCCCGACGAGTGGTGGCGGGCCCGGCTGCACGGGCGCACCGCCACCTGGCTGCTCCGCTACCACATGGCGATGGCCGACCCCTCCCTGGACCGGATGGAGCGGCTGGTGCGCCTGCGGGACGCCTGGATGGCCGAGAACCTCGCCGCCGTCCGGGAGCGGGAGGACCGGCGCGGCCCCACCCTCGTGTTCGCCAACAACGTCCACCTCAAGCGCGACGAGAGCCGCATGACGCTGCACTGGCCCGGACCGCTTGACGGTCGCGAGCTGCGGTGGTGGAGCGCGGGCGCGCTCCTCGCCGGCCGGCTCGGCGCCGAGTACGCCTTCCTGGCCTCGGCCTTCGGCGCCGCCCTGCACCTCGGCCTCGACGTGCCGCCGCCCGACACCGTCGAGGGCCTCCTGGCCGCCCACCCGGCCCCCGGCCTGGTGATCGACACCGCGCGGCTCCCCGCCCCGGCGGCCGAGCTGAGGCCGCGCCCGGCGGGGGACCCGCTCCACGGCTACTTCCCGCTCGACCCGGCGGAGTTGGCCGGCGCCGACGGCGTCCTCTTCGTCGACGGGCTGCCGCGCGGCCGGTGACGGACGCGAACCGTCGCGGCCCGGATGACATTTGTCAGCCGAGGCCGTGATGGTTCGCACTGGCGACCGTCCCGGTCGGCGACCAGGCTGGTTGTCATGAACGACATCGTTATCGAAGTGCGGGGACTGCGCCGTCGCTACGGCGACTTCGAGGCGGTCCGGGGGGTGGACTTCACGGTCCGGCGCGGCGAGGTGTTCGCCCTGCTGGGGACGAACGGAGCCGGCAAGACGTCCACCGTCGAGGTGCTCGAGGGGCTGGCCGCGCCCCACGAGGGGCGGGTCAGGGTGCTGGGGTTCGACCCCTGCGCCGAACGCCGCCGGGTGCGCCGGAAGACCGGCGTGATGCTCCAGGAGGGCGGTTTCCCCTCCGAGCTGACCGTGACCGAGACGGCGCGTATGTGGGCCGGCTGCACGACCGCGCCCCGGCCGGTGGCCGAGGCACTGGACCTGGTGGGCCTCTCCGCCCGGGCCGCCGTGCGGGTCAAGCAGCTCTCCGGCGGCGAACGGCGCCGGCTCGACCTCGCGCTCGCCCTGATGGCGCGGCCCGAGGTGCTGTTCCTCGACGAGCCGACCACCGGCCTCGACCCACAGGCCAGGCGGCAGAGCTGGGAACTGGTGCGGCGGCTGCGCGGGGAGGGCGTCACGGTGCTGCTGACCACGCACTACCTGGAGGAGGCCGAGACGCTGGCCGACCGGCTGGCGATCATGAGCCACGGCCGGATCGTGGTGTCCGGCAGCCTGGCCGAGGTGATGGACCGGCACCCGGCGCGGATCCGGTTCGCCCTGCCGGCCGGCGTCTCGCCGGAGCGGCTGCCGCTGGCTCGGTGGGGTGGCGCCGCCACCGCGACCGGGCGGCGCGTCGAACTGCGGACGTCGGACCTCCAGACGACGCTGACCGACCTGCTGCTGTGGGCCCGGGAGGCGGGGGTGGCCCTCGCGGAGCTCGACGCCAGGTCCGCCACGCTGGAGGAGGTCTTCCTGAACGTCGCCCAGGGGAGCCGCGAGGAGGAGACCGGGGCCGACGGCTCGGGTGAGGTGCGCGGCGCCGACGGCGCGCGCGAGGTCGAGGAGGCGGCGGGTCGATGAGCGGGATCACGTTCGACGCGGGGAGCCTGCGGCGGCTGCGGGCCGTGGGGCGGGCGGAGCTGACGCTGCTGCTGCGCAGCCGGTCCGCCGTCTTCGTCGCGCTGCTGATGCCGGTGGGCATGGTGGCGATGTCCTACTCCGCCAGCCGCGAGATGGATCTCGGCGACACCGGGCTGACGCGCATGGAGGCGGTGCTGACCGGCGGGATCGGCACGGTGCTGATGCTGGTCGTCTACCTCGGGCTCGTGCCGGTCCTGGTGGCGCGGCGTGAGGAGCGGGTGCTCAAGCGGCTGCGCACCGGGGAGCTGTCCGACCTCGAGATCCTGGCCGGGGCGGCGTTGCCGTCGGTCGTGCTCGCCCTGGCGCAGTGCGTGGTGCTGGTCGCCGCCGGCGCGCTGCTGCTTGACGTGTCGGCGCCGCGGCAGCCCGCGCTGATGGTGCTCGGGGTGCTGCTCGGGGCCGTGCTGCTGGCCGGCCTCGCCGCGGCGACCGCCGGCGTGACGCGCACGGTGGACAGCGCGCAGCTCACCGGAATGCCGCTGTTCATGGTCTCGGTGGTCGGCTCGGGCCTCTTCGTGCCGCTCGAGGTCCTGCCCGACCGGCTGGCGGACGTCTTCCGGATGCTGCCGCTGACGGGCGTGGTCGAGCTGGTCTCCGGCGGCTGGCTCGGTGGTCTCACGGCGGCCGAGGTCGGCCGGGCCGTGGCGCTGGCACTGGCCTGGACGGCGCTCGCGGGGTACGCCGTGCGCCGGTGGTTCCGTTGGGAGCCGCGCCAGTGACAGGCCCTAGCTAGCCCGCGTAGTTCGCGGCGAGTTCGGCCGCCGCGTGCGGCGAGTCGGCGAGGCGGTGCAGCTGGGCGAGCTGCAGCCGGGTGGTGAACGGGTCCTGGTCGGGGGCGAGGTGGAGGGTCGAGGTCATGAGGGCGGAGAAGTGCTCGGCCCGCCACACCGCCCGCAGGCGGGTGTCGGAGTACGCGTCGAGCGACTCGGGTGAGCCGTCGGCGAACAGCCGGTCGAAGGCCCCGGCCAGCTCGACCACGTCGGCGACCGCCAGGTTGAGGCCCTTGGCACCGGTCGGCGGCACGATGTGCGCCGCGTCGCCGGCGAGGAACAGCCGGCCGTGGCGCATCGGTTCGGTGACCGAGCTGCGCATCGGCAGTACCGCCCGCGCGGTGATCGGGCCGGTGCGCAGCCGCCAGTCGCCGATCGTCTCCAGGCGGGCGGCGAGCTCGGCCCAGATCTCCGCGTCCGACCAGGCGGCCGGATCCGTGCCGTTGGGCACCTGGAAGTACAGCCGGCTGACGCGCGGCGACCGCATGCTGTGCAGCGCGAAGCCGCGCGGCGAGTGGGCGTAGACCAACTCGTCGCACGACGGCGCCACATCGGCCAGGATCGCGAACCAGGAGTAGGGGTGGCCGCGTTCGAAGGTGTGGCGCGCGCCGGCCGGCAACGCCGTCCTGGTCACGCCGTGGTAGCCGTCGCAGCCGACCACGTAGTCGCAGGTGAGGGTGGCGGGTTCGCCGTTCCGCTGGTAGTGGACGGTCGGGCGCCCGCCGTCCACCCCGGTCACCCCGGTGACCGGGGCCTCGAACAACAGCGGTGGCCCGGAGTCGAGTTGGAGCGCTATCAGGTCCTTGACGAGCTCGGTCTGGGCGTAGATCATCACCCGCCGACCGCCGGTCAGCGCGGGGAAGTCGACGCGGTGCGAGCGGCCGTCGAAGCGCAGCTCGATGCCGTCGTGCACCAGACCCTCGCGGTCCATGCGCGCGCCGGCGCCGCAGTCGCGCAGCGCGTCGACGGTGCCCTGCTCCAGCATCCCGGCGCGCTGCCTGCGCTCCACGTGGCCGCGGTCCCGGCTCTCGAGCACCACGCAGTCGACGCCCCGGGCGTGCAGCAGGCGGGCGAGCAGCAGCCCGGCGGGCCCGGCGCCCACGATGGCCACGGTGGTGTGCACGGCGCTCACTCCCCGGCGGGGGACTGGTCCGTGAGCGCCGCCTCGGCGACGGCGAACGCCGCGTTGGCCGCCGGCACCCCGAGGTAGACCGCCGACTGGAGCAGCACCTCGCGGATCTCCTCGGGTGTGAGGCCGTTGCGCAGCGCGGCGCCGATGTGCAGGGCCAGCTCCCCGTGGTGGCCGCCGGCCACCAGCGCGGTCAGCGTGACGCAGCTGCGGATGTGGCGACTGAGCCCGGGCCTGGTCCAGATCTCGCCCCACGCGTAGCGGGTGATCAGGTCCTGGAACGGGGCGGTGAAGTCGGTGGTGGCGGCCAGGGCCCGGTCCACGTGGTCGTCCCCGAGCACCGCGCGGCGCACGGCGAGGCCCGCGGCGTACCGGGCGGGCGGCGCGCCGGCCGACAGGTGGGTGAGCAGCGCGGCCGAGACGGCGGCCGGCCGTTCGACGTTGGCGAGGTGGGCGGCGCCGGCGAGTTCGGTCAGGCTCGCGCCGGGGATGGCGTCGGCGAGTTCCCTGGCGTGCGCCGTGGTGGTGGCGGGGTCGTCGCGGCCGGCGAGCACCAGCGTGGGCGCGGTGACCTCCGGGAGCCGGGACCGCAGGTCGTAGTCGGCGAGGGCGGCGCAGCAGGCGGCGTGCCGGTCGGTGTCGACCGCGGCCAGGTCGGCCAGGAGCGCGGCCACGCGTGCCTCGTCGGTGAACGCCGGGGTGAACCAGGCCTCCCGGCGCCCAGGCACCAGCGCGCCCGAGCCCTCGGCCAGCACGGTGGCGGCCCTGGCGTGCCAGGGGTCGGGCGGGCCGAAGTGGGCCGAGCTGCAGAGCAGGGCCAGCGAGGCGACGCGCTCGGGGCGGTCGACGGCGAGCTGGAGGCCGATCGCGCCGCCGATGGAGATGCCGGCGTAGTGGAAGGCGGCCCAGCCCTGGGCGTCGGCCAGCGCGAGCACCAGCTCGGCGAGGCCGGCGACGCTGTCCGGCGCCGGGCCCTGGTCCCGCTGCCCGCCGTGGCCCGGCAGGTCGAAGCGGAGCACCCGGTGATGGCGGGTGAGAGCCGGGAGTTGGGGGTCCCAGACGGAGAGCGAGGTGCCGAGCGCGGGGCCGAGGATCAGCGGGTGACCGTCGGGCGGGCCGTCAAGCCGGTGGTGGAGCACTTGGGTCCTCCTCGTGGCGGCGCGGGTGGTCGCGAAGGGCCCGGTCGGTGAGCGGGCCGGCCGCGCCGGTGTAGTGGGCGGGGTCGGTGAGCTCCCGCAGCCGCTCGGCGGAGAGCGGCGGCGGCAGCGGGGCGGTGGCGCGCAACGCGTCGGACAGCGGGACGCCGTCCCGCGCGGCGCGCTCGGCGGCGTCGCGCAGCAGCGCGCGGGCGTTGTCCCGGCCGAGCGTGGGGGCGAGCGCGATGGCCAGGCGCTCGCTGACCAGCAGGCCGCCGGTGCGGTGCAGGTTCTCCCGCATCCGGTCGACGTGGACGGTCAGCCGCTCGACGAGCTCGGCGGTGTCCCTGGCGGCACCGCCGGCCAGCCGCAGCAGCTCGCGCAGCGGCTGCCACTCGGCGTGCCAGGCGCCGGCGGGCCGCTCGTCCTCGGCGGCCAGCGCGCCGAGCAGCACGGCGGCGAGCGCGGGCGCCTGCCGCGCGGCGGCCGCCACCAGGGTGGCGCGGACCGGGTTGCGCTTGTGCGGCATGGCCGACGAGGGGCCGCCCCCGCCCTCGGCCAGCTCGCCGATCTCGGTGCGGCACAGCACCAGCACGTCGGCCGCGATCTTGCCGAGGGCGCCGGTCACCAGGGCGAGCGCGGAACCGAGTTCGGCCACCGGGGCGCGCAACGCGTGCCAGGGCAGCGTGGGTTCGGCGAGGCCGAGCTCGTGGGCGTAGCCGGCGAGCAGCAGGAGACCGGCGCCGGCGTCCGGCGACAGCTCCTCGAAGGCCGCCAACGTGCCCCCGGCGCCGCCCAGTTGGACGGGCAGCGGCAGCGCGGCGAGCCGGTCACGGGCGGCCGTCAGCTGGGCGCGCCAGCCGGCCGCCTTGAGCCCGAAGGTGGTGGGGACCGCGTGCTGGGTCAGGGTGCGGGCGGCCAGCGGGGTGTCCCGGTGGGCGGCGGCGAGCGCCGCGAGCGCGGCGGCCGACCGGTCCAGGTCGGCCAGGATCAGCCGCCGGACGCGGGCGGCGACCAGCATGGCGGCGGTGTCCAGGATGTCCTGGCTGGTCGCGCCCCGGTGCACCGCGTCGGTGCCGGCCCGCTCGGTCAGCGCGGCGACCAGCGGGATCACGGGGTTGCCGCCCGCGCGGGCGGCGAGCGCCAGGGCGCGCGCGTCGAACAGCTCGGCGCGGGCGGCCGCGGTGACCGCCTCCGCCGCCTCGGCCGGCACCTGGCCGATGGCCGCCTGGGCGCGGGCCAGCGCCGCCTCCGCGTCCAGCATGGCCGCCAGGAAGGCGTGGTCCCCGGTGGCCGCCTCGACGGCGGAGCCGGCGCGGCCCGGCGACAGGAGACCGAACTCGCCGGCCGCTTCGGCCGCCCCCAGCTCGCCGGGCGGCGGATCAGCGGAACTCAAGGAAGACCGTCTCCTCCCCGCCCTGCAGCCGGATGTCGAGGCGGTAGTCGCCGTGCGGCCCGGCGACCGCCACCAGCGTGCGACGCCGCTCGGGTGGCAGCGCGGCGAGCAGCGGATCGGTGGCGTGCGCGGCCGTGTCCTCGGGGAAGTAGAGGCGGGTGAACAGGTGGTGCAGCAGTCCCCGGGCGAAGAGGCAGACGCTGAGGTACGGCGCGTGCCCGGCGCGGGCGCCGGGCCGCAGGGTGCGGGCCGACCAGCGTCCGTCCGCGTCGGTCGGCACCCGGCCGAAGCCGGTGAAGTCGGCCGCGTGCCGGCCGAGGAAGCCGCCGGTGACCGCGTCCCTGCGCAACGAGCCCGGGGTGCGCGGCAGCCGGCCCCGCTCGTCGGGGCCCCAGAGCTCGACCAACGCGTCGGGCACCGGTGCGCCGGAGCCGTCGACGACCCGGCCGTGCACGGTGACGGCCGCCGGATGTCCCGCCGGGGCCAGCTCGCCGCCGCCGGGGAACGGCAGCGCGTAGCCGAAGAACGGGCCCACGGTGTGGGAGGGCGTCGGCGGGGTGGGCGCGGGCGGCATCAGCGGCCCTCCTCGGTCCAGGTGGCTGACGGGCCGTCGAGCACGATGTCCCAGCGGTAGCCGAGCGACCACTCGGATCGCGAGAGCTCGTGGTCGTAGCCGGCCACCAGGCGCCGCCTGGCCGCCTCGTCGGGGACGGAGCGCAGCACGGGGTCGTGGGGGAGCAGCGGGTCGCCGGGGAAGTACATCTGGGTGACCAGGCGTTGGGCGAAGGCCGTGCCGAAGACCGAGAAGTGCAGGTGGGCGGGGCGCCAGGCGTTGCGGTGGTTGCGCCACGGGTAGGCGCCCGGCCTGATGGTGGTGAAGTGGTAGCGGCCCTCGTCGTCGGTGAGAGTGCGGCCGACGCCGGTGAAGTTGGGGTCGAGCGGCGCCGGGTGCTGGTCGCGTTGGTGGGCGTAGCGCCCCGAGGCGTTGGCCTGCCACAGCTCGATCAGCTGGCCGCGCACCGGGCGGCCGGCGCCGTCGAGCAGCCGGCCCGACACGGTGATCCGCTCGCCGAGCGGCTCGCCCGGATGTTGCCTGGTGAGGTCGCTGTCGAGCTCCGTGACGTCGGTGTGGCCGAAGACCGGTCCCGCCAGCTCGACCAGCTCCGGGTCGCCGCCGTCGACGGCGACCAGCGGTCGCGTGGGGTGGCGCGCGACGCTGCTGCGGTAGGGGCGGTAGTCGCGGGGCGGGTGGACGGCCGGTGGCGCGCCGGCCGCGCGGGCCCGCAGGTACGCCGCCTCGTGCTCGGCCATCTCGCGGTCGACGTCCCGCTGGGTGAGCTGCCCCGGGGCGGGGGCCTGCCGGATGCCGTCCCGCCCGCTGGGGGCCTGTCGGGTGGGGTCCATCAGCGCTCCAGTACGAGGGCGAGGCCCTGGCCGACACCGACGCAGAGGGCGGCGACGCCGGTGCCAGAGCCACGGGCGGCGAGCTGGTGGGCGACGGCGCCGGCGATCCGGGCGCCGGAGGCGCCCAGCGGGTGTCCAATGGCGATGGCGCCGCCTCGCGGGTTGACGATGTCCGGGTCAAGGTCCGGGAGTTCGGCCAGGCAGCCGAGCGCCTGGGCGGCGAACGCCTCGTTGAGCTCGACGACGTGGAGGTCGCTGAGGCGCCGGCCGGCCCGCTCCAGGGCGCGGGAGACCGCATCGACAGGACCCAACCCGTAGTACCGCGGCTCGATCCCGGTGACCGCCGAGGCGCGGATCCTGGCCAGCGGCTCCCGGCCGGTGGCGGCCAGACCGGCCGCGTCGGTGATGAGCAGCGCGGCGGCGCCGTCGTTGAGTGGCGAGGAGTTGGCGGCGGTCACGGTGCCATCGGCCCGGAAGACCGGCTTCAGCCTGGCCAACGCCTCCGGGGTGGAGCCGTCCCTGATCGACTCGTCGCGCGGCAACTCGGCGCCCGGGTACGGCACGGCCTCGGCCGCGTAGTCGCCGGCGGCCCACGCCGCGGCCGCCTTGGCGTGGCTGGCCAGCGCGAACGCGTCCTGCGTCGCCCGGTCGATGCCGTGCTTGGCGGCGATCAGCTCGGCGCCCTCGCCGAGCGGCACCGTCCACTCGGGCCGCATCCGGCTGTTGACCATCCGCCAGCCGAGCGTGGTCGAGTACAGCTCCTGGTGGCCGGTCGGGAAGGCGCGGTCCGGCTTGGGCAGCACCCAGGGCGCGCGGCTCATCGACTCGACGCCGCCGGCGACCACCACCGACGCCTCGCCCACCGCGACCGCCCTGGCCGCCTGGATCACCGCCTCGAGACCTGAGCCGCACAGTCGGTTGACGGTCGCGCCCGGCACGGTGGTGGGCAGCCCCGCGAGCAGCACGGCCATCCGGGCCACGTTCCGGTTCTCCTCGCCGGCGCCATTGGCGTTGCCCAGAACCACATCGTCCACCGACGCGGGATCCAGCCCCGGGCTGCGGTCGAGCAGCGCCCGGAGCACGTGCGCGGCCAGGTCGTCGGGCCGCACGGCCGCGTAGCCGCCGCCGTACCGGCCGACCGGGGTGCGCACGGCGTCCACCACATAGACCTCGCGGGTGCTCAACGCTCCTCCTTCGCCTGCGACTTCAGCTCGCGCAGCGCGGTCAGCTCGGCCGGCGTGGGCGGCGGCGTCGTGGTCACGGTGGCGGCGGTGCGCAGCGGCCAGCCGGTGGCGGCGCGCGCCCGCTCGACGGTGACCCCCGGGTGCAGCTCGGTCAGCACCAGCTCGGCCGTGTCCGGGTCCGGGCGCAGCACGCCCAGGTCCGTGATGACGGCGACCGGGCCGCGTCCCGGCAGGCCGAGGCCGGCCCGGTCGCCGGGGCCAGAGCCGTGCCCGATGGTGGTGACGAAGTCGAGCCGTGGTACCAGGTGGCGGGGCGCGTGCCGGACCACGAGCAGCACCCGGCCGCAGCTGGCGGCGATCTCCGGGGCGCCGCCGGCGCCGGGCAGCCGGCCCGGCGGACGCCCAGGACCGCGGTCGATCAGCGTGGTGTTGACGTTGGCGTGGCGGTCGACCTGGGCGGCGCCGAGGAAGCCGACGTCGATCCGGCCACCCTGCAGCCAGTAGTTGAACACCTCGGGCACCGACACCACCGCGTCGGCGGTGTCCGCGAGCTCGCCGTCCCCGATGGACAGCGGCAGCCGGCTCGGCTTGGCGCCGATCGCGCCGGACTCGTAGATCAGTACCAGACCCGGTGCCGTGGTGCGGCGGGCCAGGTTCGCCGCGGTGCTCGGCAGGCCGATGCCGACGAAACAGGTGCGGGCCCCGGCCAGCGCCCGGGCGGCGTTGATCTCCATCAGCTCGTCCGGGCCGGCCTCGGTGGCGGTCGCCCCGCCCGCGGCGCTCACCGGCGCACCGCCCGCACGCCGGCCCCGACCTCGGTCTCCAACCAAACGGTGAACGCGGCCCGGTCCCGGGAGACGGCGTCCCAGTCGCGGTAGTAGGCGTTGTCCCGCGTCGAGTACCCGGCGGCGTACGACGGGTGGGCGCCGCCCGGCACCTCGGCGACCGCGTCGACCACCCAGCCGGGCAGGGTCAACCCGCCGGGCCGCGGCGTGAGTTCGTCCACGATCTCCTCGACTGTGACCAGCACCCGGCGGGCCGCGAGCACCGCCTCCTTCTGCACCCCGGTCAGGCCCCAGAGACGCACGTTGCCGGCGCGGTCGGCCTGCTGGGCGTGGATGACGGTGACGTCCGGGGTGAGCGCGGCCACCGCGGCCAGCTCCTCGCCGGTGAACGGGCAGGTGACGGTGGAGATGGTGGCGCTGCGCTCCGGCATGTCGCCGCCGCGGTAGCCGCGCAGCACCGCGAACGGCAGTCCGGACGCCCCGGCGACATAGCGGTTGGCCATGCCGGCGTGGCTGTGCTCGTCCAGCTCGAGCGGGCGCGGCCAGCCGTTCTCCACCGCGTCGCGGAAGCGGTGCAGCGAGCCGACGCCCGGGTTGCCGCCCCAGGAGAAGACCAGCTTGGCGACCAACCCGGCGCCGATCAGCTGGTCATAGATCACGTCGGGGGTCATGCGGACCAGCGTGAGGTCGGTGATGCCCTGGCGGATCACCTCGTGCGCGGCGGCGTAGGGAATGAGATGGGTGAAGCCCTCCATCGCCACGGTGTCGCCGTCGTGGATCAACTCCCCGACGGCCTCCCGGAGGTCACGGATGTCAGCCATGTCGTTGACGGCCTCCCGGCACCGTTCGTACAGTGAACTTAAGTTCGCCAAGCTTCGTTTCGAGTCTGCGACCGGTGCCGCCAGGCTGTCAATGGCCGGGACGAGTACGGTTTCGCCCGAACGTCACAGCACCACGCGCGCCCGGAGAGGCGTTGGAGAGCACGATGACCCGACCGGCCGCCACGACCGCCCCCGCCGCGCCGGGCGCCCCACCGCCCGAGGCGGTGACGCCGCTGATCCGCGGGCTCGCCGTGCTGCGCCGGCTGGCCGCGGCCGACGGGCGGCTGGGCGTCGGCGACCTCGTGCGGGCGACCGGCCTCGCCCGCTCCACCGTCGACCGCACGCTGAGCACGCTCGCGCGGCTCGGCTACGTCCGGCTCGAGGACCGCCGCGCGGTGCTCGCGCCCCCGCTGATGGAGCTCGGCAACGTCTACCTCGCGGCGATCCGACTGCCCGGCGAACTCGGGCCGCTCGTCGACCGGTTGGCCAACGAGTTCGACGAGTCGGTCTCGCTCGCCGTGCCCGACGGGGACGGGGTCCGCTTCGTCTATCAGGCCACCAGGCGCCGCACCATGTCGCTCGCCTTCCGCATCGGCGACCTGCTGCCCGCCGAGAGCGGCGCGCCCGGCGCCCTGTTCGCCGCCGACTGGGACCGGGACGACTGGGCGCGCTGGCGCGACCGTCGGGAGCGCGACCCGGCCGGCGCCGGCTTCCCCGCCGTGCCGCCCGAGGCGGCGCGCGCCGCCGGCTCCTTCGAGCGGCGGATCGCGGAGGCCGGGCGGCGCGGCTGGTCGGCGGACGACCAGCTGATCGAGCCGGGACTGATCGCCGTGGCCATCCCGGTGCGGGACGGCGCGGGGCGCGCGGTCTGCGCGGCCAGCGTGGTCAGCCACACCAGCAGACACGACGTCGGTTCGCTCGCCGACCAGCTGCTGCCCAGGCTGCGCGAGGCGGTCGCCGAGATGGAGGCGACGCTGGCCGCCCCGCCGCCGCCCCGCCCGGCCGATGAGCCGGCCGACGCGCCGGCCGGCGGTCCGCACGGCGAGCTGACCAGGGCCGCCAAGCGGGAACTCGGCCCGGAGTTCGTGGAGTCGCTGGCCCGCGGCCTCGGCGTACTCGCCGCCTTCGACCGCGTGCCGGGCGCCACGGACGGCGTCACGCTCGCCGCGCTCGCCCAGGCCACCGGTCTCGCCAGGGCCACCGTGCGGCGCGCGCTCATCACCCTGGAACACCTCGGCTACGTCCGCGGCGAAGGACGCCGGTTCCACCCCGAGCCGCGGGTGCTCGAACTCGGCTACGCCCGCCTCGCCGGGCTGCCGCTCTCCCACGTCGCGCAGCCGCACCTGGTCGGCCTGGTCGCCAGGGCACACGACTCGGCGTCCCTGTCCGTGCTGGTCGGCGACGAGATCCAGTACGCGGCCCGGGTGCCGACCGTCCGCATCATGAGCGTGGACATCACCGTCGGCACCCGCTTCCCGGCCCACGCCACCTCCATGGGCCGGGTGTTGCTCGCCGGGCTGCCGGCCGACGAGCGCGCCGCCCGCCTCGCCCGGCTCGACCTGACGCCCCTCACTCGCCACACCATCACCTCGCCCGACCGGTTGCGCGCCGAGCTCGACCGGGTGGCCGAGGCCGGATACGCCCTGGTCGACGAGGAGTTGGAGGAGGGACTGCGGTCGCTCGCGGTCCCGGTGCGGGACGGCGCCGGGCGCGTCGTCGCGGCGGTCAACGTCTCCATGCACGCCAGCCGCCGCACCCCCGAGCGGGCCGTGACGGAGCTGCTGCCCGCGCTGCGCGAGGCGGCGGCCGGCGTCGAGCGCGACCTGCGCGTCGCCGGCCGGTTCACCCGCGTCAGGATCCCGTGACCGGCGCCGCGCCGCCGGCCGGCACCGCGGGACGGCCGATCCTGGCGGCCAGCGGCACCAGGGCGATCATCGCGGCTCCGGTGAGCCCGGCCGCCGCGAACATCAGGAAGCCCCAGCTCTCGGCGCCGTTCGCGACCAGCGCGCCGCCGAGCCAGGGCCCGACCACCGCGCCCGTCCGGCCCACGCCCGTCACCCACCCGAGTCCCGTGGCGCGCTCGGCGGCGGGGTAGACCGTGTCGGTCGCCGCGTAGACCATCGCCTGGGCGCTGAACAGGAAGACGCCGGTGACGAACACCACCACGTAGGTCACGCCAATCGCCAGTTCCTCGCGCAGCAGCAGCGCGCCGAGCGCGGTCAGCACGAACCACAGCGCCGAGACCCGCACCGCGCCGAACCGGTCCGCGGTGCGGCCGGCGACCAGCATGCCCAGGATGCCGCCGGCGTTGATGACCATCAGGAAGCTGACCGAGGACGTCAGGCCGTAGCCGGCGGCCCGCATCAGCTGCGGCAGCCAGGTGGAGACGCCGTAGACCAGCAGCAGTCCGCAGAACGACGCCCCCCACAGCAGCGGCGTCGCCCAGCGCGACCCGGGTCGGAACAGCGCGAGCACCGCCTCGAGGCGCCCGCGCGCGCCGCCCGGCGGGGCCTCCGCCGGCCGTGGCGGCGCCATCCCGTAGCGCACGGCGACCGCGTCCGCCTCGGCCCGGCGGCCCCTGGCGAGCAGCACCGCGGGCGACTCGGGGAACCAGCGCAGCAGCAGCGGCACCGCGATCACCGCGGGCAGCACGCCGGCCCAGAACACCCAGCGCCAGCCGTGGTCGGGCGCGATCCAGAGGCCGAGCCCGGTCGCCGCCATGCCGCCGCCGTGGTACGAGGTCATCAGCAGGCCGGTGGCCAGCGCGGCGCGCCGCGGCGGCGCGAACTCCAGCACCATGGCGAGGCAGATGGGCATCAGGCCGCCGAGCCCCAGGCCGGCGCCGAACCGGCCGGCGCCGAACGGGCCGGTGCTCGCGGCCAGCGCGCAGACCGCGGAGCCGGCCGAGAACAGGATGACGCTGGCGATGATCGTCGCCCGGCGGCCGATCCAGTCCGTGACGTTGCCGGCGACCAGGGCGCCGACCAGCATGCCGGACGTGGTCCAGCTGCCGATGGTGCCGGCGATGGCCGGGGTCAGGCCGAGCCCCTCGTCGTCGAGCATGTGGGGCATCACGGCGCCGTAGATGTTGACGTCCATGCCGTCGAAGAAGACCGCGAGCCAGCACAGGGCGAGCACCGGGGCGACGGAGCGGAAGCTGTGGGACGCGTCGGGAGGTGGGGACGGTGGGGTCATGGCGCTCCTCGGGAAGTGCGGGAGGCGGGGGAGACGGGGACCGCGTCGGAACGTGCTGCGCTCAGAAGGGGCTGCGCTCAGAAAGGGCTGTGTTCAAAAAGGGAAGTGCGCGTGTCGGTCGGCCAGCGTGATCCAGCGGGTGGTGCTGAACGCCTCGACGCCCCACCGGCCGCCGAACCGGCCGTAGCCGCTGGCGCCCACGCCGCCGAACGGCGCCTGCGGCTCGTCCGCCACCGTCTGGTCGTTGACGTGCGCGATGCCGGTGCGGATCCGGCGGGCCACGGCCAGCCCGTGCCCCGCGTCCTCGGTGATGATGCCGCAGGTCAGGCCGTGCTCCGTGTCGTTGGCCAGGGCCACGGCCGCGTCGTCGTCGGGGAAGGTCGCGAGTGCGCAGACCGGACCGAACGCCTCCCCGTGGTAGAGCCCCATCCCGGGCGTCACCCCGCTCAGCACGGTCGCCGGGTACAGCGCGCCGTCCGGCTCCCCGCCGCCGGTCAGGACCTTGGCGCCGCCGGCCACCGCGTCCCTGACCAGCGCCGCGACCCGGCGCGCCGCGTCCATGCTCACCAGCGGGCCGATCACCGTCTCCGGGTCGGCGGGCGAGCCGTGCGGCAGTGCCGCCACCCGGGCCACGAAGCGCTCGGTGAACGCGTCGGCCAGCGACTCGTGGACCAGCACCCGGTCGCCCGACATGCAGATCTGACCGGCGTTCATGAAGACGCCGAAGACCGCGGCGTCCACGGCGTAGTCGACGTCCGCGTCGGCCAGCACCACGATCGCGTTCTTGCCGCCCAACTCCAGGACGGCCGGCTTGAGGTGCCGGGCCGCGTGGGTGCCGATCAGCCGGCCGACCTCGGTCGATCCCGTGAAGTTGACGGCGCGCACCGCCCGTTGCGTGATCAACGCCTCGGCCACCTCGGCGGCGTCCTCCGGCGCGTTGCTGACCACGTTGAGCACCCCGTCCGGCAGGCCGGCCTCGCGCAGCACGTCAGCGATCAGGTAGCCGCAGGCCAGCGGCGCCTGCTCGCTCGGCTTGAGCACCACCGCGTTCCCGGCCGCCAGGGGCGCCGCCACGGCGCGCGCGCCCAGGATCACCGGGGCGTTCCAGGGCACGAACGAGGCCACCACGCCCACCGGTTCACGCACCGCGAGGCCCAGCGCGCCGGGCTCCTGCGCCGCCAGCACCTCCCCGCGCGGCGCCGTCACGGCCGCGGCCGCCTCGCGCAGCGTCTCGGCGCCGAGCCACACGTTGAACCCGGCCCAGCGCGCCGTGCCGCCCGCCTCCTCGGCCATCAGCGCCACCACCTCGGCCTCGCGCGCCCGCAGCAGGTCGGCGGCCCGCAGCAGCACCTCCCGCCGTTCGGCCGGCGAGGCGGCGGCCCAGCCGGGGAAGGCGGCCTCCGCCGCCGCGGCGGCGGAGGCCACGTCCGCCGGGCCGGCGGCCGCGACGGTGGCGAAGAGACCGCCGGAGAACGGATCGACGTCCGGGGTGGTGCGGCCGTCGGCGGCCGGCACGTCCTCGCCGCCGATGAACAGTTCGCGGTGCCTGGTCATGCGAGCTCCTTTGCTCCGTACGTTCCGCCGCGTACGCTCGGCCGTTCGCGTGGTGAACTTTTCTTCGTGAATTCCGGCGGGGGGAGTGTGCGAGCGAGCGGTGGACCTGTCAAGGTGTCGCTCCGCACGAGCCGGTCGGCGGAGCCGCCGGCGCCCTTACGGGACGCCGCACGGCCGGTGTAGCCTGGTCCCAGCATGTGAGCGCGCCGCCCTTCGGCGCCCGTGCCCTTCCGTGAACGGCCCTCACCACCACCCGGCAGTCAGCGCCGGCGTACGGCGAGGCCGCTCTTCCCCGACGCGACCGCGCACTCGGCGCGCCCGTCCCGTCGACTCAGCCGTGCTCACGGCGACCACCCCTCGTACCACCTCATCACTCCCTCGACCGAAGGACCGCGCATGACCGCCACGCTTTCCAAGCCCTCTCGTTCCAGGCCCGCTGATGCCAGGCCCGCTGATGCCAAGCCCGCCGAGGAGACCCGCGCTGCGGCGGCCACCACGGTCGTCGCCGGCGTCGTCGACACGGCCGGCGGCGGCCTCCGGCTGCGCCTCGCCGACTACCTGCCGGGCCCCGACGACCCGACGATCCCCACCGAGCTGGCCCGCCGACACGGGCTGCGGCGCGGCGACACCGTCACCGGCGTCGTCGGCGACGGCCAGCGGCGCCGACTGACCCGGCTGGACACGGTCAACGGCCTGCCTCCCGAACTCCTCGCCGCCCGCCCCGACTTCGCCGACCTGGTGCCGGTCCACCCGAGCCGGCGGCTGCGCCTCGAAACCACCAGGGGCCAGCTCGTCACCCGCGTCATCGACCTGATCGCCCCGATCGGCAGGGGCCAGCGCGGGCTGATCGTCGCCCCGCCCAAGGCCGGCAAGACCCTCGTGCTCAGGGCCATCGCCGAGGGCATCACCCGCAACCACCCCGAGTGCCGGCTGATGGTGCTGCTGCTCGACGAGCGCCCTGAGGAGGTCACGGAACTGAGCCGGGCCGTGGCCGCCGAGGTGATCTCCTCGCCCTTCGACCGGCCGGCCGCCGACCACATCGCCGTCGCCGCGCTCGCCGTCGAGCGCGCCAAGCGCCTGGTGGAACTCGGGCAGGACGTCGTCATCCTCCTCGACTCCCTCACCCGGCTCTGCCGCGCGCACAACAACGCGGGCCGGGCCAGCGGCCGCATCCTCAGCGGCGGCGTCGACGCGGCCGCCCTCCACCTGCCCAAGCGGCTCTTCGGCGCCGCCCGGGCCATCGAGGGCGGCGGGTCGCTGACCATCCTGGCCACCGCCCTGACGGACACCGGATCCCGCGCCGACGACTTCTACTTCGAGGAGCTCAAGAGCACCGGCAACATGGAGTTCCGCCTCGACCGCACCCTCGCCGAACGCCGCGTCTACCCGGCGGTCGACCTCGAACCATCGGGCACCCGCCGCGAGGAGCTGCTGCTGTCGCCGGCCGAACTCGACGCCGTGCGCCGACTGCGACGGGCGCTGCTCGACCGCGATCCGCGACAGGGCGCGGAGCAGCTGCTCGAACGGCTGCGCGACACCGCGAGCAACGCCGAGTTCCTGACCCGGGTCAGTCGGACGGTCCCCGCCTAGTCTCCCCGCCGGCCTCCCGCCGTCGGTCGCGGTCCCGGCTCGGCTGGACGCGCTTGGGCTCGCCGGCGACCTTGGGGTGGTCAGGCGGGTAGGGCAGATCGCCGAGGCCGTGCTCGCGCTCGTCGCGCTCGGCCAGCTCCAGCACCGCGTCGAGGCGGAAGGCGTGGTCCGCCATGTCCGCGTGGACGTCCCCCAGGTCCTCGTAGCGGCCCGGCATCGTCCGCAGGTCGAAGTCCTCGGGCCGCGCGTCCTCGACCTCGTCCCAGCGCAGCGGCGCCGAGACCGTGGCGCGCGACGTGGGCCGCACCGAGTAGGCGCTGGCGATCGTGCGGTCCCTGGCCATCTGGTTGTAGTCGACGAAGATCTTCTCGCCCCGCTCCTCCTTCCACCACGCCGTGGTGACGCGCTCGGGCGCCCGCCGCTCCAGCTCCCTGCCGATCGCCATCGCCGCCCGCCGCACCTGCGGGAACGTCCACTCCGGCACGATCGGGACGAACACGTGCAGACCGCGCCCGCCCGAGGTCTTGGGCCAGCCGCGCAGCCCGAGCTCGTCGAGCAGCGCCCGAAGCTCGCCGGCGGCGCGGACGGCGTCCCGGTAGGAGGTGCCGGGCTGCGGGTCGAGGTCGATCCGCAGCTCGTCCGGGCGGTCCGTGTCGCCGCGGCGTACCGGCCACGGGTGGAAGGTGAGCGAGCCCAGGTTCGCCGCCCACACCACGGCAGCCGGCTCGGTGGGGCAGATCTCGTCCGCGTAGCGCCCGCTGGGAAAGGAGATGCGGCCGGTCGGGATCCACTCCGGGAGGTTCTTCGGCGCCCGCTTCTGAAAGAACGACTCGCCCGTCACGCCGTCCGGATAGCGCTCCAGGGTGGTCGGCCGGTCCCGCAGGGCACGCAGCGCGCCCTCGGCTACCGCGACGTAGTAGCGGACCACGTCCAGCTTGGTGTACCCCGGCTCGGGGAAGTACACCTTGCCCGGATTGGACACCCGAACGCTCCGTTCACCCACCGTGAACTCCATCGCCTCGGCCATAACGCCACCGTAGGCGGCGCAACCCGGACGCGCCCGCCGGCGGGCGGAGCGCGGATCAGGACCCGAGAATCCGATCATGGACCTTCCGGTGATGCCTCCCGTCAAGCCCATGCTGGCCACGAGCGTGGCGCGGATCCCGCCCGGGATGCACTACGAGGCCAAGTGGGACGGCTTCCGCGCCATCGTCTTCCGGGACGGCGACGAGATCGAGATCGGCAGCCGCACCACCAAGCCGCTCACCCGCTACTTCCCCGAGCTGGTCGAGGGGCTGCGGGCCACGCTGCCCGAGCGCTGCGTGGTGGACGGCGAGATCGTCATCGTGCGCGGGCCCCGGCTGGACTTCGACGCGTTGCTCGAACGGATCCACCCGGCCGACTCGCGGGTGCGGATGCTCGCCGAGCGCACCCCCGCCAGCTTCGTCGCCTTCGACCTGCTGGCCGTCGGCGGCGACGCGCTGCTCGAAACCCCGCTCACCGAGCGCCGCGCCGCGCTGCTCGACGCGCTGCGCGACACCCACCAGCCGGTCTTCGTCACCCCGGCCACGCTCGACCTCGCCACCGCCGAGCGGTGGTACGAGGAGTACGAGGGCGCGGGCCTCGACGGCATCGTCGCCAAGCCGCTCGACCTTGGCTACCGGCCCGACGAGCGTGCCATGGTCAAGGTCAAGCACGAGCGGACGGCGGACTGCGTGGTGGCCGGGCTCCGCTACCACAAGAGCGGCCCCGTGGTCGGCTCGCTGCTGCTCGGCCTGCACGACGAGACCGGCCGACTCCAGCACGTCGGCGTCAGCGCGGCCTTCCCGATGAAACGCCGCCAGGAGCTGATGGACGAGCTCGCGCCGCTGGTGCTCGAGTCGGCCGAGGGCCATCCGTGGGCGGCGTGGGCGCGCGCCGAGGCCCACGCCGGCCGCCGGATGCCGGGCGCCCCGAGCCGGTGGTCGGGCGGCAAGGACCTGTCCTGGGTGCCGCTGCGCCCTGAGCGGGTGTGCGAGGTGGCCTACGACCACATGCAGGGCGACCGCTTCCGCCACACCGCGAGGTTCCGCCGCTGGCGGCCCGACCGCGACCCGGCGTCCTGCGGCTACGACCAGCTCGTCGAGCCCGTCAGCTACGACCTCGGCCAGGTCCTCACCCCGCACCGCCCGGGGTGAGCGCCGGCGCGGTCATCCCCACCCCTGTCTCTTATTCACATCTGACGCTGCCGACGACTTAATAGGTTT
>NZ_SMKC01000549.1 GCF_004348315.1 Streptomyces sp. 8K308 | reverse complement strand
CCATCGGAACCGCCACCCGGCTCACCCCCGACCTGCTGGAGCGCGCCGCCGGGCCGCTCACCGTCCGCCTCGACCCCGCGACCCGCGGCCGGGTCGGCGAATGCCACCGCTTCCTGCTCCGCTGCCTCGCCGAGGGGCGCCCGGTCTACGGCGCCACCACGGGCTTCGGCGCGCTCGTCGGCCTGCCGGGCAGGGCCGAGGCGGCCGACCAGTGCGAGAGCCTGCTCGACCACCTCACCGCCGGCCAGGGCGACGACCTGCCCGTCGAGGTGGTCCGCGCCACCCTGCTCGCCCGCCTGTGGGCGCTGGCCAAGGGACACTCGGGCGCCCGCGAGGCGGTGCTCGACGCGCTGATCGCGGCGCTCGACACCGAGTTCGCGCCCGCCGTGCCCGAACTCGGCTCCGTCGGCGCCAGCGGCGACCTCGTGCCCACCGCCCACCTGGTGCGCGGGCTGCGCGGCGAGGGGCACGCCCACCTCGCCGGCCGGCGGCTGCCCGCAGCCGAGGCGCTGCGCCTGGCCGGCCTTGCCCCGCTCGACCTGGCAGGGCGGGACGCCCTGGCCCTGGTCAACGGCACCTCCTTCACCGCGGCCGCGGCCGGCCTCGCCGTCGCCCAGTTCGCCCGCTCCCTCGACGCCGCCCTCAGACTCACCGCCCTGCTCGCCGAACTCCTCGGCAGCGCACCGGACTTCGCCGACCCCGCGCTGCTCGCGGCCTTCCACCACCCCGACGCGGCCGCCGCCGGGGACCGGCTGCGCGCCCTGCTCGCCGGCACCGTGCCCAGCGGCGAACGCCCGCTCCAGGAGCCCTACTCAATCCGCTGCGCCCCCCAACTGCTGGGCGCCGCAGGGGCCTCGTTACGGCACGCGGCGACCGTCGTCGAGGACGACCTCAACGGCGTCAGCGACAACCCGCTGTTCTTCCCCGAGGAGGACCGGGTCTGCCATGGCGGCAACTTCTTCGGCCAGCACGTCGCGTTCGCCGCCGACCTGCTCTCGCTGGCCGCCGTGCAGACCGCCAACCTCGCCGAACGCCAGCTCGACCTGCTGCTCGACCCGCACCGCAACGGCGGCCGCAACCCACTGCTCGCCGCCGACCCCGGCAACCAGCACGGCCTCGCCGGCGTCCAGCTCGCCGCGACCGCCATCACCGCCCAGATGCGCCGCACCGCGACCCCCGCCAGCATCCAGAGCCTGCCCACCAACCTCCACAACCAGGACATCGTCCCCTTCGGCACCCAGGCCGCGCTCGCCGCCTACCGCCAGACCCGCTTGCTGCGCCTGCTGCACGGCTCGCTCGCCCTGGCCCTGCGCCAGGCCGCCCACCTCGGCGACCGCCTGCCCACCGCGCCCGCCTGCGCCGCTGAGCTCGACCGGCTCGCCCAGGCGCTGCCGCCGGTCAGCCCCGACCGCCCGCTCGCCGCCGACGTCCGCCGGGCCGCCGACCTGCTCGACGCCGGCCCCGGGGAGCCGCCGCACTCCGACCGGCCGTGCCTTTAGGACGCGAGCGGTCCTGTTGGCCTCCTAGCCTCCGAGGCATGGCAGACCACACGCCCCTCGACAGCACCATCAGCCCCTTCCGTATCGAGATCCCGCAGGCCGCCGTCGACGACCTGCGGGCCCGGCTCGCGAACACCCGCTGGCCCGACGAGCTGCCCGGCGTCGGCTGGAGCCGCGGGGTCCCGGTCGGCTACCTGCGGGAGCTCGCCGACCACTGGCGCACCGCCTACGACTGGCGGGCCCGGGAGGCCGCGCTCAACGCCCACCCCCAGTTCGTCACCACGATCGAGGGCCAGCGCCTGCACTTCCTCCACGTCCGCTCGCCCGAGCCTGACGCCCTCCCGCTGGTGCTGTTGCACGGCTGGCCCGGCACCTTCGCCGACTTCCTCGACATCGTCGGGCCGCTTTCCGACCCCCGGGCGCACGGCGGCGACCCGGCCGACGCCTTCCACGTGGTGATCCCCTCGCTCCCCGGGTTCGGGTTCTCCACCCCGCTGGCCGGACCCGGCATGAACGCCGCCCGGATGGCCGGCGTCCTCACCGAGCTGATGGCGCGGCTCGGCTACCGGCGGTACGGCGTCCAGGGCTACGACACCGGCTCCTGGGTGGCGCCCCAGATGGCGAAGCTGGCACCCGAGCATGTCGTCGGTGTGCACCTCAACGCGATGATCTCCTTCCCGGTGGGCGCCGAGGGCGAGACAGACGGCCTGAGCGAGGCCGACCAGCGGCGCTGGCAGCGCATGCGGGACTTCAACGACGGCTACCTCCAGTGCAACTCCAAGCGGCCCGCGACCGTCGGCTACGGCCTGCACGACTCGCCCGTCGGCCAGCTCGCCTGGATCGTGGAGAAGTACAAGGAGCTGACCTGGCCGGAGGAGGGACTGCCCGAGGACAGCGTCGACCGGGACCGGATCCTGACCGACGTCTCCCTCTACTGGTTCACCGGCACGGCCGGCTCGGCGGCGCAGATCTACTACGAGGAGATCTCCGCCGCCGAGTGGAGCGCCGAGGGCGCCGACGGGGAGTGGGGCGGTGCCGAGGGGGAGTGG
>NZ_SMKC01000548.1 GCF_004348315.1 Streptomyces sp. 8K308 | reverse complement strand
GCCATGCCTCGAACCCCCGCCAACCACCCGCACCACGCCCCGCGCCGGCGCAGCCTGCTGGCCGCCGCCGGCCTCGTCTCCGCCGCCGTCTCCCTCGGCCCGCTCACGGGCTGCGGCAGCGGCGCCCGCACCGCGACTGACCAGTCGGGCGAGGACGAACAGCCCCGCCGCGGCGGCCGGTTGCGGGCCACGTTCGCCGGCGGCGGCGCCAACGAGACCCTCGACCCGCACCGCGCCAACCTCTTCGTCGACGTCGTGCGCGCCAAGGCCGTCTTCGACAAGCTCGCCGACTACGCCGACGACATGTCGGCCGAACCACGCCTCGCCGAGTCCTGGGAGCCCAACGGCTCCCTCGACCGCTGGCGCGTCAGCCTGCGCGACGCCGCCTTCCACGACGGTCGCCGGGTCACCGCCGCCGACGTGCTGTACAGCTTCCGGCGCATCGCGGACCCGGACGACACCTTCCGCGCCAAGGCCGACCTCGAACTCATCGACCTGGACGCCAGCGGCGCCGAGGGCGACCGGGTCGTCGAGTTCCGACTCAAGCGCCCCTCGGCCGACTTCCCCGCCGTACTCGCCACCTTCGGCGCCTACGTCGTCCCCGAGGGGACCACCGACTTCGACCGGCCCGTCGGCTCGGGACCGTTCCGCCTGACGTCGTTCGCACCCGGCCGCTCGGCCGAGTACGAGCGCAACGACGACTACTGGGACGGCGCCCCCTACCTCGACGCCCTGGAGATCACCGTCGCCAACGAGGAGTCGGCGCGCGTCAACGCCCTGCTCGGGGGACAGGTCGAGTACGCCCACGAGCTCAACCCCGCCACCGCCCGCGCGCACGAGGACGCCGGCCAGGTGAGGATCGTCCGGCTCGCCAACAGCGCCATGCAGGCCTTCGTGATGAAGACGGACCGGCCGCCGTTCGACGACCCACGGGTACGCCAGGCGTTCTTCCTCATCGCCGACCGCCAGGAGCTGATCGACGGTGCCCTCTCCGGCGCCGGGGAGGTCGGGAACGACCTCTTCGGCAGGGGCTACCAGTACTACGCCGACAGCCTCCCGCAGCGCCGGCAGGACCTCGCCCGGGCGCGCGAACTGCTGCGCGCCGCCGGCGCGGAGAACCTGGAGGTCACCCTCGACACCTCCGACGTCGCCATGGGGTTCACCGAGGCCGCCGCCATCTTCCGGGACCAGGCCGCCGCCGCCGGGGTCACCGTCACCGTGCGCACCGGCAACCCGGACAGCTACTGGGCCGACATCCTGGACTCCGGCACCCTCGCCTGCTACCGCTCGGGCGCCATGCCCATCGGCACCCACATCTCCCAGCGCCTCCTTCGCGACTCGCCCACCAACGCGACCCAGTGGCGGCGTGCCGACTTCGACGAGCTCTACCAGCAGACCCAGGCCACGGCCGACGAGGCCGAACGCACCGGCCTCTACGAGCGCCTGCAGCGCCAACTGCACGACGAGGGCGGCTTCCTCGTCTGGGGCTTCGCCGACTGGATCCTGGGCACCGCCAACCACGTGCGCGGTGTCTCGCCGACCGCACCCGCCAATTCCCTGGACTGGGCACGTTTCGACAAGGTCTGGCTCGCGTGACGACTTTCGTGGCGCGGCGGCTGTCGCTCGGCTGCGCCCAGATACTCGCCGTCGCCGCGCTGATCTTCGTGCTCACCGAGGCGCTGCCGGGCGACGCCGCCGTCGCCCTCGCCGGCGACCAGCCGGACCCGGACCGGATCGCCGCCATCCGGGAGGCGATGGACCTCGACCGGCCGGCGCCGGAACGGTTCCTCGACTGGCTGGCCGGTCTCGCGCGGGGCGATCTGGGCGTCTCCCTGGTCTCGACGCGCCCGGTCAGCGACCACCTGTCCGGTGCCGTCGGGCCCACCCTGCTGCTCGCCGGGCTCACCCTGGCCCTGCTCCTCCCAATCGCGCTTGGGCTGGGCGTACTCGCGGCGCGCCACGAGGGCGGGCCCGTCGACCGGGGGGTCAGCGCCGCCACCCTGGCGGTCTACGCGGTGCCCGAGTTCGCGCTCGGCGTGCTGCTCGTCCTCGTCTTCGCCCTCCGCCTCGGCTGGCTGCCGCCCACCGCCCTCGGCAGCGACCCGCTGGCTCAACCCGCCGTGCTGGTGTTGCCGGTGCTGGTGCTGCTTGCCAGGCCCGTCTGCTCCATCAGTCGACTGGTGCGCGCCGGCATGATTGACGCCTTGGCCGCGCCCTACACCGCCCAGGCCCTGCGGTACGGCGTCGCACCCGCCCGCGTCAGGTACGCACACGCCCTGCCCAACGCGATCGCCCCGGCCACCCAGCAACTCGCCCGCACCATCGACTGGCTGCTTGGCGGGGTCGTCGTGGTCGAGGCGCTGTTCGTCATACCGGGTCTCGGCAGCGTGCTCATGGACGCGGTGGCCGCGCGCGACGTGCCGGTGATGCAGGGCCTGGCCCTGGTGTTCGGCACCGTCACCGTGCTCCTCAACCTCGGCGCCGACCTGGTGACCCACCGGCTGGTGCCAAGGAGTGAGGCCGCCGCGTGAAACGCCTCCGTTCCCCTGCCGTCCCC
>NZ_SMKC01000547.1 GCF_004348315.1 Streptomyces sp. 8K308 | reverse complement strand
GGCGGGCGGCGACCCGGGTCAGCGCGACCGCGCAGACCTTGAGCTCCGGCTGCCTGGAGAGCGGGTCGACGGCGTCGCTGGTGACGGCGTTCACGGTGACCCGCTCGCCGAACAGGTCGCTCCAGTGGAACGGCGCGAAGCAGCATCCGGGACGGACCCGGTCGGTGACCACGGCGGGCAGCACGGCCCTGCCACGGCGGGAGGCGACCTCCACCGAGTCGCCATCGGCGATGCCGAGCGCCCGCGCGTCGTCGGGGTGCACCTCGACGAAGGGCCCGGGGTTGAGCTTGTTGAGCCGCGCCACCCGGCCGGTCTTGGTGAGCGTGTGCCACTGGTGCTGCACCCGGCCGGTGTTGAGCGTGAACGGGTACTGGTCGTCGGGGAGTTCGGCGGGCGGCACATGGGGGCGCGGGTAGAAGCCGGCGCGGCCGCTGGCGGTCGGGAACCGCGGGCCGCCGCCGTCCGGGGGCAGGTAGCGGACGGGGTTGCGGTCCGGCCCGTCCTGCTCGGCGGCCGGCCACTGCACGGGGGTGGCGCTCAGCCGCTCGTAGCTGACCCCGCGCAGATCGTAGCCGGTGGTCGGGTTCCAGGCGCCCTTGAGCTCCTCGAAGATCTCCTCGGCGCTCTCGTAGGGGAACGCGTCCGCGTAGCCCATCTCGCGGGCGACCAGGGTGATGAGCCGCCAGTCAGGCAGCGCCTGGCCCGGCGGGTCGACGGCCTGCCGGGTGAGGGTGAGGTTCCGCTCGCTGTTGATCATGACGCCGTCGCCCTCGACCCACAGCGCGCCGGGCAGCACGACGTCGGCGTAGGCGTTGGTCTCGGTGGCGGCGTACGCGTCCTGGGTGACGACGAACTCGGCGGCCTGCAGCCCCTCGATCACCGCGTCGCGGTTGGCCATCGAGGCGACAGGGTTGGTGCACATGATCCAGCAACCCTTGATCTCGCCCGCCGCCATCCGCCGGAACATCTCGACGGTGCCCTGGGCCGGCCCGTCCGCCCGGATGGTGCCGGGCGCCAGGTCCCAGAGCCGCTCGGTGAAGGCGCGGTCCTCCTCGACCAGCACCGAGCGCTGGCCTGGCAGCCCGGGACCCATGTAGCCCATCTCGCGGCCGCCCATCGCGTTGGGCTGGCCGGTCAGCGAGAACGGGCCGCTGCCCGGGCGGCAGATGGCCCCGGTGGCCAGGTGCAGGTTGATCAGCGCCTGCGTGTTCCAGGTGCCGTGGGTGGACTGGTTGAGCCCCATGGTCCAGCAGCTCATCCACTCGCCCGCCGTGCCGATCAGCTCGGCGGCGCGCCGGATGTCGGCCTCCGGGAGGCCGGTGATCGTGGCGACGGCGTCCGGCGGGTAGTCGGCGAGGAACTCGGGCATCGCCTCCCAGCCCTCGGTGTGCGCCGCGATGAAGTCCTGGTCGGTGTGGCCGCCGGCGACCAGCAGGTGCAGCAGGCCGTTGAGCAACGCCAGGTCGGTGCCTGGGCGGATCGGCAGGTACAGGTCCGCCTTCTCGGCGGTCGCGGTGCGCCTCGGGTCGACGACGATCAGCTTGGCGCCGGCCCGCACTCGCTCCATGAGGCGCAGAAACAGGATGGGGTGACAGTCGGCCATGTTGGAGCCGATGACGAGGAAGACGTCGGCGTGGTCGAAGTCCTGGTAGGAGCCGGGCGGGCCGTCGGCGCCGAGGGACAGCTTGTAGCCGGTGCCGGCGCTGGCCATGCAGAGCCGGGAGTTGGACTCGATCTGGTTGGTGCGCAGGAAGCCCTTGGCCAGCTTGTTGGCGAGGTACTGGGCTTCCAGGCTCAGCTGCCCCGAGACGTAGAGGGCGACGGCGTCGGGGCCGTGCTCGTCGACGATCGCGCGCAGCCGGCGCGCGGTCTCGCGGACGGCCGTCGCCACCTCGACCGGCTCGGGCTCGGCGTCGCGGCGGGCGCGCCTGAGCCCGGTGGCGAGCCGACCGGGGGCGGCCAGCATGTCGGCGGTGGTGGCGCCCTTCGTGCACAGTCGACCGAAGTTCGCCGGGTGGTCGCGGTCCCCGGTGACCCGGCGCACCGTCCGGCGGCCGTCCGGGCCCACGGCGATGTCCAGCACCACTCCGCAGCCGACTCCGCAGTAGGAACAGACGGTGCGCACGCCCCCCGACTCCGCTGCGGACACCTGCGGCCCCTTCCACGTTCCACCTGGCGCGTTCGACCCGGCGCGTTCGACCCGGCGCGTTCGACCCGGCGCGTTCAACCCCTGATGCGTCGACCGTACGAAAGGACCATTACGCGGGCGTCACGTGGCGCGATCAAGCCGCGTTACGCCCCCTGCACACCGGGCGCCACTCCCGTGTGAGCACCGAGTCGGTCAGCGCGGCTTCCGGAAGAAGGCGCGGACCTCGGCGGTCAGGACGTCGGGGGCCTCCATGGCGAGGAAGTGGCCACCCTCGTCCAGCTCGATCCAGGACACCACGTGGTGGTCGCGCTCGGCCCACGGGCGCACGGTGACGTCGTGGGCGGAGAGCAGCACGCCGGTGGGGACCGTGCCGCGCTCGGGGGTCCAGCTGTCGGCACCCTCGCCCCACTCCCCCTCGGCAC
>NZ_SMKC01000546.1 GCF_004348315.1 Streptomyces sp. 8K308 | reverse complement strand
GGTCACTACTATCGAAAGTGGCGGAAATGTCGCGATTCCCCTGATGGAGGTGAGCCGCCATGACACTTCCCACACGACGGCAGCGGCCGATGCCCGAGCGTGGGCGGTCCTGGGGACGGGACGCGATGTCCGAGTTCGATGATCTCTTCAATCGGATGGGGACCCTGCTCGAGTCCACCGTCGGCGGCGGGTTCGCGCGGGGCACCGCGTGGGCGCCCCTCACGGATCTGACCGAGCTCGACGACGCGTATGTGGTCGAGTGCGAGCTGCCCGGGATGGCCCGCCAGGACATCGACATCGAGCTCGACGAGCGCGAGCTGACGATCAGCGGTGAGTACGCGGAGCAGGAGCGCAAGGGCACGCTGCACCGCGGCACCCGGCGCACCGGCCGGTTCGAGTACCGGACGATGTTGCCGGGCCAGGTGGACGCGGAGCGCGTGACCGCGACGCTACGCGAGGGACTGTTGACGGTGCGCGTTCCGAAGGCGGCCGGCACCGGGACGCGGCACATCGAGGTCACGGACGGTAGCTGACGCCGGGGAGCTCAGGCCGGCACGGCGAGGAGCACGGCGAACCGTTTCTGTTGGTCGGTCCACCAGTGCTCGAGCGTGAAGCCGGCCTGGGCCAGCTCTGGCTCCAGGCCGTCGCGCCGGAACTTGGCCGAGATCTCGGTGCGCAGGTCCTCGCCGCGCAGGAAGTCCAGGGTCAGGTCGAGGGTGGGGATCTTGACGCTGTGGGTGACGCGGGCCCGCAGCCGCATCTCCATGCGTTCCTCCTCCTCGTTCCAGACCGCGCGGTGGTCGAAGGCGCCGGGGTCGAAGTCGGCGTCGAGTTCGCGGTTGAGGATGGTGAGCAGGTTCTTGTTGAACTCGGCGGTGACGCCCTGGCCGTCGTCGTAGGCGCGGAGCATGCGGGCCGGGTCCTTGACGAGGTCGACGCCGAGCAGCAGGGCGTCACCCTCCGTGTCCAGCGCCTGGCGCAGGCGGCCGAGGAAGGCGGCGCGCTGTTCGGCGTCGAGGTTGCCGAGCGTCGAGCCGAGGAACGCGACCAGGCGGGGTCCTGAGGAGGGCTCCGGGAGGGCGAGGTCGGTCTCGAAGTCGGCGACGGTGGCGGTGATCCTCAGGTCCGGGTAGGCGGTGGCGAGCGCCTCGCCGGCGGCGGTGAGCGCCGACTCGCTGACGTCGAGGGGGGCGTAGCGGCGCAGGGTGCCGACGGCGGCCAGGGCGTCGAGCAGTATGCGGGTCTTCTCGGAGGATCCGGAGCCGAGTTCGACGAGGGTGCGGGCGCCGGTGAGATCGGCGACTCGGACGGCGTTGGCCCGCAGCACCATGCGTTCGGCGCGGGTGAGGTAGTACTCGGGGAGCCGGGTGATGCGGTCGAAGAGCATGCTGCCGCGGGCGTCGTAGAACCACTTGGGCGGCAGGGTCTTGGGGTTCTCGGCGAGCCCTGCCTGGGCGTCGGCGCGCAGCGCGCGGGCCAGATGGTCGGCGGCGATGCGGCGTTCGACGGTGAAGTCGCCGGTGGTGGACGGGGCCATGGGGGGCTCCTTTCGGGCGGGATCACAACGGGGCTATCTCCGCGGTGTGTTGGGTGGTGAGGAGGAGCGACTGGTCGGGGACCTCCTGCCAGTCGCCGTCATCGGTGGTGGGCTCGGACGCGACGGTCACCTCGTCGCCCGTCCTGCGGTAGTAGAGGGAGGCGCCACGCCGGATGGCGGCGATGGCCTGGCCGTCGGTGAGCAGGAGGTTGAGGCGGGCCGCCGGGCGGGCGGCGGCGGTGAGCCTGGTGACCTCGGCGAGCGCGTCGCCGGCGGGAGCGCCCGAGGTGAGGCGGCGGGCGACCATCACCCAGAGCAGCGCGGCGTCGGTGCGCGCCTCCATGGAGAGCAGGTCGGAGGCGGACAGCGACTCGCCGGTGTCGCCGGGCAGCGACTCCCAGCGCTGCACGAAGCCGTTGAGGGAGAACAGCCAGCGGCCCAACGCGTAGGGCGCGGCGGCCGACTCGTCCAGGCTGTTGCCCGGCGTGGCGGAGCGGACCGCCGCGAGCACCGCGCCGCTGCGCAACAGGTGGGCGAGACCCGGGAAGTTGGCGTCCGCCCAGATGGGTACGGCGCGTCGGTAGCGGACCGGTCCCGCGCGGTCGCCCGGCGGGTACCAGCCGACGCCGAAGCCGTCGGCGTTCAGGGCGGCCCCGTTGGTCTGGTGGTGGGGCGCGTAGGACTGCTCGTAGAGGCTGTGCGGCGGGTCGGTGACGATCTCGGCCAGCGCGCGCGGCGGGCCGAGATAGGCGAGGTGCCGGCACATCACACGCTCCTCGCGGTGCGGAAGCCGGCGAAGATCTGGCGGCGGACGGGGAAGTCCCAGTTACGGAAGGTGGATCTGCAGGCGACTGGGTCGGTGCCGAAGGAGCCGCCGCGCAGCACCTTGTACCCGGCGCTGAAGAAGACCTCGCTGTACTCGCGGTAGGGGTGGGCGGCGAAGCCGGGGTGGCCGGTGAAGTCGGTGGCGGTCCACTCCCAGACGTCGCCGAGGAGTTGCCGGGCGCCGCAGGGCGCGGCGCCGGCCGGGTAGCTGCCGGCGGGGGCCGGGCGCAGGTGGCGCTGGCCGAGGTTGGCGTGGTCGGGGGT
>NZ_SMKC01000545.1 GCF_004348315.1 Streptomyces sp. 8K308 | reverse complement strand
GCCGATGGTCGCGCGCCCGCCCCGGCGTCGTCTCCCGTGGAAGGATGGCGGACACCGCAGAGCTCGCAGCTTAAGGAGAACCACGTGCCAGGCACGAATCTGACCCGGGAGGAAGCGCGGGAGCGGGCACGGCTGCTCAGCGTGGACGCCTACGACATCGCCCTCGACATCGCGGGGGCCCAGGAGGGCGGCACCTTCCGCTCCGAGACCGTCGTGCGGTTCACCGCCCGGGAGGCCGGCGCGACCTTCGTCGACCTGATCGCCCCCGAGGTACGCGAGGTGGTGCTCAACGGCACCGCGCTCGACCCGGCCGAGGTGTTCGCCGACTCGCGGATCGCGCTGCCGGCCGTCGTCGAGGGCCACAACGAGCTGCGGGTGGTCGCCGACTGCGCCTACACCAACACCGGTGAGGGGCTGCACCGCTCCGTCGACCCCGTGGACCAACAGGCCTATCTCTACACCCAGTTCGAGGTCCCCGACGCGCGCCGCGTCTACGCCTGCTTCGAACAGCCCGACCTCAAGGCCACCTTCGCGTTCACCGTGACGGCGCCCGAGGGCTGGACGGTGATCTCCAACTCCCCCACCCCCGAGCCCAGGGACAACGTCTGGCGGTTCGCGGCCACCCCGCGCGTCTCCACCTACATCACCGCGCTGATCGCCGGCCCCTACCACTCGGTGCACAGCAGCTGGGAGGGCCAGGGCCGCTCCGTGCCGCTCGGCATCTACTGCCGGCCCTCGCTCGCCGAACACCTCGACGCCGAGGCGATCTTCGAGGTCACCCGGCAGGGATTCGACTGGTTCCAGAAGAAGTTCGACTACCCCTACCCGTTCGCGAAGTACGACCAGCTGTTCGTCCCCGAGTTCAACGCGGGCGCGATGGAGAACGCGGGCGCCGTCACCATCCGCGACCAGTATGTCTTCCGCTCCAAGGTGACGGACGCGGCCTACGAGATGCGGGCCGAGACCATCCTCCACGAGCTGGCCCACATGTGGTTCGGCGACCTGGTCACCATGGAGTGGTGGAACGACCTGTGGCTCAACGAGTCGTTCGCCACCTACACGTCCATCGCCTGCCAGGCGCACGCCCCCGGCAGCCGCTGGCCGCACGCCTGGACCAGCTTCGCCAACCAGATGAAGACCTGGGCCTACCGGCAGGACCAGCTGCCGTCCACCCACCCGATCATGGCCGAGATCCGCGACCTCGACGACGTCCTGGTCAACTTCGACGGCATCACCTACGCCAAGGGCGCCAGCGTGCTGAAGCAGCTCGTGGCGTACGTCGGGATGGACGAGTTCTTCCGCGGCGTGCAGGCGTACTTCAAGCGCCACGAGTGGTCGAACACGCGGCTCACCGACCTGCTGACCGCCCTCGAGGAGACCAGCGGCCGGGACCTCACCGCCTGGTCGAAGGCGTGGCTCGAGACCGCCGGCATCAACATCCTGCGCCCCGAGATCGAGGTCGACGCGGACGGCGTCGTCACCTCCTTCGCGGTCCGCCAGGAGGCGCCGGCGCTGCCCGAGGGCGCCAAGGGCGAGCCCACGCTCCGGCCGCACCGGATCGCCATCGGCCTCTACGAGCTGACTGACGGCGCGCTGGAGCGCGTCGAGCGGCTCGAACTCGACGTCGACGGCGAGCTGACCAAGGTGCCGGCGCTCGAGGGCCGGCCGCGACCGGCCGTGGTGCTCCTCAACGACGACGACCTCTCGTACGCCAAGGTCCGGCTCGACCCGGCCTCGATGGCGGTCGTCACCGAGCACCTGGCCGACTTCACCCTGTCGCTGCCGCGCGCGCTGTGCTGGGCCTCGGCCTGGGACATGACCCGCGACGGCGAGATGGCCACCCGCGACTACCTGGCGCTGGTCCTCTCCGGCATCGGCCGGGAGACGGACATCGGCGTGGTCCAGTCCCTGCACCGGCAGGTCAAGCTCGCCCTCGACCTGTACGCGGCGCCCGACTGGCGGCCGACCGGGCTCGCGCTGTGGTCCGACGCCGCCCTGGAGCGGCTGCGGGCCGCCGAGCCGGGCAGCGACCACCAGCTCGCCTGGGCCCGCGCCCTGGCGGCCACGGCCCGGACGGACGAGCAACTCGACGTGTTGGCTGGCCTGTTGGACGGCACGGTGACGGTCGATGGCCTGGCCGTCGACACCGAGCTGCGGTGGGCGCTGCTGCAGCGGCTCGCGGCCACAGGCCGCGCCGACGAGCCGGAGATCTCGGCCGAGCTGTCCCGCGACCACACCTCGGCCGGCGAGCGCCACGCGGCGACGGCCCGGGCCGCCCGGCCGACGCCGGAGGCGAAGGCCGCGGCCTGGGCCTCGGTGGTCGAGGACGACAAGCTGCCGAACGCGGTCCAGGAGGCGGTGATCAGCGGCTTCGTCCAGACCGACCAGCGGGAGCTGCTGGCGCCGTACGCGGAGAAGTACTTCGCGGCGCTGAAGGGCGTGTGGGAGTCGCGCAGCCACGAGATGGCCCAGCAGATCGCGATCGGCCTCTACCCGACGATCCAGGTCGCGGAGGCGACGCTCGCGGCGACCGACGCCTGGCTGGCTGAGGCCGACCCGACGCCGGCCCTCCGCCGGCTGGTGACGGAGTCCAGGGCGGGCGTGGAGCGGGCGCTCCGCGCGCAGGCGGCCGACGCGAGCGCCTGACCCTGGCGGGGGGCGGGTG
>NZ_SMKC01000544.1 GCF_004348315.1 Streptomyces sp. 8K308 | reverse complement strand
CGAACGCCGCGGTGTTCGCGGTGGACGAGAACCACGGATCCAGGCTTGAGCGGACCGCGCCGGTGCTGCCGATGGCGCCCGGGGTGCCCGAGCGGCGCGGCTTCGACTAGGTCCGGCACGGCACCGTTGACCTGTTCGCCGCGTTGAACACCGCGACCGGCAAGGTGATCAGCAAGCTGTCCGCACAGCACCATGCCGAGGACTTCCGCGACTTCCTCGACGAGCTGAAGACCGCACTGGAGGACTGGACCAAGATCTGGAACGAGACCACCCGCCCCTTCAAGTGGACCAAGACGGCCGACCAGATCATCGACCACATCTGCCACTACTGCTCACGCATCTCCGGGCCAGCTCACTAGGGACGCGTGCGCACCCGGCGTCGGCCACCCGAGCGCGGTCGAGCCGCTTCCAAGATCATCTAGGGTGAATCGCCGTTGCGGCAGGTCAGAGCTTGATCGCCGTGTCAGGCAAGTCAGGCAAGTTGCTCGACGTTGGGCAGCGCGGCGAGCCGCCGACAGAGATCAGGCCGTCGAGGACATCGACGACGAACTGGGACGCGGGGCATCGCTTCGAACTCGTCATGTGAGTCGTCGTTCTGCACCGTGTGCGTATCAGGTGACGGATGCTCAGCGATGGCTGGGCCCGCCGGTCAGTCGATGCCTTCGATGATGCGGAAGTCGCGCTCGACGCCGTCGGGTAGGGCCACCAGCGCCTTCTGGTATGCCTCGCTCTCGTAGGCCGCGACGGCCTGTTCGAAGCTGTCGAACTCGATCAGAACGACGCGTTGCGTGATTCCGGCCTCGTGGGCGACGACTCGACCGCCACGGGACGGGAGGAGGGACAGGTTGCGCCCGCCCCCAGCCTGGACAGCCGGACCGGCCAGCTTGTCGTAGGTCGTCAGCCTCTCAGGGTCGGAAATGGCGGGGTAGACACTGACCCAGTAGCCCTTGGCCATGGAAACCTCCTGTGTCGGCCGAACACGTCCGACTTGGAATTGACACTCAGATCGATCGATCCCGGCGACGGGTACTGCCGTCGGTTGAATCGTCATATGCGCAGGCTAGGGCTTGATGTGCGGTCGAGGGAAAGACCGGTACGGGATAGGCTCAGAACGGATCGTTATCAATCGGCAGGGAGGGCACGTGGCGCCGGATACGGTGAGCCTGCGGTACTTCCTGGTGCTGGCACAGGAGTTGAACTTCACCCGCGCGGCCGCACGGATCGGTATCGCACAGCCCGCACTCAGCGCCCGGATGCGCCGATTGGAGGCGGAACTCGGTACGGCCCTGCTGGTCCGCAACACGCGTAGCGTCGTATTGACCACGGCCGGTGCGGCTTTGGCGGAGTCCGCGCCGCCCGCCCTGGCGGCGCTGGACCGGGCGTGGGACACCGCCCGGAGCGCGGCGGCCGGTGAACTGGGCACGCTGCGCATCGGATACAGCCTCAGCGCCGGGGCCGAGACGGCACCGGCCCTGGTGGACAGGCTGATTCGCGGCAACAGCGGACTTGAGGTCGGCGCGGTCCCGATGGCGACACCGGAGATCTCCCCCGCGGTCGCCGACGGCCGCATCGATGCCGGGATCACCCGCGGTGAACAGCCGGGCCGTGGCGTGCGCCGGTTCCTGCTGCGGCGTATGCGCGTCGGGGTCCAGCTGGCGCAGCACCATCCGCTGGCCGAACACCCGGAGATCGAGATCGCCGACGCGGCCGCGTATCCGCTGCGACTCCCGGACCGTGCGGCCAACCCCGTGATCCACGACCAGCTGTCCGCACTGTTCCGAGACACCCGACCACACCCTCGATTCCACACGCCCGCAGTCTCTTTCGACATGTCTCAGCGCGACCTGCGCGACGGAGTCACCCTCGCCCCGGCCGGAGAAGCCGCGGTCACGGCACAACCGGCCGGTCTCACCTGGCGACCGCTGCGGGGCGCGCCCAGCCTGACGATCCACCTGGTCCTCCCACGCGAGCAGTCGCCGCTACACCGCCGCATCCGTGCCGTCGCCAAAACCCTGGCGCACGAGCTGCACTGGCTGCCGGACTGACGCGCAAGAGGTCAAGCGAGACGGACGCCTGCGGTGGCGAGGCCGAAGACCTTGCGCCCGGCGGACTTCGCGGTGATGACGACGACGGCGGTCTTGCTGAATGCCCGACACGACCTCGCCACGCCGGCGGATCAGCATCCGATGATGGCCCCGGGTCCGGTCCGAGTCGTACACCGCGGCGACGTCCTCGCCCATCCCCGAGATCTCGGCGGACGAGGGCCACTGCCTCCGGGACGTCATCCAGCCGGGGGAATCAGCCCATCCGGTTGAGCACTTCAGCTGCACTATCAGTGCCAGCAGGTGCGGCGTCCGGCCAGCGCGTGCGCCCATCGTTTTGGCCAGTCGGAAAAACCGTGGACGGCACCACGCGTTCCGGGAATCGTGGACCGCATGCGTCAGGACGAGATCTGGGACGACGACGCCGCCCAGCGTTATGACACGCCCGGGGTCGGCATGTTCGCGCCGGAGGTGCTGGACCCGACGGTGGAGCGGCTCGCGGAACTGGCGGAAGGCGGGCGGGCGTTGGAGTTCGCCATCGGGACCGGCCGGGTGGCCGTCCCGCTCGCGCGGCGCGGAGTGCCGGTCATCGGCGTCGAGTTGTCGCGGCCGATGCTCGACCAACTGCGCGCCAAGGCGGACGAGG
>NZ_SMKC01000543.1 GCF_004348315.1 Streptomyces sp. 8K308 | reverse complement strand
CGCGTCGACCACCCGGGCGTGAACGTGCCCACCCGCCTCGCCCCGCCCGAGCGGTGGCGCGAGCTCGTGGACGCGCTCGCCTCGGCCTCCACCATGTACCGCTATCCCACCGGCGAGGAGTGGCCCTTCGTCCTCCCCTCGACGCCGGACGAACGCCGGGACGACATCCGCGACTTCGTCGTGGGCCGGGAGCCGAGGTTCGAGCTGGTCCACGAGGAGTGGCTGACCGAGCCGCACTGGCAGTTCGCGCTCTGGACCGACCTGACCCGCGCGGAGCTCGAAGGGCTCTTCCCCGAGCCCGAGGGCTTCACGTTCCCCGAGCTCGAGGATGTCTTCCGCGTCGTCCCCGTCGTCCACCCCTGGTCCGGCCTCGGCATCCGCTTCGACCTGTGCTACCGCGTCGACGACGGCCCGACCGACTGGGAGACCGGCGAATGGCTGGTCACGGCTGGCGGCCGGATGCGCTGACCGCAAGGCCCTGGCGCCCGCTCAGCCGAAGGAGAGGCTCATGTCGGTCACGTACCAGAGGCCGTCGATCTCGGTGGCCTCGACCCCGATGCCGATCTGGCCGGGCTCAACGCCGGTGGAGTTCGCCACGACGACGTCCTGGAGCGTCTGACCCTCCACGGTGATCTGCTCCCCGACGAACGCCGCCGTCCCGTCCGACTCCGTGCCCTCGGCGACCGCCACGACGGGCGGCTGCCCCGTGCTCTCCAGGCGAACGACTCGCGGAGCGCGCTCACGCTCTGCCGCGCCCGCTCGGCCTCCGGGGCGTCGCCCTCGCACATCGCGGCGGTGTTGGCCGTGGGCCTGCCGTCGGCGCCCGGCGTTCCCATGGCGAGGCAGGCGTCCACGGGCCGGTCCTCGACGATCGCGGTCACCCACCCCGCCACCGCCTCACCGGCCGTGGCCTGACCGGCGGTCCGCTCCTCCCCAGCCGCGCCGTCGTCCGCGGACCCGCCGGGCTCCTCCGACGGGTCGGACCGCGACGACTCGCCGGTCTCCGAAGTCGTCTCCGCCGGCTCGTCCAACTCGTTCGAACAGCCTGCCACGGCGAGTGTCGCCGCCACGGCGAGCACCCATACGCCGCCGGCCCCGCGCACGACCGTCGACTTCGAAGCTCTCATCAGCTTCCGCAGGTTGACGTCCTGGTCTTGGTGCGGTCGGTACGGTACGCCAACGGCTGAGGCCCGCGTCCCGCGTCCGCCGAGGGACGACGGACGGTCAGGAGCCGTCGACCGAGATGCCGAAGACGTCCAGGACCGCGTACACCCCGAGGAAGGCGATCGCCGCGCTGCTCACCACGAGGGCGACGGTGAGCCAGGGGCTGCCGCGGAAGCGTCGTTCGACGCCCAGGGCGCGCAGCCGCCAGACGGCGATCACCACGGCCAGCAGGAAGACGCCGCCCCCGATGCCGCCGATCTGCACCATCAACACCGGCGACTGGACCCACAGGTAGGAGGAGGCCCACAGCGGCGGCAGGCAGACGGTGAGCAGCCGGATGGTGCGGCGGCGGACCCGCAGGTCGTTCCAGTCGATCACGCCGAGCAGGCCGAGGGAGTTGGTCCACAGCCGCGGCACGCTGGCGGTCGAGCCGATGATGGTGGAGTAGAGCACGGCGATCGCGCCGACGAGGAAGACGTACTTCGCCCACGGCCCCATGGTGTCGGTGTACATCCTGGAGAGCGTGGTGATGACGTCGTTGCCCTCGGGGACCAGGTTCTGCGGGTGCAGCACGGAGGCGCCGATGACGTAGAAGGCGAGGGTGCACAGGGTGCAGACCAGCCACGACACGGTGACGTCGAGGCGCATCACCTTCAGCCAGCCCTCGGCGCGCCGCGCGCGCTCCTCGGTGCCGTCGTCGGGTCCGGTCCAGCGGGCGTAGCCCTTCTCCAGGCACCAGTAGGTGTAGGTGGTCATCTCGTCGGCGCCGACGCCGGTCAGGCCGAACATGGCGAGCGCGATGCCCAGGGTGCCGGCGGGGATCGTGAAGCTCAGGCCCTCGCCGAGGTCGGAAGGTCCGAAGCCGAAGTCCGTGAACGGCAGGGCGAGCGCGAGGCCCACGGTGATGACGGTGAAGATGATGACCGAGATCACGGCGGCCTGCTCCACGACCGCGTAGCGGGCGGTCTGGAGCAGCAGGACGACGCTGGCCGTGATGATGACGGTCCAGCAGAAGAGGGAGGAGAAGCTGAGCGCCTCCCCGGTGATCGGCCACATGACGGAACATGCCGCGGCGGTGCCGCCGATGATGCCGCCGCGCTGGAGCATCTTGGCGAAGTCCATGCCGATCCACAGCCAGTTGATCCAGCCGAGGGGACCGATCCTGGGGCTGACGTCGCGGTAGCCGTCGAGCGCCGTGCGGCCGTTGAGTATGGTCCAGCGGGCCAGTTCGGCCTGGATCCACACCTTGACGGTCGCGCTGATGATGACCAGCCACAGCAGGACGAAGCCGGCCCGGGCACCGAGCGCGGTGGTGGCGATCAGCTCGCCGGAGCCGACGATGGCGGCGGACAGCACGAGGCCGGGGCCGAGGTGACGCAACCGCTCGCGGAAGGTCTTCGGTGGCTCGCGCACGTCCTCGGCCCGCAGCAGGTACGGATCGACCGCCTCGGTGGCGGCTCGCGCCGGGGCTTCCGTCTCGGTCGTGGCCATGTGTGGTCCTTCCTGTCCGGCGCCGGTGCCGGAGCGGGAGCGGTCTGGGGAGTGCGGTGGTCGGGGTTACGGGGACTGGGTCACGG
>NZ_SMKC01000542.1 GCF_004348315.1 Streptomyces sp. 8K308 | reverse complement strand
GGTCCGGGAGGCGCGCTGTCCAGGGCGGGCGCCGGTGGACGACCACCGCGCAACAGCAAGCGGCCGCCCGGCTCGCGCCCGGCGGGGTCGCCGGCGCCCTGGTAACGGGACTCGTCGAAGCCCAGCTCGGCGGCGGCGCGGGCGGCGGCCCTGCGATCGGCGTCACTGACGTCGAACCGCCCTCCGCCGGGCGCGGCCTCCTCGCGCGGGGGCTTGCGCCGCCGGCCCGTGCCGCCGGTAAGGGTCAGCCCTTCGGGGAGCATCACGAGCGAGGTGGTGCCCGACTGCTCGCCCGAGGGCCGCAGTTGGACGCGGATGCCGTGGCGCAGCGCGAGCCGGCCGACCACGAAGAGGCCCATCCGCTGGGAGATGGCCGCGTCGACGGCCGGCGGCTCGGCGAGCCGCTTGTTGATCTCCGCGAAGTCCTCCTGGGTGAGGCCGATGCCCTTGTCGTGGATCTCGACCATGATGCGGCCGTCGGGCAGCCGGGTGGCGGTGACCCGCACCCTGGTCTGCGGCGAGGAGAACGTGGTGGCGTTCTCCAGCAGCTCGGCGAGCAGGTGCACCAGGTCGTTGACGACGGGCGCCCGCACCTCGGCCTCGGGGACGCCGGAGATCTCGATCCTGGCGTAGGCCTCGACCTCGGAGGCGGCGGCGCGCAGCACGTCGACGAGCGCGACGGGCTGGTTCCAGCGGTTCTCCGGCTCCTCGCCGGCCAGCACCAGCAGGTTCTCCCCGTTGCGGCGCATGCGGGTGGCCAGGTGGTCGAGCTTGAAGAGGTGGTCGAGCTGCTCCGGGTTGGCCTCGCGGCTCTCCAGCTCGCTGATCAGAGCGAGTTGACGCTCGATCAGGCCCTGGTTGCGGCTGGAGAGGTTGGTGAAGATGGCGTTCACGTTGCCGCGCAACAGGGCCTGTTCGGCGGCGAGCCGGACGGCCTCCCGGTGCACCTGGTCGAAGGCGCGGGCGACCTCGCCGATCTCGTCGCGGCCGGCGATGCTGATCGGCGTGACCCTGGTGTCCACGTCGCCCGGCTTGGTGCGGGAGAGCTGGCCGACGACCGCGGGCAGCCGCTCCTCGGCGACCTCGGCGGCCGCGGCGCGCAGCTGGCGCATGTCGCGGCTCATGGACCTGGCGACGAGGCCGGCGAGCAGCAGGGCGAGCAGCACGGCGGCCAGCACGACGACCGAGTTGACGATCATGTCGCGGCGGGCGACGCCCGCGACGTCAAGCGCCTCCTCGACGGCTTCGTCGACGAGCCGCACCTCGATGGCGCGGTAGGCGTCGAACTCGGTGGTGGCGGACTGGAACCAGGTGTCGGGGGTGACCCCCTGGGCGGCGAGCTCGCCGGGGGTGGCGCCCGTGGAGAGCTGTTCGACCATGGTCTCCAGGTCGGGGGCGCCGGGGGCGCCGGCCGCGGCGTCCTCGCCCGCCTCGGCCATGGCCGCGGAGAGTCGCTGGCCGTCCTCGGCGGTGCCCGCGGTGACGTACTCGGCGCGGGCGATGTCCTCCAGGTAGGCGTAGGAGTCGAACGCGGTGAGCTGCGTCTCGATGGCCCGCTCGCCGGGCCCGGGCGCGACGAGCAGGTGGGTGCCGATCGAGCGCTGCAGCGAACTGGCCGCCTTGGCGAGGGAGATGGCGTAGACGGTGCGTCCGTAGGCGGCGATGTTGTCGGAGCCGAGGCCGAGTTCGTTGGAGAACGACATCAGCGGGTGCTGGACCGCGACGTAGCCCTCCTCCGTTGTCACCCCCGGGAGTTGGTCCGTGTAGGCGGCGTCGCGCAGCGGCTGGAGCTGGGGCTCGGCCTGGGCGACGGCGTCGACGCGGCGGCGCAGGCTGTCGGTGTTCGGGGCGTCGTCGGCACGCGCGTAGAACTCGTCGCGCGCCGCGTCGGTGGCCGCCCTGGCCTCGGCGACGACCTCGGACCGCGTGTCGCCCTCGAGCAACGGGCGCGCGGTGACGTCGCGTTCGTCGATCAGCGCGTGCCCGTAGGCGGTCGAGGCGCGGACCAGCTCGGCGATGCGCTCGGCGGCGTCGGCCTCCTGCCAGCGGTCGTAGGAGTCACGAACCCGCACGCCTCCCAGGAGGAGGGCGACCAGCACCGGGATGAGCAGGATCGCGTAGAGCTTGGTGGCCACCCGCCAGTTGCGGGGGGCGAACCGGGAGCCGGCTGAGGGTGGGGCCTCGTGGTCACCGGCGGCTCCGGCCGGCGGCCGGGCCGTCGCGGTGGGCGGCTGGAAACCGCCCCGACCCGGTCCGCCGAGGGCCGCCGCTTCTCCGGGATTCGGGGGAGTCGCGGTGTTGCGCCTCACAGGCTGTCACCTCTCGGCATTGATTTCGCCATCGCGGGTGGGCCGGTCACGCCCGGGGGTTCCGTGGATTCCAACACGCCACGCGACGACTTTCCAATCCCCCAAACCAGGTTGTTTCCGGCCACCCCTCAATGCCAACAAAAGGGTCATCATCCACAACAAGTCGCAAAACGCCGGGGAATCGTGCGCGGAGCGGAGCCGGACGCTCGCGACACGTGCGCATAATGCGCGGAAATGCCGGTCGAATCGTTACGAGACCCTGGAGACGAGAAGGAGATTCTGTGTGGCCGTGACGGATGGCACAGATCCACTGGAGACGGCGAAGACAGCACAGCCCGCCGGCGAGGGCCGGCGGGCGGCGGGCGACCGGTTCCGGGAGCCGGTCAGTGCAGACGGGCGAGGAGCGCGTGTTCGACGAGGGTGATCAGGGCGCTCTTGGCCTCGGACCTGTGCCGGGCGTCGGTGGTGATGATCGGCGCGTCAGGACCGATCTGCAACGCCTCCCGCACCTCCTCGGGCGAGTACGGCTGGT
>NZ_SMKC01000541.1 GCF_004348315.1 Streptomyces sp. 8K308 | reverse complement strand
CGCCCGAGGCGACCGGCACCCAGCAGCGTGCGACGGCCGAACAGCCGTCGGCGCACCGGGCGCGGCGCCGGCCACCGGCCCCGCACCGCGCGTGCCCGGCCGCGCCGGCCAACGCCTGGTCCGTCGCCCGCCGAGACCGCCTCCCGTGCCCGGCCGCCGCCGCGCCACAGCGGGTCCGGCCCGCCGCGGGGGCTGCGGCGCCGCACCGCACGCGCCCGGCCGCGTCGTGGGCGCCCGGCCTGGCGGGCCGCGCCCCGGCAGATCCTCAGCCGTACCTGAAACCGGATCCACCCGTCCTTCTGAGCCGCTGGCACGGCCACGCACCACACGCGTCACTGGTCAACCGCGCTCCGCTGGCCTAGATTCCGGCCAGTCAGTCAAGGAGGACGGGCAGGAGACCACCATGCAATTCCCCACGCACGCACGACCACGCTCCATCGCCATCTGGACCACCGTCGCCGTCATCGGCGCCGTCGGCTGGTCCATGTTGGCGCTCTACCGAGGCGAGGAGGTGTCCGCCGCCTGGATGGTGGCGGCCGCGCTCGGCTCGTACGCCATCGGCTACCGCTTCTACGCACGCTACATCGCGACGCGCGTGCTGCGCGCCGACCCCACCCGCGCCACCCCGGCGGAACGCGTCAACGACGGCGTCGACTTCCACCCCACCGACCGCCGCGTGCTGCTCGGCCACCACTTCGCCGGCATCTCGGGCGCCGGCCCCCTGGTCGGCCCGGTGCTCGCCGCGCAGATGGGTTATCTGCCCGGCACCATCTGGATCATCGTCGGCGTCATCTTCGCCGGCGCCGTCCAGGACATGGTGGTGCTCTTCTTCTCCACCCGGCGCGACGGCAAGTCGCTCGGTCAGATCGCCCGCGAGGAGATCGGCCCGATCGGCGGCGTCGCCGCCGTCGTCGCCGTCTTCGCCATCATGATCATCCTGCTGGCGGTGCTGGCCCTCGTGGTGGTCAACGCACTCGCCGAGTCGCCCTGGGGCACGTTCTCGGTCGGCCTGACCATCCCCATCGCCCTCTTCATGGGCGTCTACCTGCGCTATCTCCGCCCCGGCCGGGTCGCGGAGGTGACCGTCATCGGCGTGGCCCTGCTGCTGCTCGCCATCGCCTCGGGCCGCTGGGTCGCCAACTCCGGCCTGGCCGACACCTTCACGCTCTCGCCGCGCACCCTCGTCATCTGTCTGGTGATCTACGGCTTCGCGGCGTCCGTCGCGCCGGTGTGGCTGCTGCTGGTGCCCCGCGACTACCTGTCCACGTTCATGAAGATCGGCACCATCGTGCTGCTCGCCGCGGCCCTGGTGGTCACGCTGCCGACGCTCAGGATGGACGCCGTCACGGACTTCGCGGGCAACGGTGAGGGGCCGGTGTTCGCCGGCTCGCTCTTCCCGTTCGTGTTCATCACCATCGCCTGCGGCGCGGTCTCCGGCTTCCACGCCCTGATCTCCTCGGGCACCACGCCCAAGATGATCCAGAAGGAGACCCAGGTACGCACCATCGGCTACGGCGCGATGCTGATGGAGTCCGGGGTGGCCATCATGGCGATCACCGCCGCCTGCGTGCTCGACCCCGGCGTCTACTTCGCGATGAACGCCTCGCCGGCGGTGATCGGCGACACGCTCCAGACGGCCGCCGACACCATCACCTCCTGGGGCTTCACCGTCACGCCCGAGCAGCTCGCGGCCGCCGCCGAGTCCGTCGAGGAGGAGTCGCTGCTCTCCAGGACCGGTGGCGCGCCGACGCTCGCGCTCGGCCTCGCCGCGATCCTCGCCGACATCCTGGGCGGCGACGCGATGATGAGCTTCTGGTACCACTTCGCGATCATGTTTGAGGCGCTGTTCATCCTGACGGCCATCGACGCCGGAACCCGGGTCGGCCGCTTCATCGTCCAGGACGCCATCGCCTCCATCCACCCGAGGTTCGGCCGGATGCGCGCCACCAAGTGGCTGCCCGGCATCGCGCTGAGCAGCGGTATCGTCGTCGCCCTCTGGGGCTACCTGCTGTGGGTCGGCGTCAACGACCCGCTCGGCGGCATCAACACGCTGTTCCCGGTGTTCGGCATCTCCAACCAGTTGCTCGCGGCCGTGGCGTTGGCCGTCTGCACGGTGCTGCTGGTCAAGTCGGGGCGGCTGCGGCATGTCTGGGTGACGCTGGTGCCGCTCACCTGGCTGTCGGTGGTCACGCTCACCGCGAGCTGGCAGAAGGTGTTCTCGAGCGACCCGGCGGTCGGCTTCTGGGCCCGGCGCGACCAGTACCAGGACGGCATCGACGCCGGCCAGCTGCTGCCCGGTGCCCAGGACATGGACGACATGCGGACCATCGTCAACAACGCCACGCTCGACGCGACGATCTCGGCGGTGCTCGCGCTGCTGGTGCTGATCGTCTTCGCCGACGCCCTGCGGGTGTGCGTGCGGGCGGTCAGGAGGCCGGACACCGTCCAGCTGCGCGAGTCCCCGCACGTGCCGTCGCGGCTGGTCGCCCCCGCCGGCCTGATCCCGACGAAGGAGGAGCGGGCCGAACTGGTGGCGGCCGGCCTCGGCCCGGGCGGCGGCATCCCCGAGCAGTCACGGGGTGAGCGGAGCGCGGCACGGGTGGAGGCCGGCGAATGAGACGCGCGGCGGCCTGGCTGCGTTGGTACGTCACCGAGCTGACCGGCGAGAACGCCTACGCCCGCCATGTCGCGCGGGTGCGCGAGACCGACCCGGCGGCCCCCGTGCCCTCGCGTCGCGAGTTCGAACGCGAGCGGGTGGAGCGCCGCTACGGGGACCCGCGCGACGGGGGCGGCGTCTGCTGTTAGCCCTGACCGGGCGCGGCGGCGGGTCCTCTCCCCCGCCCACCC
>NZ_SMKC01000540.1 GCF_004348315.1 Streptomyces sp. 8K308 | reverse complement strand
AGATCATCTTCGGCGACGAACCCACCGGCAACCTCGACTCCCGCGCCGGCGCCGAAGTCCTCGGCTTCCTCCGCCGCTCCGTCGACGACCTCGGCCAGACCATCGTCATGGTCACCCACGACCCGGTGGCGGCGGGGTATGCCGACCGGGTGCTGTACCTGGCGGACGGGCGCGTGGTGGACGACATGGCCGAGCCGACGGCCGAGTTGGTGCTGGACCGCATGCGGCGCTTCGACGCGCGCGGGAGGGTGTCGTGACCGTCCTGCGGATCTCGCTGCGGAGCTTCTTCTCGCACAGGGGCCGGATGGTCCTGTCCGGGCTGGCGATCGTGCTCTCGGTGGCGTTCGTCTGCGGCACGCTGGTGTTCACCGGGACGCTCAACACGACGTTCGACCGGTTCTTCTCCTCGTTGACCTCGGACGTCCGGGTGGCGCCGGTCGAGGAGGAGCACGCGCAGGAGACGGGCCGCCCGGACACCATCCCGGCGTCCGTCGCCGACCAGGTGCGGGCGGTCGACGGGGTGGCCGCGGCCGACGGCCAGGTGATGACGGAGCACCTGACGCTGGTGGACGGCGAGGGTGAGCAGATCGACGGCTCGGGCGGCCCGACGTTCGGCGCCGACTGGGGCCCGGCGATCCAGCGCTCCATGGAGCTGGCCGAGGGGCGGGCGCCGTCCGGGCCCGGGGAGGCGCTGCTTGACGCGGACACCGCGGAGCGGCAGGGGGTGGCGATCGGCGACCATCTCGAGATCGTCGCGGTGGCGGGCCGGGTGACGGTCGAGGTGACCGGCCTCGCGTCGTTCCGGGACACCAACCCGGGCGCGGCGTTCGTGCTGCTCGACCCGGCGGCGGCGGCCGAGGGGCTGCTCGGCGCGGCGGATGAGATCAGCACGGTCGAGGTGGTGGCCGCGGACGGCGTCTCGGACGACGAGCTGCGGGACCGGATCGTGGCGGCCCTCGGGGACGGCTTCGCGGTGGAGACGCGGGCCGAGGGCGAGGAGGCGCTGCGCGACGAGGTCGGCTTCCTCGGCGTGGTGCGGTACGCGATGCTGGGCTTCGCGGGGATCGCGGTGCTGGTCGGGATCTTCCTGATCGTCAACACCTTCTCGATGCTGGTCGCCCAGCGCACCCGCGAGATCGGCCTGATGCGGGCCATCGGCTCGAGCCGCCGCCAGGTCAACCGCTCGGTGCTGACCGAGGCGCTGTTGCTCGGCGTGGTCGGCTCGGCGCTGGGGATCGGCGCGGGGATCGGCCTCGCCGTCGGCCTGATGGAGCTGATGAGCGCGGCCGGCGTCAACATGGACACCTCGCAGCTGACGGTGACGGCCGCGGTGCCGGTGGTCGGCCTCGCGGTGGGCGTGGTGACGACGCTGGTCGCCGCGTGGCTGCCGGCGCGGCGGGCCGGGCAGGTGTCGCCGATGGCCGCGTTGCGGGAGGCGGGCACACCGAGCGACGCGCGGGCCGGCCGGGTGCGGGCGGCGTGCGGGCTGCTGCTGTCCGGCGCGGGGGCGGCGGCGCTGGTGGCGGCGGCCAACGCGGACGAGGCATCCGGCGGTTCGGCGCTGCTCGGGCTCGGGCTGCTGGCGACGTTGGTGGGCGCGGTGGTGGTGGCGCCGCTGCTGGCGAGCGTGGTGGTGCGGGCGGTGAGCGCGGTGGTGCTGCGGGCCTTTGGCCCGGTGGGCCGGATGGCCGGGCGCAACGCGCTGCGCAACCCGCGGCGCACCGGCGCCACGGCGGGCGCGCTGATGATCGGCCTGGCGCTGGTCGGCGGTCTCGGGGTGGTGGGCTCCTCAGTGGTGGCCTCGGCCTCCGGCCAGCTCGACCGCACGGTGGGCGCGGACTTCATGGTCGACTCGTCCTCCTCGCAGGCGTTCACGCCGGACGCGGTGCGGGCGGTCCGGGAGACGCCCGGGCTCCAGCACGTGACCGAACTGACCGTGGTGAGCGTGGAGTTGACGACGGCGGACGGGGAGACCTCGGCGCAGGAGATGGTCGCGGCCGATCCGACGTACGCGGACGACGTGCGGGCCGAGACGCTGTCGGGCGAGCTGTCCGCGGCGTATGGTCCCGACCACCTGTCGGTGCCCGAGTCGTTCGCGACGGAGCACGGGCTCGCCGTGGGCGACGAGCTGACGGCGCGGTTCGTGGGCGGCGAGACGGTGCCGTTGACGCTGGGCGCGATCACCTCGGAGGACACGGTCCTCGACCAGGGCGCGATGTACCTGGCGCTCGACACGGCGCGGGCCCACCTGCCGGCCGACCGGATGCCGTCGACGACGACGATGTTCGCCAGGGCGAACGACGGCGCGGAGGACGCGGCGTACGCGGCGCTCCGGGAGAGCCTGCGGGAGTTCCCGATGTATGAGGTGAACAACCAGGCTGACTACAAGCAGCTGCTCGAGGACGAGATCGGCACGCTGCTGAACATCGTCTACGGGCTGCTGGCGCTGGCGATCGTGGTGGCGATCCTGGGCGTGGTGAACACGCTGACGCTGTCGGTGGTGGAGCGCACCCGCGAAATCGGCCTGATGCGGGCGATCGGCCTGTCGCGGCGGCAGCTGCGGCGGATGATCCGCCTCGAGTCGGTGGTGATCGCGGTCTTCGGCGCGGTGTTGGGCCTCGGGCTCGGCCTGTGCTGGGGCGTGACGACGCAGCGGGTGCTGGCGCTCGAGGGGTTCGACGTGCTGGAGATTCCCTGGCCGACGATCCTGACGGTGCTGGGCGCGTCGGCGGTGGTGGGCCTGGTGGCGGCCCTCCTCCCCGCGTTCCGTGCGGGCCGCCTGCCGGTTCTGCGGGCCATCGCGGTGTCCTGACGCCCCTCGGTGGCGGGTGGGGTGGGTTTTCCCCACC
>NZ_SMKC01000053.1 GCF_004348315.1 Streptomyces sp. 8K308 | reverse complement strand
GGAGTGGGGGGCTGCCGCTGTCAGCGGGACTCGTCGGCGACGAGTTCGGCGATCTGGACCGCGTTGAGCGCCGCGCCCTTCCGCAGGTTGTCGTTGGAGACGAAGAGGGCAAGACCGTGCTCCACCGTCTCGTCGCGGCGGATGCGGCCGACATAGCTCGCGTCGCGGCCGGCGGCCTGCTGCGGGGTGGGGATGTCGGACAGCGCGACGCCCTCCGCCGCGGTCAGCAGTTCCGCGGCGCGCTGGGGGGTGATCGGTCGCTCGAAGCGGGCGTTGATCTGGAGCGAGTGGCCGGTGAAGACCGGGACCCGGACGCAGGTGCCGGAGACCTTGAGCTCGGGGAGCTCCAGGATCTTGCGGCTCTCGTTGCGGAGCTTCTGCTCCTCGTCCGTCTCCGCGAGGCCGTCATCGACGATGGAGCCGGCCAGCGGCAGCACGTTGAACGCGATGGGCCGCTTGTAGTTCTCCGGCTCGGGGAACTCGATCGCCCGGCCGTCGAAGGCCAGCCGGGCCATGTCCTGCTTGGCGGCGGCCCGCGCCTGGCTGTCGAGCTCGGCGACGCCGGAGAGGCCGCTGCCGGAGACCGCCTGGTAGGTGGCGACGACGAGGGCCGTCAGGCCGGCCTCCTGGTGCAGCGGGCGGAGCACCGGCATGGCGGCCATGGTGGTGCAGTTGGGGTTGGCGATGATGCCCTTGGGGCGGCGGGCCGCGGCGTGCGGGTTCACCTCGGAGACGACGAGCGGCACGTCGGGATCCATCCGCCAGGCGGAGGAGTTGTCGATCACCACGGCGCCGGACGCCGCGACCTTCTCGGCCAGCGCCAGCGAGGTGCCCTTGCCCGCCGAGAAGAGGACGATGTCCAGGTCCGAGTAGTCGGCGACGGCCGCGTCCTCGACGGTAACCACACCGTCCTGCCAGGGCAGCGTGCTGCCCGCCGACCGCGCCGACGCGAAGAGCCGGAGCTGGTCGACCGGGAACTTCCGCTCGGCCAGGATTCCGCGCATCACGCCGCCGACCTGTCCGGTGGCTCCGACGATCCCGATCTTCATGGGCTTCCTCTCACTTTCCCCGCACTCGACGCGTGCGTGCGTCCCGCTCTCCTACCCTGCACCGTCGGCCTTGATCGTGGCCACTTCTTTGACGCCGGTCACACCGGTGTGCGGCATGCCACGGGATACTGCGGATGTCACGGGGCAGGGTAACGCCACCGTAACCGGATCGAACTAACCTCCACAGCCTGCGATGACCTGAAGAGAAGGGCGGCCGGCGTGCAGCTGACCCCGCACGAGCAGGAACGACTGCTGATCCACGTGGCCGCGGACGTGGCCGCCAGGCGCCGGGCCCGCGGGCTGCTGCTCAACCACCCGGAGGCGGTCGCGCTGATCACCGCCCACGTCCTGGAGGGCGCGCGGGACGGCCGCAGCGTCGCGGAGCTCATGGAGTCGGGACGCAGGATCCTGTCCCGCGCCGACGTGATGGAGGGGGTGCCGGAGATGATCCACGACGTTCAGGTGGAGGCCACCTTCCCGGACGGGACGAAGCTCGTCACCGTCCACGAGCCCATCGCCTGAGCGGCGAGCGGGTCAGAGAGAGGAGGCACCGCGTGATTCCCGGAGAGATCCTGTTCGCCGAGGGGACGGTCACCCTCAACGAGGGCGCCCCGGTCACCCGGCTCGTCGTGCGCAACGTCGCCGACCGGCCGATCCAGGTGGGCTCCCACTACCACTTCGCCGAGGCCAACCCCGGGCTCGACTTCGACCGGGCGGCCGCCCGCGGCCGGCGGCTCGGGATCGCGGCCGGCACTGCCGTCCGCTTCGAGCCGGGCATCCCGGTGGAGGTCGAGCTCGTGCCACTGGCCGGCCGTCGGATCGTGCCCGGCCTGCGCGGCGAGACGGCGGGGGGACTCGATGGCTGAGCTGAGCCGGCAGCGCTACGCGGACCTGTACGGGCCCACCACCGGGGACCGGGTGCGGCTCGCCGACACCGACCTGCTGATCGAGATCGAGGACGACCTCGCGGGCGGCCCCGGGCGGGCCGGCGAGGAGGCGGTCTTCGGCGGCGGCAAGGTGGTCCGCGAGTCCATGGGCCAGTCCCGGGCCAGCCGGGCCGACGGCACCCCGGACACCGTGATCACCGGCGTGGTCGTGCTCGACCACGCCGCGATCGTGAAGGCGGACGTCGGCATCAGGGACGGTCGGATCAGCGCGCTCGGCAAGGCCGGCAACCCGGACACGATGGACGGGGTCCACCCCGAGCTGGTGATCGGCCCGGAGACCGAGGTCATCGCGGGCAACGGCCGCATCCTCACCGCCGGCGGCATCGACGCGCACGTGCACCTGATCTCGCCGACCATCGTCGACACGGCCCTGGCCTCCGGCGTCACCACGCTGATCGGCGGCGGCACCGGGCCGGCCGAGGGCTCCAAGGCGACCACCGTGACCCCGGGATCCTGGCACCTGGCCCGGATGCTGGAGGCGATGGACGGCGCGCCGGTCAACTTCGGGCTGCTCGGCAAGGGCAACACCGTCTCGCGCGAGGCGATGCTGGCGCAGCTGCGCGGCGGCGCGCTCGGCTTCAAGATCCACGAGGACTGGGGCGCCACCCCGGCCGTGATCGACGCCTGCCTGAAGGTCTGCGACGAGACCGGCGCCCAGCTGGCCATCCACACCGACACCCTGAACGAGGCCGGCTTCGTCGGCGACACCCTGGCCGCGATCGCCGGCCGGACGATCCACGCGTACCACACCGAGGGCGCGGGCGGCGGGCACGCGCCCGACATCATCACGGTGGTCTCCGAGCCCAACGTGCTGCCGAGCTCGACCAACCCGACCCGCCCGCACACCGTCAACACGGTCGAGGAGCACCTCGACATGCTGATGGTCTGCCACCACCTCAACCCGGCGGTGCGGGAGGACCTGGCCTTCGCCGAGTCGCGGATCAGGCCGTCGACGATCGCCGCCGAGGACGTCCTGCACGACCTGGGCGCGATCTCGATCATTTCCTCGGACGCGCAGGCGATGGGCCGGGTCGGCGAGGTGATCACGCGGACCTGGCAGACCGCGCACGTGATGAAGCGGCGGCGCGGCGCCCTGCCGGGCGACGGGGCCGCCGACAACCTGCGGGTCCGTCGCTATGTCGCCAAATACACCATCAACCCGGCGGTGGCCCAGGGACTCGACCACGAGATCGGCTCGGTCGAGCCGGGCAAGCTGGCCGACCTGGTGCTGTGGGAGCCGGCGTTCTTCGGGGTCAAGCCGCTGCTGGTGATCAAGGGCGGCCAGATCGCCTACGCCCAGATGGGCGACGCCAACGCCTCCATCCCCACCCCGCAGCCGGTGCTGCCCCGGCCGATGTTCGGCGCGCTCGGCCGGGCGGCCGCGGCCGGCTCGGTCAACTTCGTCACCCAGCTCGCGCTGGACGGCGGCCTCGACGAGCGGCTCGGCCTCGCCAAGCGGTTCGTCCCGATCGGGGACACCCGGCACACCACCAAGGCGGACATGCGGCTCAACGACGCGCGGCCGGCGGTCTCCGTGGACCCCGACTCGTTCACCGTCACCATCGACGGCGAGCCGGTCGTCCCCGCCCCGGCCACCGAACTGCCGCTCGCTCAGCGGTACTTCTTGTTCTGATGGGGCCTGTTCTGATGGGTGCCTCCTGATGGCCGCCGCCGCGCTGTTGCTGCTCGCGGACGGCAGGTTCCCGGCCGGCGCGCACGCCCACTCGGGCGGCGCGGAAGCCGCCGTGCGCGCCGGCCGGATCACCGGGCCCGCCTCGTTGGAGGAGTTCTGCCGGGGCCGGCTGCACACCGCGGGCCTGGTCGCGGCGGCGCTGGCCGCCGCGGCCTGCGCCGGCCGTGACCCGGCCGAGCTCGACGCCGCCGCCGACGCCCGCACCCCCTCGCCCGCGCTGCGTGCCACCGCGCGCAAGCTCGGCCGCCAGCTGATGCGGGCCGCCCGCGCCACCTGGCCGACGCCCGAGCTCGACGCGCTCGCGTCCGCGTTCCGTGGCGGCCTCCACCAGCCGGTGGTGCTCGGCCTCGCCGCCCGTGCCGCCGGCCTCACCCCGGACGACGCGGCCCGGGCCGCCGCCTACGACGCCGTCAGCGGCCCAGCCGGCGCGACCGTCCGGCTGCTGTCCCTCGACCCGTTCGACGCCACCGCCGTGCTGGCCCGCCTCGCCGGTGAGGTCGACGCCGTGGCCCGCCGCGCCACCGAGGCCGCCGCGCTCGGGGACGCCGACGCGCTGCCGTCCGCCTCAGCCCCGCTGCTCGACATCGGCGCCGAGGCGCACGCCGCCTGGCCCGTCCGCCTCTTCGCCTCCTAGGAGACCGCATCGTGCACCTCGACCACCCCGAGACCTTCCCGCACCGCCACACCTACCAGGCCGCGCCACCGGTCGAGCCGGGCAGCCGCGCCCTGCGCGTCGGCCTCGGCGGTCCTGTCGGTTCGGGCAAGACCGCCACCGTCGCCGCGCTCTGCCGGGCGCTGCGCGACCGGCTGGCCATCGGCGTGGTCACCAACGACATCTACACCCGCGAGGACGCCGACTTCCTGCTGCGCGCCGCCGTGCTGCCCGCCGAGCGGATCGTCGCCGTGGAGACCGGCGCCTGCCCGCACACCGCGATCAGGGACGACATCTCCGCCAACCTGGAGGCGGTGGAGGATCTCGAGGAGCGGACGGGGCCGCTGGACCTGGTGCTGGTCGAGTCCGGCGGGGACAACCTGACCGCCACCTTCTCCACCGGCCTGGTGGACGCCCAGATCTTCGTGATCGACGTGGCCGGCGGTGACGACATCCCGCGCAAGGGCGGGCCCGGCGTCACCACCGCCGACCTCCTCGTCGTCAACAAGACCGACCTCGCGCCGTACGTCGGCTCCGACCTGGCGGCGATGGCCCGCGACGCCAGGGCGCAGCGTGGCGAGCTGCCGGTCGCGTTCACCTCGCTGCGCGAGGCGGACGGCGTCCGGCCGGTGGCCGACTGGGTGCTGGCGCGTCTCGCCGCCTGGGCCCCGGCGGCGGCGTGAGCGCCGGCGTCACGGCCCACGCCCGGATCGTGGCCGCGGCGGACGGTTCGCTGCCGCTGCTGCGCGGCGAAGGACCGTTGGCGCTGCGACGCACCCGGGCGGCCGGCCCGTACGCGCAGGTCACGGTCGTCGGCGCGATGAGCGGCCCGCTGGGCGGCGACCGGCTGCGGCTGACGGCCGAGGTGGCGCCGGGCGCCGCGCTGCGGGTCGACTCGGCCGCCGCCACCGTCGCCCTGCCGGGCCTGGGCGGCGAGCCGGCCGACTACGACGTGACGCTGACGGTGGGGGAGGGCGGCGAGCTGCGCTGGCTGCCCGAGCCGCTGATCGCGGCGGCCGGCAGCGACCTGCGGACGACGACGCGGGTGGACCTCGCGGCCGGCGCCCGGCTCGTGCTGCGCGAGCAGCTGGTACTCGGCCGGGCGGCCGAGGCCCCTGGCCGGCTGGCCTCCCGCCTCGTCGTGCGCCACGCCGGCCGCCCGCTGCTCGACCAGGAACTCTCCTTCGGCGGCGGGCAGGGCGCCCCGGGCTGGGACGGCGGCGCGGTGCTCGGCGGCCACCGGGCTGTGGGCCAACTCCTCGTCGTCGACCCGGTGTTCGAGGACAAGTCGGCCGAGGCGCGGGTGCTCTCCGAGACGGCCGTCCTCACCCCGCTTGCCGGCCCGGCGGCGCTGGTCACGGCCGTGGCCCAGGACGCGCTCGCGCTCGGCCGCCAGCTCGCCGAGGGCGCCACCCACCTGGGCGTCTGATCAACCGGGCGCCCCCCGTCGCCCCGGGATCACGAAGCCCTGCTCGTGGGCCGTGATCACCGTCCGCACGAGCTCCTCGGTCGCCGTGCGCGTCAGCACGAAGCCGCTGGCGCCCGCCCGCGGCGCGTCGTAGACGTACGTCGTTCTTGGACGTCGTCACCGCGACGATCCGTGGCGCTGCTCCGCGCGCTGCGCGGCGGAACTGACCTCCGCCGCGAGCAGTTCTTCGATCATGGACGAGGTGAACCTGCTCGGAGCGTCCAACGGCCCGGTGACCCGGAGCCGGATCGCCCAAGATCTGACCGCACTCGGTCTCGGCGCCGGTGACGTCGTGATGTTCCACACCCGGATGTCGGCCATCGGCTATGTGGCGGGCGGCACGGCGACCGTCATCGGCGCGCTGCGTGAGGTGGTGGGGGAGGAGGGCACGTTGCTGGTCTACAGCGGGTACGACGCGCCGCCGTACGACTTCGTCGAGTGGCCCGCCGGGTGGCAGGACGCGCTGCGCGCCGAACACCCGCGTACGACCCGGTGTTGAGCGAGGCCGACCATGCCAACGGCCGGCTGCCCGAGGCGCTGCGGCGTTGGCCGGGGGCCCTTCGCAGCCGGCACCCTGACGTCAGCTTCGCCGCGTTGGGCGCGGTGGCGGAGGAGTTGGTGGCCGACCACCCCTGGGACGACCCGCACGGCCCCGGAAGTCCCCTCGCGCGGTTGGTGGATCGCGGGGGCCAGGTGCTGATGCTGGGCGCGCCGCTGGACACCATGACGCTGCTGCACCACGCGGAGGCGCTCGCCCAGGCGCCGGGCAAGCGGTTCGTCGACCACGAGCAGCCGGTGCTGGAGCCGGACGGCCGGCGGGTCTGGCGACGCTTCCACGACATCGACTCGGAGAACGGGGCGTTCGACTACTCGGCCGTGGTACCGGAGGGCGAGGACCCGTTCGCCGTGATCGTGCGAGACATGCTCGCCGCCGGCATCGGGCGGCGGGGCCGGGTCGGCGCCGCCGACAGCTACTTGTTCGAGGCCGGTCAGGCCGTCGACTTCGGGGTCGCCTGGATCGAGGAGAAGCTGGGCTCGGTCGGTCCGTAGCGGGCCGAGGGCGCCCCTGTGGTGAGGGCCCAGTAGCGGTCGCCGAAGGACCAGTGCCACCACTCCGTCGGGTAGTTGACCAACCCGGTGGCGCTGAGCGCGTCGCCGAGCGTCGCCCGGTTGGCGCGGGCCTGGTGACTGATGTTCTCCGCGTGGGTGAAGCAGGCGCCGCCGCTCTCCTCCGGGTCTGCGTTCAACCGCGTCCCCATGTCCAGCTCGCGCCCCTCGGCGTCGGCGAGGGTGAGGTCCACGGCCGCCCCCGCGCTGTGCGGGGCGATCTCCGGCGGCGACACGTACCGGCTGGCCGCCGCGTGGACCTGTTCCGCGGACCAGGCGGGATGGTCGGCCCGCAGCCGCCCGGCGTACTCCTCGAAGTACGCGCGCTGGAGCGAGGGCGGCCGGTACCCCTCGACGAACAACAGCCGCAGGCCGGCGGGCAGTCGCGTCTGGGCGTGCAGCAGCCGCTCCACGACGCCCTCCCGCAGGTGCGCGAAGGCGCCCGTGGCGTCCTGCTTCCGCGTGTCGACCAGCAACGATGGCGCGTGGCGGCGGACGTCGACCAGCCGCTCGCCGCACTCCACGACGGGTATCGCGGCGACGGCCGGGTCCGACATCAGGACGATCTCGCTCATACGGCGATCATGCCAGCGGCAGGGCGGGGGAGTCGCGGCGGCCCAAAATCACCTGCCGTGGTCGTCCGGGCTCTGCGAGGCTGATCGGCCATGACTGCTTACGAACTGTTGCTCATCGGCGGTGGTGCCGGCGTCGGCAAGACGACCGTCGCGTGGGAGGTGTCCGCGGTGCTGCGGGCGAAGGGAACGGCGCACTGTCTGATCGAGGGTGACTACATGGACCAGATCCACCCCGCCCCCGTCGACGATCCGCACCGCACGGCGATCACGGAGCGGAACACCGCCGCGATCTGGTCGAACTACGCCGCCCTCGGCCAGCACCGCCTCATCTACACGAACACGGTGAGCATTCTGGAGGAGCCGATGATCCGACGAGCCATGGGCGGCGGCGAGATCAGGGCCACCCGGATCCTGCTCACGGCGAGGGAGACCACCGTGCGGGAGCGGCTCGCCCAGCGGGAGATCGGATCCCAGCTCGACGCTCACATCGAGTCGAGCCTGCGGAACGCGCGGAACCTGAGCGAGGAGGCTCCCGCGGGCACCATCCGCGTCGCGACGGACGGCCGCTCGGTTCACGACATCGCCCTCGACGTACTCCAGGCTGCCGCCTGGTAGAGGTAGGGCGACGTTCCGAAAGCCCACCGGCAAAGCGACTCGCTTCGGTTCAATGTCCTCTGGCCGTGCGGTCCATTCGCGTCCGCCCTCGGGTGGGCGGAGCCACACCAGCCCGTGTTCGTAGGCCATGACCCGATCAACGCGGTCGCACACGGAGTCCCTTGCCGCTGTGCCGACAACTGGTGCCGCGCCGTGTCGCCCATGTGCCCCGGAGGGCACTTGCTGTCCTCGCACACGCCATCAACTCCTCGCTCGCTGATGTTCACGCTCTGGAACGACGCTGCCGTACTGCTATTCGCGAAAAGGTTCTCCTACCGTGTGGGACGGCGTGTTCGAAGAGGCGGGCAGTCAGGAGGAGCCGTGAGCGGTAACCAGTGGGTGAGTGCGTCGGTGCCCTACCTCGGTCCGCAGGGAGCGGGCGGCGGCGACGTCTGGGGTGCCGAGACGGCGGCTCGGGGGCGTCGGGGCACGCAGCGGATTCTGCACGCCGGAGAGGTACGGGCGACGGCGGACGTGGCCGTTCTGCTGGGAGTGGCGGAGGGGGATGAGGTCGTCGTCCGGCGGCGGATCATGTTCCTCGACGACGAGCCCTGGGAGTTGACCGACACCTATTACCCAACGCGCATCGCGCGCGGCACCGGCCTGGCCGGGACTGCGAAGATCCGAGGCGGGGCGGTGACCCTGCTCGCCGAGCTGGGGCACGTCGGCGTGCGGGCGCGCGAGGAGGTGGCGGCCCGGATGCCGACCGAGGAGGAGGCGGCATTGCTTCAGACGGTTCCCGACGAGCCCGTGCTGCGGCTGACCCGCGCGACGCTGGACGCGGCCGACATGCCCATTCAGGCTGACCTCATGACCATGCCCGCCCACCGGCAACGTCTGCGCTACGAACTGCGGATTGGATGAACCGTGCCCAGGACCGAGGCGGGCGCCTTCGACCCCCGCTCACTTCACGAACGTATCGCGGCGGACCTGCGCGACGAGATCATGAGCGGCGATCTGACACCTGGCGCCAAGCTGCCCTCCACTGCGCAGTTGAAGGCGAGGTTCGCTGCCTCGAAACGCCACAGTGCAGAAGGCGTTGCACCTGCTGAAGGAGGAACGTCTCGTCGTCGGGCGGCCTGGGGCGGCGGTCACCGTGCGCGAGCACCGGCAGCGGACCCTGAGCCCCGCCTCGTACATGGCACTGGCAGTGGTCGGTGAGCCGTACCGGTGGCTGACAGAGATGGAGAAGTGGGGCGCTCGGGCGCGAGCAAGCTGTTGGAGTGCGCGAGGCCGTTCCTCCTGCCGATGTGGCGGCTGCCCTTGGCGTATCCGAAGGCGGTGCCGCACTGCTGCGCCGGCAGGTGCTCATACTCGATGAGGAGCCGGTTGAACTCCTCGCGTCGTACTACCCGTTGGAGATCACACGGGGCACGGCGATGACGGAGCGTCGCAAGAACAAGGGCGGCACGCCGACCCTGTTGGCGGATCTTGGCCATCCGCCCCGGCTGAGCGTGGACAGGGTTTCGGCGCGCGTGCCCACTCAGGAACAGTTCATCGCCCTTGAACTGCCCAGCAACCTCCCGGTGCTTCGGACGCTTCGTGTTGTCTACAGCGACGATGACCGCCCCATCGAGGCCAGCGTCATGGTGAAGGCCGGGCATCTCTACGAGCTTCGGTACGAATTCACCCCGCCCGGCGAAGCGTGATCCGTCTCGCGGGAGGCGGTTGCCTTCCGGCACGGGTTATGGCTGGGGATGATGCATGGAGGCGCCGGGCTGAGGGGGACTTGTGCCGAGTGAATCCGAACGAGGCGATTCCCGGTTGGGCGGCCGTGCCGGTCGGGTCGGTGCCGCGCTCGTCGCCGTCGGGTGTCTGGCGCCCGTACTGGCGGTGATCGTCGGGGTGGTGAGCCTCGTCGTCCACTACGCGGTCAGGACGCCCACCTCGCCGTACCAGGTGGTGTTCTCGACGCCCGGCACCGAATGCGGCGAGGGCGACGCCGAGGACGAGGAGCTCATCATCGACCGGGAGACGGGTGAGGTGCTGTACTGCGGCGTCCTCCCCCCCGATCGGCGTCGAGGGGAGGACGCGGGCCAGTGGGGTGTTCTCCGCCGAGGAGGTCGCCCGGGTCACGGGGGTGTCGACGACGCTCGCCGCGGACGGTGGCCTGGACGACGGGGAACGGGCCAACGTGGAGCGGTTGGTCGCGGGATCGGCCGGGAGAACGGCTTTGACAAGACGGAACAGACGTTGCTGGAGCGCGTGACGTGGCGGGCCGGGCTCTACGGCGTCGTCGGAGGTCTCGCCGCGCTGATCTGCCTCGGCCTGTGGGCGCACTACATCGAGGGGCCGACCGGTTCGCGATGAGCCCGCACGGTGCCGTCCCACTGCCAGTTCGCGCGCCTGGGCAGCCCGGGCAGCGGGATCCGGCCCGTGCACCACAGCAGGGTGTCGAACGGGGTGTGCCCGGTTGGTGCCTCCGGGAAGAGCCGGTCGACGACGGTGGCGGCGAGGCCGTCAGGCGGGGCCCACCGCAGGCCGAGGGCCCGGGCGATGTCGTGCGTGTGGACGGTGAGTTCGGTGATTCCCATGGCGGCGAACCCGGTGGCGTCGGAGTGTCCCCAAGGGTGCCAGGCGCGCGCGTCGGGGGCCGTGTCGCGGACGGTGGAGGCGAGGAGGGTGGCGGCGATCCGCAGGCCCTCAAGGCAGTCAGGGACGGTGGCCCCGGGATCGAGCGAGGCGAAGAGGGTGACATAGCGGTCGGTGGGCCGGGAGACGAGCAGGCCGGTGTAGCCGACCAGGCCGAGTGCGAGGTGGTCGAGCGTCTCGCGGCAGGTCCAGTCGAGGCCCTGGGCGGGGCGTGACCAGTCCTCCTCGGCTCCCTGGCGGAGGGTGTCAAGGCACGCGTCGGTGGCGGTCGACAGCAGGCCCGTCCATGCTGCGTGGTCATCTCGCGTCCGCCGGACGCCGCAGGACCTCGATCACGCTGGCGTAGCTGTCCGAGCCGTGGCCGGCGGCCCTCGCCCGTTCCATGGTCGACTTCAGCAGCTCCGGCAGCGCGTTGTCGACGCCCCGGGCCGCCGCCGCGTGGATGAGGTGCTCGACGGCCGCGATCTGCACGTCGACGGTGGCGTCGTCCCCCGGGTAGCGGCCGGCGTCCACCTGCGGCGCGTAGGTGGTCAGGAACCCCGACACGGCGGTCAGCCAGCGGAGCGCGACGGGGGTGAAGGCCGTGGCCGGGGTCTTTTCCGCGCCGACCAGCGCGGTGCCGTGCAGCCAGCCGGTCATGGTGGCCCACATCAGGCCGAGCAGCGCGGCGTCGTAGAGGGAGGCGAGGCCCGCGTCGCTGCCCAGGTGCAGGGGGTCGCCCAGGGCCGCCAGGGTCGGGCGGTGCGCCTCGAAGACGTCGGGCGAACCGCTGTAGAGGAACATCATCTCCGGGTTGCCGACGCCGGGCGGGGTGGTCATGATCGCGCCGTCGAGATAGTCGGCGCCGTGGGACTCGGCCCAGGTGACGGCCTCATGGGCCTGCTCGGGGGAGCCCGAGGTGAGGTTGACCAGGGTCCTACCCGCCAGGGTGGCGGCGACGGGGTCGAGGACGGCGTGCAGCGCCGGGTAGTCCAGTACGCAGGCGACGGTGAGCCGGCTCGCCGTGATCGCCTCCTCGGGGGTCGCGGCCAGCCGGGCGCCCCGCTCGACCAGCGGCCAGGACCGGTGCGCGGACCGGTTCCACACGGTGGTCGGGTGGCCCCGGTCGAGCAGCGCGGCTGCCAGCGCCGAGCCCATGGAACCGAGGCCGATGACGGTGACGGCCTGTCGATCAGTGGTCATATCGACAACTCCTCCTGTGCCTTACGTCCGCACGCGGCGGTGATCACGTGAGGAACACGCTCGCAGCCCGCGGCGGGCGGCAGAAGTGACACGGGTGACAGCATCCGCCAAATTCCTGCCATACGCTTCGGGGCATGAGCGTCGGTACTGTCGCGGTGGTCGTGACCGAGGAGATCGGGGTCCCCTCGTGGGACCTGTACGAGCTGAGCATCCCCTGCACCGTCTTCGGGAAGCCGCAGCCCGATCTGGCCGACCCCTGGTACGAGTTGCGGCTGTGCGGCACCGGAGCGGGGGAGGGGGAGGGCGGTACGGGCGGCCTCGGGCTCTTGTTGCGGACCCGCTACGGGCTCGACGACCTCGCCGACGCCGACACGGTCATCGTGCCGTCGGTGCCCGACTCCTGCGTCGACGAGGGCAGGCCGCTGCCGCCGGAGCTGATCACGGCCCTGCGCCGCGCCTATGACGCGGGCGCCCGCATGGTCTCCCTGTGCACCGGCGCCTTCGCGCTCGCCGAGGCGGGGCTGCTCGACGGTCGCCGCGCCACCGCCCACTGGATGCACACGGCCCAACTGGCCGAGCGGTACCCGAAGGTGGACGTCGACGAGTCGGTGCTCTACGTGGACGACGGCGACGTGCTGACCAGCGCCGGTCTGACCGCCGGCCTCGACCTGTGCCTGCACCTGGTGCGCCGCGACCTCGGCGCGCACGTCGCCAACCAGTTGGCCCGCCGGATGGTGGTGCCCGCCCACCGGCCCGGTGGCCAGGCGCAGTACATCGAGTTGTCCGTGCCCACCAGGGACGACGAGGGGCTCGGCCCGGTGCTCGACTGGGCCCGGGCCCACCTGGACCGGCCGCTGACGGTCGAGGACCTGGCGCGGCGGGCCGCGATGAGCCCGCGCACGTTCTACCGGCGGCTCCAGGCGGCCACCGGGACGACGCCCCTGCGGTGGCTTCTCGACCAACGCCTGGGTCGGGCGCGGGAGTTGCTGGAGTCGACGGACCTCCCGATCGAGAAGGTCGGGGAGCTGAGCGGCCTCGGCACGGCCAACAACCTCCGCCACCACTTCCTCAGGCAGCTCGGGGTGTCACCGGGCGCCTACCGCCGGGCCTTCCCGGCCCGATGACCCTTCAGTCGAGCCAGGTGCCCGTCCAGTCGTAGAGCGGCGCCGTGGTCGCGTACTCCCTGAGGTAGGCGATCCGCTCCCCTTCGAGCCTGGCGATCGTCGCGCCCTCGAACGTGGCCGCCCTGCCCTGCCAGGTGCAGGAGAAGACCCATTCGGCGGTGAGCACCTCGCCGGTCGACGACCGCCAGGTGATCTCCCAGTCGTCGACCGAGCCGCCGGCGCCGAACCAGGCGTGCATCCACTGCTCGACCCGCTGCCGGCCGTGGTAGACCGGGCCGTAGGACTCGATGACCACGCAGTCGTCGGTCAGCGTGGCCAGCACTCCGGCCACGTCGTGGCGTCGCCACGCGTCGATGTAGGCGTGCAGTCTCACGGTCGACTCACAGCAGGCCCAGAAGGACGGGGAGCTTGCGCATGTCGTCGAAGACGACGGTGTCGGGGCCGGCCAGCCAGTCGGCCGGGGTGAGGCCGCCGGCGTAGCCGAAGGAGCGCATGCCGGCGGCGCGGGCGGCCTGGACGCCGTACTGGCTGTCCTCGACCACCGCGCAGCGGGCGGGGGCGACGCCCATGCGCTCGGCGGCGTGCAGGAAGAGGTCGGGGGCCGGCTTGCCGCGGGCGACCTCGGAGGCGCTGAAGACGCGGCCGGCGAAGCGGTCGTAGAGGCCGGTGCGGGTGAGGGTGCGCCGCATCTTGTCGTGGCCGCCGCTGGAGGCGATGCAGTGCGGGATGGTGATCGCCGCCAGCGCCTCGCTGATGCCGGCCACCTCGGTGAGCTCCGTGTCGATGACCTCGGCGAGCCGCAGCCGGTACTGCTCGCCCCAGGTGGCCGCGGCCGCCTCGCCGAGGCGCTCGGCGATCTGGGCCTGGACGGCGCGCTCCGAGCGGCCGAGGAAGCGGTCGACGATCTCGCGCTCGGTCAGCGGCCAGCCGAGCTCCGTGCCGAGCTCGACGCAGACGCGCAGCGCGAGGGGTTCGCTGTCGACCAGCACGCCGTCGCAGTCGAAGATGACGAGGTCGATCGAGGGATGAGAAGGAGCGCCCACCCGGGCAGCCTAACCGTAAACCGATGGCACCCCGAGGGGCGGGGCCAATACAACGGGGCCATGGGGATCTGGACCGACAAGTTCTTCGCGCCCGCGACGCCCGCGCTGCTCGACCGCGAGGCGTTCGGGCGTCTGGTGGTCGACCTGGCCAGGGAGCGTGTGGTGCGCACCCCCTGGTCGCTGCTCGCGGGGACGCTGTGCGTCAACGCCAGCATCAACTGGGGGAGCGTCAGCGGGGAGGCCCGCTGGGACCGGCCGCCCGTCGGGACGGTGCTGCGCACGGAGCACTTCGGACTGGTAGACGACCGGCCGCCGCCCTGGGGCGACTCGCACGAGGAGGCGCGGCTGCTGGCCACCGGGGAGGCCATCCTCGACGTGCTGCCGGCGCTGCGGGCGGCCCCGTACGGGAGGGCGGACGTGGCGGTGGTCTTCCCGCATCTGGACTTCGGCAACAGGGCCATCGCCGACCACTACTGGGGGGAGGACCACCGGACGACGCTGGTGGCCTTCGCGCTGGCCAGGACGCAGCACCGGCCGCTGGACGCCAATGACACCGCTCTTCCCGGCGGGCCGACGCATCCGGTGCTGACCTGTGTGGTCCACACCTACAAGATCGCGCCCGACGAGCCGCCCCCGCCCCTGCTCTCCGTCGTCTCCCGCCACCTCGGCCCCGAACTGGTCAGCGGCAGGACCTGGGGGTGAGGGCCGGCCCGCTGAGCGCCGATCGCGGTGTCGTCAGGGGGAGTTGACACCGCTCCTTTTCAGCCGGGGAACGGCCGGGGCGATCGGCGTCACATGCCGGATGACCTGCGTGTTCGCCTTAATCGTACTAACGTTCGATGGCTGGTTTATGGTGGACCGGAAACGGTGCTGGGACAGGGGGGCCGGGTGTGACGGGAGGTGCGGGTGGCCATGGGCGGCGCCAGCTTCGCCGGCTTCGCGCACCTGCGCGTCGCGTCCGGGTTCTCCGCGCGCTACGGGGCCTCGCACCCCGAGCGTCTTGCCGAGCGGGCCGCGGAGCGCGGCATGACGGCGCTGGCGCTGACCGACCGGGACACCCTCGGTGGGGCCGTGCGCTTCGCCAGGGCGTGCGCGGAGGTCGGGGTGCGGCCGCTGTTCGGGGTCGAGCTCGCCGTGGCGCAGCCGGGCGGGGAGCCGGCGAGGGAACGGCGCAGGACGCCGGTGCGCGGCGGCGCTTTCCTGGACGAGTCGGCGCCCCGAGCGGTCTTCCTGGCCAGGGACGGCGCGGCCGGCTGGGCCCGGCTGTGCCGCCTGGTCACCGCCGCGCACGGGGCGGGGCCCGGGGAGCGGCCCGTGCTGCCGTGGGCCGAGACGCACGGTGAGGGGCTGATCGTGTTGCTCGGACCCGACACCCCGACCGGTCGCGCGCTGGCCGCCGGCCGGCCCGACCTGGCGGCCCGGCTGCTCGCCCCCTGGCGCGAGGCCTTCGGGGACGCCGCGCTGCGCGTCGAGGTCGACGCGGCCGGCCCGCCGCGCGACGCGGCGCGGGCGCTGCGGCTGGCCGCGGAGACCGGCGTCGCGCCCGTGCTGACCAACCGGGTGCGCTACGCCGACCCTGGGCAGGGCCCGGTGGCCGACGTGCTGGACGCCGCCCGCCGGCTGCGGCCCATCGACCCGCGCGGCCCCAGGGACGGTGGCGACGCGTGGCTGCGCGGCCCGGACGAGATGGCCAGGGCCGCCGAGCGGATCGCCGAGGCCGCCGGCTACGGCCCGGCCGCGGCCCGCCGGCTGCTCGAACTCACCGCCGAGACCGCGGCCGCCTGCCGGGTGCACCCGGAGCACGACCTGGGCATCGGCGGCGTCCGCTTCCCCGAGCCGCGCCTGGTCGGCGCCGCTCACCGCACCGCCGACCGGGTGCTGCGCTCCCGCTGCGCCGCCGGCATGGTGGCCCGTCGCTACGACCGCGACCGGGAGCGCTGGGCGCGGCTCGACGAGGAGCTGGACACCATCGCCCAGCTCGGCTTCGCCTCGTACTTCCTGACCGTCGCGCAGGTCGTCGACGACATCCGGGGCCTCGGCATCCGGGTCGCGGCCCGCGGCTCGGGGGCCGGCTCGCTGGTCAACCACCTGCTGGGCATCGCGAACGCCGACCCGGTGGAGCACGGCCTGCTGATGGAGCGGTTCCTCTCGCCGCGCCGCGCCGTGCTGCCGGACATCGACGTCGACGTGGAGTCGGCCCGCAGGATCGAGGCGTACCGGGCGATCCTCGACCGCTTCGGCGAGCGGCGCGTCGCCACCGTCGCCATGCCCGAGACCTACCGGGTGCGGCACGCGGTGCGGGACGTGGGCCTGGCGCTCGGCCTCGACCCGGCCGAGGTGGACCGGCTCGCCAAGGCGTTCCCGCACATCAGGGCCAGGGACGCGCGCGCCGCGCTGGCCGAGCTGCCGGAGCTGCGCGGCGTGGACGTGGACCGGCACGGGCCCCGGTTCTGGGAGCTGGTGGAGGCGCTGGACGCGCTGCCGCGCGGCGTCGCGATGCACCCGTGCGGGGTGCTGCTCTCGGACGCCTCGCTGCTCGAGCGCACCCCGGTGGTGCCCACGAGCGGCGAGGGCTTCCCCATGTCCCAGTTCGACAAGGACGACGTGGAGGACCTGGGGTTGCTCAAGCTCGACGTGCTTGGGGTGCGGATGCAGTCGGCGATGGCGCACGCGGTGCGCGAGACGGAGCGGGCCACCGGGGTCCGGATCGACCTGGACCGGGTGCCGCCCGACGACCAGGCGACCTACGAGCTGATCCGCTCGACCGAGACGCTCGGCTGCTTCCAGATCGAGTCGCCGGGACAGCGCGACCTCGTCGGCCGGCTCCAGCCGAGCACCTTCCACGACCTCGTTGTCGACATATCGCTCTTTCGGCCCGGTCCTGTCGCCGCCGACATGGTGCGCCCCTTCATCGAGGCCAGGCACGGCCGCCGCCCGGTGCGCTACCCGCACCGGGACCTGGAGCCGGTGCTGCGCGAGACCCACGGCGTGGTGGTCTTCCACGAGCAGATCATCGGAGTCCTCGCCCAACTCACCGGATGCGACCGGGCGATGGCCGACGAGGCCAGGCGGGCGCTCTCCGACGGGGAGCGGCAGCCGCGGGTCCGCGAGTGGTTCGCGGCCGGGGCGGCGGCGCGCGGCTACGCGCCCGACGTCATCGAGCGCACCTGGGAGATCGTCGAGGCCTTCGGCTCCTACGGCTTCTGCAAGGCGCACGCGGTCGCGTTCGCCGTGCCCACCTACCAGTCGGCCTGGCTCAAGGCGCACCACCCGGCCGCCTTCTACGCCGGGCTGCTCGCGCACGACCCGGGCATGTACCCCAAGCGGCTGCTGCTGGCCGACGCGCGTCGGCGCGGGGTGCCGGTGCTGCCGCTGGACGTGAACGCTTCGGACGCCACCTATCGAATCGAACTGGAGTCCGAATCTGAGGTGTGGGGGATCAGGTTGGCCCTCGGCGAGGTGAAGGGCATCACCGAGGAGGAGGCGGAACGGATCGCCGCCGGCCGGCCCTACACCTCCCTCACCGACCTGTTCCGCCGCGGCGCCCCCTCCCGCCCCGTCGCCGAACGGCTCGCCAAGGTCGGCGCGTTGGACGCCTTCGGCGACAACCGCCGCGACCTGCTGCTGCACATCGCCGAGCTGCACCGGCAGCGCCGGGGCGCCGGGGTCGGCGGCGACGGCCGTCAACTGCCGTTCGGCGACGCCGCGCGCACCCCGCCGGCCGGGCTGCCCGACCTGGACGCGGACGAGCGGCTCGGCGCCGAGCTCGGCGTGCTCGGCATGGAGACCTCCCGCCACCTGATGGCCGACCACCGGGCGCTGCTGACGGAGTTGGGCGCGCTGTCGGCCCGCCGGCTGCGCGACGCGGCGCACGGCGACACGGTGCTGGTCGCCGGGGCCAAGGCGGCCACCCAGACCCCGCCGATCAGGTCCGGCAAGCGGGTGATCTTCGCCACCCTGGACGACGACACGGGCCTGGTCGACCTGGCCTTCTTCGAGGACAGCCACGCCGCCTGCGCGCACACCGTCTTCCACTCCTGGCTGCTGCTGGTGCGCGGCACGGTCCAGCGGCGCGGGCCGCGCACCCTGAGCGTGGTCGGCCAGGCCGCCTGGGACCTGGCCGAGCTGGCCGAACTCCGCCGCACCGGCGGCCTTGACGCGGTCGCGGAACGGCTCGCGGCCCCGCCGGAGCGGGAGGAGGGCGCCGAGGACGACGGGGCCGGCGAGGACGACGGGGCCGGGGGCATCGAGGAGTCGACAGACGGTTCCGGGGACGAAGCGGTGGGGCGACGGATCGAGTTGTCGACCGGATACACCCTCCACCCCTGGGCCGACCTGCGCCCGGCGGGCGACTCCGCCAAGGCCGCCGCCCGCAAGCTGTGGCACGCCAGCCCGGGGAGCGCCGGATGACCGGGTCCGTGCTCCACGTCCGCTTCCCCGGCTGCCCGCCCGAGCGCTACCCCGCGCTGCTGCGGCTGCTGCACGGCATCACCCCCGTCGTCCAGGCCCTGCCGCCCGACGCCGCGCTCGCCGACGTCCGGGGCGCCCAGCGGTACTTCGGCCTGGACGCGGTCCAACTCGCCCGCCTGATCCGGGTGCGGGCGCTCGCCCTGCACGGCGCCGACTGCGCGGTCGGCGTCGCGGGCAACCCCCTGCTCGCCCGGCTGGCCGCCGGCCGACTCGGCCGCGAGCCCGGCGTGTTCGCCGTGCCCGACACCCCGGACGGGGTCGCCGGCTTCCTCGCCGACCAGCCCGTCACGGCGCTGCCCGGGGTGGGCCGGGCGACCGCGCGCGCCCTGGCCGGGTACGGCCTGGAGACCGCGGGCCAGGTCGCCGCCGCGCCGCCCGCCACTCTCCAGCGCATCCTCGGCGCCACGACGGCCCGGCGGGTTCGGGAGACGGCCGGGGGCGTCGACCCGACCCCGGTCACGCCCAGCGCGCCCGCCCACACCGTGGCGGCCGAACACCGCTTTGACCATGACGAGTTGGACGCGGGGCGGCGGCGCAGGGCGCTGCTCACCCTCGCGAACGAAGTCGGCTACCGGCTGCGGGAGTCGGGCCGGACCACCCGCGCGCTCACCCTCACCGTTCACTACGCCGACCTGACCGCCACCACCCGCGCCCGGGCCCTGCCTGAACCGACCGCGCACACCCCCGCGTTGGTCGGCGTGGCCTACGCGCTGCACGACGCGCTCGGGCTCCAGCGGGCCAGGGTCAGGGCGGTCGCGCTGCGGGCGGAGGAACTCGACGACGCGGCCCGCGCCACCCGCCAGCTCTCCCTCGACCCGCGCGACGAGCGCCGCCGCCGCGCCGAGGCGGCGGCCGACCGCGCCCGCCGCCGCTTCGGCCCCCGGGCCGCGGGCCCGGCCGGGGTGCTGGACGTGGCATGAGGGAGTGGTGTGAGGGAGTGGCGTGAGGGAGCGGCGTGCAATGCGGCGGAAGTGTGTCGCATTCTTCACCGTCGGGCAGGTGGGCAGGCGGGTTACCCGCTCGTAGCTTGACGAGTACTCGGCAGTAACCGTGGTCCGGACCGCGTGGTGCCACCCCCATGGAGTTCAGCGAGGAGACCACGCCATGCTGTCCAGGAAACGCGTGTCACCGTGCTCCGCCCGGCTGTTGGCCGGCCTGGCGCTCGCCCTTCCGCTCCTGCTCGTCCCCGGCGCCGCCGGCGCCTCCGCCTCGTCCTCGGCGGGCGGCTGGAACGACGCGGACTGCGTCCCGGTCGCCGCGCACTCCAGGCCCGTCGTTCTGGTCCACGGCACGGGCGCCAACGGCACGGTCAACTGGCTCGGCCTCGCGCCCTACCCGGCCGACCGCGGCTGGTGCGTCCACTCCTCAGATATCTCCGAGGGAGCTCCCGGATTTAGTCTGGAGGGGAGTGGGATCTCCGCGGAGCGGGGGCAGGGGAGGGCGATCCCCCGCTGGGGTGGATCGCCGCGCGTGCACGGTGTGTAGGCGCGTCCATACGGGTGGTAGGGTCAGGGTGTCCGGGCGGTGATAACCAAGCCGTTCGGGTCTACCGCCGGGCTGGCGGGACGTCAGGTCTGTGGAGCTGGCGTAAGACCGATGGTTGGCACTCCAACCCTTGCCGTTTGTTCGGGTCGGCGGCTGTCGATGAAGCAGAAAGCTCAACTCGCGAGGGTTGAATCCTTTGGCTTTGGCTGAGGGAGAAGTCAAGACCGAGCTCAACGCCGGTGGCTACACCGTGCACGGCGTCACGTGTGCGGTGATCGCCACCCGCTACGACGAGATCGTCACGCCCTACCGCTCGCAGTTCATCGACGAGCCGGGGGTGCGGAACGTGCTGCTCCAGGACCTGTGTCCGGTCGACTTCTCCGAGCACGCGGCGATCGGCCTGCTGAGCCGGGTGGCCTTCCCCACGAGACGGCCAACGCGCTCGACCCGGCCGGCGCCGAGCCGACCGACTGCGGCGACCTGCTCGGATAGCGGCGGGGCCAGGAGGAGAGAGGGATTGCGGCGGGATGTCGGTGCCACCGCCTCCCCGGGGGTGGGGGGGATTGAGGGAGGCGGTGGCACCGGTCCTGACATGCCGACACCAGGAACGTTAGCCATGCTCCGGGGCGTTGTCTGCCCTCTTATGGTCCCGTTAAGGGATGGCTCAGGAGCGGTTAAAGGATCCCGCGTGAGGTCGGGTGCGGTTGACATGGTTAGGTATGCCTAACCTAAATTATCCTGCGGAGTCGCGCCGTCACCCACGCCCGTCACGGCTCTCCACCCCGTCGCGAGACCCGCGCAGTGATCCAGCCGCCAAGACAAGGGACACCCCGAGAACCCATGAGCATGCCCGGCCACGCCCCACTCGTGCCCGTGCCCCCGACCCTCCTGGAACCCGATCTGCTGGCCGCCGACCCCGCCGGCCTCGCGGAGGTGGGACGGCTCGTCACCGAGCTGACCAGGGAGGCCGCCGGCGCCCTCCGCCGTCGCACAGGACCGCTCCCGGCCCTCACCCCACGGGAGTTGTCCCGCCTGCTGGACGACGAACTGCCAGAGGGCCCACTCCCCGCCACCGGCCGCGGACGCGAGGCGGTCCTCTCGCTCGCCCGCTCCTACGCCGCCTACACCGTGGACCTCGCCGACCCGCGCGCCGCCGCCCACCTCCAGCCCCCGGCCCTGAGCGTCGCCGCCGCCGCCGACGTGCTCGCCTCCGTCTTCAACGCCTCGGTCGACACCTGGGACAGCGGCCCCTACGCCGTCGAGATCGAACGCCGGCTCGTCGGCTCGCTCACCGAACTCGCCGGCTACGGCCCGGGCGCCGACGGCGTGTTGACCCCGGGCGGCACCGCCTCCAACCTCCAGGCTCTGCTGATAGCCAGGGACGCCGCGCTGCGCGCCCACCGCGACATACGGGGCGGCGGGCTGGCCGGCCTCGACGCGCGCCCCGTCGTCTACTGCTCGGAACTCGCCCACTTCTCCGTCGCCCGCGCCTGCGCCGTGCTCGGCCTCGGCGAGGACGCGGTACGCACCGTCCCCGTCGACGGCGCCCACCGGATGCGGCCCGCCGAACTCGAACGCGCCCTGCGGTCGCTGGCCCCGAACGAGGTGCCGATAGCGGTCGTCGCCACCGCCGGCACCACCGACTACGGCTCCATCGACCCGCTGCCCGAACTCGCCGCCATCGCCCACCGCGCCGGCACCCGGCTGCACGTGGACGCGGCCTACGGCGGCGGCGCGCTCTTCTCCGAGCGGCTGCGCCCGCTGCTCGACGGCATCGAGGCCGCCGACACCATCACCATGGACCTGCACAAGACCGCCTGGCAGCCGGCCGCCGCCAGCGCGCTACTGGCCCGCGACGCACGGGACTTCGCCGCCACCACCGGGCTGCGGGTCGGCTACCTCAACCCCGACGACGACGGCGCCGCCGGCTACGACGGGCTGCTCGGCAACTCGATGGCCACCACCCGCAGGGCCGACGCCTTCAAGGTCGCCGCTACCTTCCTCGCCCTCGGCCGCGAGGGCATCGGTGCCATGCTCGACGCCTGCCACGATCTCGCCAGGGACGCCGCCGCCGCCGTCGAGGCCCACCCCAGGCTCGAACTCACCACCCAACCGGCGCTCACCACCGTGGTCTTCCGCTACGTGCCGCGCGCCGGAGGCGTCTCGGACGCGGTCAACGGCGCGCTGCGCCGCCGACTGCTGACCGGGGGCGCGGCGCTGATCGGCCGCACCGACGTGAAGACCGCCGAACCCGGCACGGGCACCGTCCGGTTGAAGCTCACCCTGCTCAACCCCCAGGCCACCGCGACCGACATCGACGAACTACTCGCCGCGGTGGACGCGGCCGGCCAGGCCGTGGAGGGCCAACTGTGAGCGAGAGAACCGCCGAAGAACCGATACTCGACCTCGCGGCCGTCGGCGTCGGGCCGTTCAACCTCTCCCTCGCCGCGCTCGCCGACGAGGTCGAGGGGCTCGCCTTCGAGGCATACGACCAGCGCCCCGCCTACGACTGGCATCCCGGGCTGATGTTCGACTGGGCCTCGCTCCAGGTGAGCTTCCTCGCCGACCTGGTCTCGCTGATCCGGCCCACCAGCCGCTGGTCGTTCCTCAACTACCTGGTCGAACACGACCGGATGTACCCCTTCTACATCGCCGAGCGCTTCCACGTGCCGCGCCGCGAGTACGCCGACTACTGCGCCTGGGTGGCCGGCCGGCTGCCGTCGCTGCGCTTCGCCACCTCCGTGGACGAGGTGCGCTGGCTCGCCGACCGCGACCTGTGGGAGCTGACGCTGCGCCACACCGACACCGGCGCGACGAGCACCAGGCTCGCCCGCGCCATCACGCTGGGCGTGGGCACGGAGCCCTACCTGCCGCCCGCGCTCGCCGGCGTCGCGGGGGAGCGGGTCTTCCACTCGGGTGAGCACCTGCACCGGGTGGCGGAGCTGACCGAGGTGGGCGTCCGGCACGTCACGGTGGTCGGCTCCGGGCAGTCCGGCGCCGAGGTCTTCCTCGACCTGGTCCGCCGGCAGCGCGAGGCCGGCTGGGCGGTCACCTGGCTCACCCGCTCCTGGGGGTTCGCGCCGCTCGACTACTCGAAGCTGGTGCTCGAGTACACCACGCCCGCCTACATGCGGTACTTCAACGGCCTCGAACCCGCCGTCCGGGACCGGCTGATCGCCTCCCAGTGGCAGCTGTACAAGGGCATCGACAGCGAGACCATCGACCTGATCCACAACGAGCTCTACGACCACCTGCTGGACGGCGACCGGCCGCCGATCACCCTGCTGCCCGCCACCGCCGTGCGGGCCGCCGCGCCGGCCGGCGACGGTCTGCGGCTCACCACCCACCACGCGGACACCGGCCGCGGGGCCGAGATCGAGACGGGCGCGGTGATCGCCGCCACGGGCTACGCGCCGCGCCGCCCGGAGTGCCTGGCCCCGGTGGAGAAGCTGATCGCCTGGGACGAGCAGGGCCGTTACGACGTCAGCGAGGGGCACCGGATCCGCACCGTGCCCGAGGTGGGCGCCGGCCTCTACGTGCAGAACGCCGAACTGCACACGCACGGCGCCGCGGCGCCCGACCTCGGCATCGGCGCCTACCGCGGCGCGCTCATCCTGAACGCGGTCGCCGGCCGGGACGTCTTCCGCGTCCCGCGCCGCACCGCGTTCCAGACCTTCGGCCCGGCGCCGGGCTAGCCACGCCCGCGTGGAGGAGCCGCCGGCGCCTCGGCGCCGGCGGCCTGGACTTCGCGGCCGTCGTCTTCGCCACCCCGCGCTGGGGGAGCGCTCAGCCCAGCTGTATCGAGCGCTTGGCCAGGCCGCCCCAGAAGCCGTCGATGACGGTGCGCTGGGTGGCCAGGTCGGCCTCGCCCGCGCCGAGCGCCACGAACAGCGGCGCGAAGTGCTCGGTGCGCGGGTGGGCGAGGCGGCCGGCCGGGGCCGCGTGCTCGAAGTCGAGCAGCGCGTCGACGTCACCGCCGGCCAGCGCCTCCCGGCCCCAGGCGTCGAACTCCCGCGACCAGGCCGGGGCCTGGTCGGGGTCGGTGGTCCGGGTCATCTCGGACAGGTTGTGGGTGAAGAAGCCACTGCCCACGATCAGCACGCCCTCGTCCCGCAGCGGCGCGAGCCGGCGGCCGAGCCGCAGCAGCCGCCGCGGGTCGAGGGTGGGCATGGACAGCTGCAGCACTGGGATGTCGGCCTTCGGGAACATCTCGGCCAGCGGCACGTAGGCGCCGTGGTCGAGCCCCCGGTCGGGCGCCTCGTGCACCGGGGTGCCGGGCCCGTCGAGCAGGCCGCGCACGGCGGCCGCCAACTCGGGGGCGCCGGGCGCCGGATAGCTGACCCGGTAGTAGCGCTCGGGGAAGCCCCAGAAGTCGTAGACCAGCGGCACCGTGGTGGTGGCGCCGACCGTGACCGGTGCGGCCTCCCAGTGCGCGGAGACGATCAGGATCGCCCTCGGCCGGGGAAGACCGGCCGACCAGGCGGCCAGCTGGCCGGTCCACAGCGCGTCGTCGGCGAGGGGCGGCGCGCCGTGGCTGAGGTAGACGACGGGCATCCGGCCCTCGATGGCCGGGCCTTCGCTGACTGTCATGGCGATACCTGCGATTCGTCCGGGGTGGTGCGTCTCGGGTGGTGCGGTGCGGGTCAGCTGCGGAAGAACAGCACGATGCCGGCGACGGCGAGGCCGAACGCCAGGGCGACCGCGCCGGTGGCCAGCCGGTGCTCGCGCAGCGGGGCCAGCGGCAGGTGCGGGTCGACGGCGTAGCGACCGGGCCCGGTGAGCGCGAGCGAGGCGGCGCCGAGGCCGAGCAGCAGCGGGTACTCGATGCCCGCCGGGGCGAAGAAGCCGGCGTCCCAGTGGGCCGAGACGATGACGTTCAGCATCGTGCCGACCACGGCGGCGCCGGCCAGCGGGGTGAGGAGGCCGAGCGCCAGGCCGAGGCCGCCCAGGGTCTCCGAGAGGCCGGCCACCAGGGCCATGGTGCGCCCCGACGGGTAGCCGAGGGACTCGAAGAACATGCCGGTGCCGTCGAGTCCTGAGCCGTCGAACCAGCCGAACAGCTTCTGCGTGCCGTGCGCGGCGATGGTCAGGCCGACGGCCAGGCGGAGCAGCAGCAGCCCGGTGTCGTGGGCCGGCGCGGCGGCGGCCTGGGCCTGGGCCGGCGCGGGCGCCGTCGGCGTGGTCGTCGTCGTGGGGGAGGTCATCGAGCTGTCTCCTGTGGGTGGGGGTTCCGAGCACTGGTTCAAATTCGAAGAACCGGTCCTCACCGTAGCAGGGTGATTCCAATTTGAACAACATGCCTATGATGGCGGCATGAAGGAGACCCGGTGGCTCGACGAGCGGGAGATGGCGGCCTGGACGGCGTTCCTGGAGGCCAGTCACCGCGTCTTCCGCAGCGTGGAGCAGCAGCTCAAGGACGACGCCGGGCTCTCCCACCCCCAGTACGAGATCCTGGTCAAGCTGGGCGCGGCGGGGGAGGCGGGCATCCGGATGACCGAGCTCGCCGACTCCCTGATCACCTCGAAGAGCGGCCTCACCTACCAGGTCGGCCAGCTGGAGAAGCGCGGCCTGGTGGCCCGCCGCGCCTGCCCGACGGACGTGCGCGGCGTCACGGCCACCCTCACCGAGGCCGGCCGCACCGCCCTCACCGAGGCGGCGCCCGGCCATGTGGCCCGCGTCCGCGAGGCCCTGATCGACAGCCTCGACCAGGACGAGCTCACGACCCTCGCCCGAGCGTTCGGCCGCGTCGGCCAACGGCTTCGCGAGCACTGACCGCCGGCCGGCCGCCTCGGGTCCGCCCGGCGAGGGCTACGGCAGAATCGGTGCCGTGAACCTCAGCATCGACCCGGGCGCCTCCGCCCCGCCGTACGAACAGCTGCGCGCCCAGATCGCGGCGCAGGCCAGGAGCGGGGAGCTGCCGGTCGGCCACCGACTGCCGACGGTCCGTGCCCTCGCCGGCGAGCTGGGCCTCGCCGCCAACACGGTGGCCAAGGCCTACCGGACCCTGGAGGCCGACGGCGTCGTCGAGACCAGGGGCCGGCATGGCACCTTCGTGGCCGCGGCCCGAGACGCCGCCGCGCGGGAGGGTGCGGCGGCGGCCCGGGCCTATGTGGAGCGGGTCAGCCGGTTGGGCCTGGACCGGGACGCGGCGCTTGAGCACGTCGCCGAGGCGATCCGCGCGGTGTACGGCTGATCCACCGCTCTGGCGATCCGGGCCGTCCGCCCTGGGCCCCCGTGTACCCGGGAGGGCGGCCCGGATCCGTCACACGCGCGACGCGCCGCCGCCCCACAGCCAGACCGTGGTGTCGGTGGGCAGCAGCCCACCGGTGATCCGGTCGCTGGACAGCAGCACGCCCCACTTGCGGGGCAGCGGGAACGGCTCCTCCGAGAAGTTCACCGCGCACCGCAGCACCGAGGAGCGCTCGAACGACAGGACCCCCTCCGGCGCCTCCAGCCAGCGCAGCGTCCCGCTGTCGAAGCCGGGCTGCTCGCTCCGCAGCCGCAGCGCCGCCCGGTACAGCTCGAGCATCGAACCCGGCGTGCCCGACTGGAACTGCGCGCTGAACTTCTCCCACTCCGCCGGCTGCGGAAGCCACGGCGGCTCGCTGCCGCGCCGCGCGAAGCCGAACGGGCTCTCGGAGCCCGACCACGGCAGCGGCACCCGGCACCCGTCGCGGCCCCGGACCGTGTGGCCCGAGCGACCCCACAGCGGATCCTGGATCGCCTCGTCCGGTAGGTCCTCGACCTCCCACAGGCCGAGCTCCTCGCCCTGGTAGAGGTAGGAGCTGCCCGGCAGCGCCAACATCAGCAGCGCCGCCGCCCGCGCCCGCCGGGTACCCAGGTCCCGGTCCGAGTGGCCGTAGTCGGTCCGGTAGGGGTCCTGGCTGGTGTCCCGACGCCCATACCGTGTGACATGGCGCGTCACGTCATGGTTGGACAACACCCAGGTGGCCGGGGCCCCCACCTCGGCGAGCGAGCCGACGCTGCGGTCGATGACCTCGCGGATCGACTTGAACTCCCACGGCGACCTCAGGAACGCGAAGTTGAAGGCCGTGTGCAGCTCGTCCGCCCGCAGGTAGCGGGCCGTCTGGTCGTCCGACGAGTTGGCCTCGGCGCAGAACACCCGGTCCCCGGCGTAGGATTCGGCGATCTTGCGCCAGGACTGGTAGATTTCGTGCAGCCCCTCCTGGTTCCAGTGCGGGTGGCCCTCCTTCCAGGGGCCCTTCTCGAAGACGGCGTCCTCGGGGATCCCGATGTCGGGCAGCGCCGGGTCCTTGACGAGGCCGGAGGCCACGTCGATCCGGAAGCCGTCCACACCGCGGTCGAACCAGAACCGCAGGATCGACTCGAACTCGGAACGGACGTCCCGGTTGGCCCAGTTGAGGTCGGGCTGCTCGGCCGAGAACAGGTGCAGGTACCACTGTCCTGGCGTGCCGTCCGGCTCGGTGACCCTGGTCCAGGCCGAACCGCCGAACCGGCTGCGCCAGTCGTTGGGCGGCAGGGCGCCGTCCGGCCCCCGACCGTCGCGGAAGTGGTAGCGCTCGCGCTCGGGCGAGCCGGGCGCGGCGCCTAACGCCTCGACGAACCAGGGGTGTCGGTCGGAGGTGTGGTTGGGCACGATGTCGAGGACGACACGGACGCCGAGCGCGTGGGCCTCGGCGATCATCTCCTCGCCCTCGGCGAGGGTGCCGAACACCGGATCGATCGCCCGGAAGTCCGTCACGTCATAGCCGCCGTCGGCCATGGGAGACGGGTACCACGGCGTGATCCACACGGCGTCGACGCCCAACTCCTTGAGGTACGGCAGGCGGGCGCGCAGGCCGGCGATGTCGCCGACGCCGTCCCCGTTGCCGTCCGCGAAGCTGCGGATATAGACCTGATAGATCACGGCGGTACGCCACCAGGGCATGGCCGTGTTCTCCTGAATGCGGGTGCGGGGCACGTATCTTCCATTCCTCTTGCGAGTTGACCCTGGAAAATGCGCGGTTGGAGCGGCTCACCGCGCAGTAGTGCGGCTGTGCTGGTCCGGTTCGGGTCCCGGCCGGGGTGAGAGCGGATTTCGAGGACGCGCGACACGAGCCGCGCCGGTGGTGCCCCGGACGACAAGCCGGGTCGGCACCACGACCTGAGTCGGTTCCTCGCTCTCGCCCGACAACGCGTCGAGGATCTGCTGAGCGAGCAACTCGCCCTGATGGGCTACGGGTTGAGCAATGGTGGTGAGATTGAGCAACTCGGCCGTCTCGTGGTCGTCGAATCCGACGACCGAGACGTCCTCCGGGGTGCGCAGCCCCATCCGGCCCAGCGTGCGCAGCGCGCCGAACGCCATCTGGTCCGACTCCGCGAAGACCGCGGTCGGCGGGTCCGGCAGGCTCAGCAGCTGCGCCATGGCCGAGGCGCCCTCGTCGATCGTGAGGTTGCCAGGCGCCTCGAGCTCCGGGTCGTAGGGGATGCCCGCCTGCGCCAACACCGTGCGGTAGGCGTGCTGACGCACGATCGGGGTGGTGAACCCCCGGGAGTCGCCGAGGGCGCCGGAGATCATCCCGATCCGCCGGTGGCCCAGGTTGATCAGATGCCTGACCGCCGTGCTCGCGCCCTCGGCGTTGTCGATGGAGACGTGCCAGCAGCCGGGTATGCGGGTGCCGAGCACGGCTATGGGCACTTCCATCGAGACCAGCGACTCGCACTCGGCCGCCGACAGCGGCAGGTTGAGCACGATCACCGCGTCGACGCGGCGGCGCAGCGGCATGCGGGCGAAGAACCGCTCGTGCACGCGCTCGTCGCCGAGGTTGTACAGCAGGATGTCCAGGTCGTTGGCCCGCAGCACCGAGTCGATGCCGGCCACCACCTGGCTGTAGAACCAGCGGTTGACGAACGGGAGGATGACGCCCACCGTGCCGGTCCGCCCCGAGGCCAGGGACGAGGCGTGCGGAGAGACCGCGTACGACAACTCCTCCGCGGCGCGCAGCACCCGCTCACGGGTCGCCTCCGAGACGTTCGGCAACCCGCGCAGGGCGCGGGACACGGTGGCGGTGGACACCTCCGCGCGCCGCGCGACGTCGATGATGCTGGCGGCCATAACCCTCCGATCACGGCATTGAGCCGAACGTACTGCCGATCGAGGAGGTATTGCAATCGTTTACATGAAAGGATCTTGGGTTTTCGCCGAATTGGTGCCGCTGGCAGCCAAGTTGACAGAAGAGTCGCAGGTGAAAGCTATGAAATGGATGATGTAAACGTGTGCATGCAACAAGACGACGGCCCTCCCTTTGGTGCCTTCGGCAAGGCGCTGACCACCAGCTTGGCAAGGCGGGCACCGGGAGTTGGCCGGAACGCCGAAACCCGCGCGTAACACGGCGCCGGCCGCGCCTATCCTGACGTGGCACAACGGGGAGAGTCTTGCGAGGCCAGGGGGCGCGGGGCATGGGG
>NZ_SMKC01000539.1 GCF_004348315.1 Streptomyces sp. 8K308 | reverse complement strand
GGGCGAGAGCCCGGGGAGGGCGAGGTCAGATGCGGCAACGCGGATTCGGCGTGGACGGCGAGGTCCTGCGGTGGATCGCCCACCGCAGGAACACGGAACTCGGCCTGATCGTCCTCGCCGTCGGCATCGTCTCCTTCGGCCACGCCATCGTCGGCCTGGCCCGCCACGACCGGCTGCCCCCGGGCCTGCCGGCCTACACCGCGGGACTCGGCGCGCTCGCCCTCCTCGCCCACCTGGCCGTCCGCCGCTACGCCCGCTACGCCGACCCGCTGCCGCTGCCGATCATCGTCCTGCTGACCGGCCTCGGCCTGGTCCTGATGGACCGCCTCGACCAGGACTACGCCCGCCGATACCCGTCCACCGACTACCAGTCCCAGCCGGTCGCCCCCGACCAGGTCATCTGGACCGTGCTCGCCGTCGTCCTGCTGATCGCCACCCTGGTCGTGCTGCGCCACCACCGCATCCTGCAGCGCTACACCTACCTCGGCATGGCCGTCGCGATGGCGCTGCTGATGGCCCCGGCGCTGTTCGGCGCCGACCAGTTCGGCGCCAAGCGCTGGATCACCATTGGGCCGCTGTCGCTCCAGCCGGGCGAGTTCGTCAAGGTCATGATCGTGGTGTTCTTCGCCAGCTATCTGATGGCCAACCGCGACGCCCTCGCGCTCGTCGGTCGCCGCTTCCTCGGCCTCGCCCTGCCGCGCGGCCGCAACGCGGGACCGATCCTGGTGGTGTGGGCGGTCAGCCTGGTCGTCCTCTTCTACGAGCGCGACCTCGGCACCTCGCTGATCTTCTTCGGCGTCTTCATCGTCATGCTCTACATCGCCACCGAGCGCATCAGCTGGGTGGTGCTCGGTGCGCTGCTGGCCGCCGCCGGCACGGCCTTCGTCGCCACCACCCAGCCACACGTCAAGGGCCGGGTGCAGGCCTGGCTCGACCCGATGGCGATCTACCTGCCACCCGAGCAACGGCCGCCGGGGCTGATCTCCGACCAGTCGGCCGAGGCGCTCTTCAGCTTCGGCGCCGGCCACCTCACCGGCACCGGACTCGGCCAGGGCCACTCCTACCTGGTCGGCTTCGCGGGCCGCAGCGACTTCATCCTGGCCACCGTGGGCGAGGAACTCGGCCTCGCCGGGATGACGGCGGTCATCCTGCTCTACGTGCTGCTCATCCAGCGCGGCCTCGCCGCCGGCCTCGCCGTCACCGACCCCTTCGGCAAGCTGCTGGCCGCCGGCCTCGCCACCGTGCTCGCGCTCCAGGTCTTCGTCGTCGCCGGCGGCGTGACCGGCCTGATCCCGCTCACCGGCAAGGCGCTGCCGTTCCTCTCCCAGGGCGGCTCGTCCACGGTCGCCAACTGGCTGCTCGTCGCCCTGCTCATCCGGGTCAGCGACCGCGCCGGCAAGGCGTCGACCGAGCCGGAGGGCAACGCCACCATCCTGACCCCACTCGTGCACGCCAACCCCGCCCGCCCCGAAATCTTCTAGCCTTCCGGCCCGGGCGCTCATGTGCACGCTGACGCGCACGACCGAACGACTGAGCGGGTATGCAGCAACGATGAACCTCCTTGACGACGCGAACGCCCTGGCCGACGACCTCACCCAGCTCCGGCGCCGACTCCACGCCGTCCCCGAGGTCGGCCTCGACCTCCCACGCACCCAGGAGACGGTACTCACCGCGCTCGAAGGACTGCCGCTCGACGTCACCACCGGCGCCTCGCTCACCTCCGTCACCGCCGTGCTGCGCGGCGCCGCCCCCGGGCCGACGGTGCTGCTGCGCGGCGACATGGACGCGCTGCCCGTCGCCGAGCGCACCGGGCTGCCGTTCGCCGCCGACAACGGCCGGATGCACGCCTGCGGCCACGACCTGCACACGACGATGCTGGCCGGCGCGGCCCGACTGCTGTCGGCCCACCGGGACCGGCTGGCCGGCAACGTCGTCTTCATGTTCCAGCCGGGCGAGGAGGGGTACGACGGCGCCGGCCGGATGCTCGCCGAGGGCGTCCTCGACGCGACGGGGGAGCGGCCGGTCGCCGGCTACGCGCTGCACGTCATGTCGCACTCCTACCCGACCGGCGTCTTCACGGGGCGCGGCGGGCCGCTGCTCGCCTCCTCCAACGTGCTGAAGGTGACCGTGCGCGGCGCCGGCGGCCACGGCTCGCTGCCGCACCGCGCGAAGGACCCGATCCCGGCGGCCTGCGAGATGGTCACGGCGCTCCAGACGTACGCCACCCGCGCCTTCGACATCTTCGACCCGGTGGTCATCACGGTCGGCACCTTCCAGGCCGGCACGGCGACCAACATCATCCCGGACACCGCCACCTTCTCCGCCACCGTCCGCTCCTTCTCGGCGGCCTCGCTGGCGAAGCTGCGGGACGGCACGGTCGCCGTCTGCCGGGGCGTCGCGGCGGCGCACGGCCTTGAGGTGACGGCCGAGTTCGTCGAGCAGTACCCGGTCACGGTCAACGACGGCGCGGAGGCCGCCTTCGTGTCCGACACGGTCCGGGAGGCGTTCGGCGAGGAGTGGTACGCGCCGCTGGAGAACCCGATCCCGGGCGCGGAGGACTTCTCACGGGTGGTGGACGAGATCCCCGGCGCGATGGTCTTCCTCGGCGCGACACCGCTCGGCGCGGACCCCGACGCGGCGCCGGCGAACCACTCGCCGCTCGCCACCTTCGACGAGTCCGTCCTCCCGTCGGGCGCGGCGCTCTACGCCGCGCTGGCCACAAGGCGCCTGGCCGCTGCCGCTTAGCCGCCCACGGTGTCGCTCGCGCTTGGCGTGGGCCGGGGCGCGGGCGCACCGCGCACTGCGCAGGGCGCGGTTGCGGTGCGGCCGCCCCCAGGTGTGCAGCGCGCCGAACAGGGTGGGCGGG
>NZ_SMKC01000538.1 GCF_004348315.1 Streptomyces sp. 8K308 | reverse complement strand
CCACCCCCGCACCCTCATACGACGATGTCACCCCGCACCAAGAAGGCAGTCTGGTCCCATGAGCACTCCCGACGTCCCCTCCGTGCTGTTCGTCTGCGTCCACAACGCCGGCCGTTCCCAGATGGCGGCCGCGTTCCTCACCCATCTCGCCGGGGACCGGGTCCAGGTGCGCTCCGCCGGCTCCGCGCCCGCCGACGCGGTGAACCCGGCCGTGGTCGCGGCCATGGCCGAGGTCGGCGTCGACATCTCCGCGGAGACCCCCAAGGTACTGACGGTCGAGGCGGTGCGGTCCTCCGACGTCGTCATCACCATGGGGTGCGGCGACGCGTGCCCGGTCTTCCCCGGCAGGCGGTACCTGGACTGGAAACTCGACGACCCCGCCGGCCAGGGCGTGGCGGCCGTCCGCCCGATCCGGGACGAGGTCGAACGACGCGTCCGCGGCCTGCTCACCGAACTCGGCGTGTCGATTGCCTGACCGGCGGAGCGCCCGCGACGTCAGCGGGCCCACCAGGCCCTCACGCGCGAGCGTGCGGCAGACTCTTCGCATGGTCGGGCGAATGGTGCGGGCGGTGCGGTTGTGGTTCGCGCCGTGGCGGGTCAGGGAGGAGGGGACGACCCCGGACTACCGGTTCTCGCTCGCCAACGAGCGCACGTTCCTGGCCTGGCTACGGACCGCGCTCGCGCTGCTCGCGGGCGGGATCGCCGTCGACCAGTTCCTGACGGACCTCGGCTGGGGGCCGCGGGTCGCGGTGGCCGTGCTGTTGCTGGCCGGCGGGGCGACGTGCGCGGTGCGGGCGGTAAACCACTGGGTGCGGTCGGAGCGGGCGATGCGGCGCGGGGAGGACCTGCCGATGAGCCGGTTCCCGGCGCTGCTCGCGGTGGGGACCGCGGTCACCGCGCTGGTGGTGATCGTGGCCGTGGCGGTCAGCTGATGGACGGCGACCGGGACCCGGGCGCGCAGCCGGAGCGCACGCGGCTCGCGTGGCGGCGGACCACGTTGGCGTTCGCGCTGGTGGTGGTGCTCGCCGGCAGGTCGCTGGTCGTCGCGGGTGACGGCCGCCCGGTCGCGGTGGTGGGGGTGGCGGTGGCGGCCGTGCTGTGGGCGGCGTTCCTGCTCCTCGCGCACCGCCGGCTCACGCAGCTGACCGAGCACCGGCCGGCCGCGGCGGCCGGCGGGGCGGTGCTGGCCGCCGCCGGGACCGTGCTGGCCACGGCGGCGGCGCTGGCGTTGACGCTCAGCGGAGGATGACGCGGTGGACGGCGTCCCGCCCGGCCGGGGCGCCCGGGCTGTCGGAGTTGCTGGTGGACAGCCACAGCGCGGTGCCGCCCGGCTCCGTGGCGACCGTGCGGAGGCGGCCGAGCTGGCCCTGGTAGTACGCCTGCGGGGTGCCGGCCTCGGTGCCGTTGAGCGGGATGCGCCACAGGCGTTGGCCGCGCAGGGCGGCCATGTAGAGGGCGCCGTCCGCGTAGGCGAGGCCGCTGGGGGACGCCTCGGCGGTGCTCCAGGTGCGCCTGGGGTCGGTCAGGCCGGGGCGGCCGCAGGTCCCCTCACAGGTGGGCCAGCCGTAGTTGGCGCCCTGCTGGATGAGGTTCAGCTCGTCCCAGGTGTTCTGGCCCAGTTCGGCGGCCCAGAGCCGGCCCGCGGCGTCCCAGGCGAGGCCCTGGGGGTTGCGGTGCCCCAGCGAGTAGACGTGGTTGCCGAACGGGTTGCCGGGGGCCGGGGCGCCGGTGGTGGTGAGCCGGAGGATCTTGCCGTTGAGCGACTGGGGGTTCTGCGCCAGCGCGGTCTGCTGGGCGTCCCCCGTGGTGGCGTAGAGGTAGCCGTCGGGGCCGAAGTCGAGCCGGCCGCCGTTGTGGTACGTGGCCCTGGCGATGCCGGTGAGGATGGGCTGGTAGCCGCCGATCGTCGTGCCGTCGAAGGTGAGGCGCGCGATGCGGTTGTCGCTCGCGGCGGTGTGGAAGACGTAGAAGGCCCGGTCGGTGGCGAAGTTGGGCGAGACGGCGAGGCCGAGCAGTCCGCCCTCGCCGCCGCTGACCACGTTGGGCACGGTGCCGACCACGGTGCGGGTGCCGTTCGGGGCGAGGCGGACCACGCGGTGGGTGTCGCGCTCGGCGTAGAGCGCGGAGCCGTCGGGCAGCCAGTCCATGCCCCAGGGGACGGACCAGCCGGCGGAGAGCTGGCTGATGCCGGCCGGCGCGGACAGCGGCGTGGGGCCACCTGGGGCGGTGCCGAGTAACGCGGTGACCAGGCCGGCCGCGGCGAGGGCCTTGGCGGCGCGGCGGAGGGTGCGGGCGTGCATGGGACCTCCCGGGTTCGAGGGACGGTGTGCGTGGCCAGCCCGGCGGCGTCGACGAACGCGTCACCGATCCCACCATCTTGACGATGGACCGTCAACAAGGCGGTGCGTGGCTCGGTATCCTGCCGGCATGGTGGAGGAGCCGCGGATCTTTACCTCGCCCGATGCCCTACTGACCGCCGTCGGTGAGGAGTTGGGGCCGGGCCCCTGGTTGGCGGTCGAGCAGCGGGCGGTCGACCTGTTCGCCGAGGCGACCGGCGACCACCAGTGGATCCACACCGACCAGGAGCGCGCCGCCGCGGGACCCTTCGGGTCGACCATCGCGCACGGCTATCTGACCCTGGCCCTGCTGCCGGTGCTCGTGCCGGGGCTGCTGCGGGTGGAGGGGGTGCGGCTGGCGCTCAACTACGGCGTCAACCGGGTGCGTTTCCCGGCGCCGCTGCCGACCGGCTCCCGGGTGCGGGCCACCGCCCGGATCGCCGGGGTTGACCGAGTGCCGGGCGGGACGCAGTTGACGCTGGCCGCCACGATCCGGCGGGAGGGCGGCGAGAAGCCGGTCTGCGTCGCGGAGACCGTGAC
>NZ_SMKC01000537.1 GCF_004348315.1 Streptomyces sp. 8K308 | reverse complement strand
GGCGTGGGGTCGGCGACCTGTTGCTCGACGCGGTGGAGCGGTGGGCGGCTCGGGGCGGGGCCGAGCTGTTGCGCCTCGGCGTCTTCGAGGGCAACGAGCACGCGCTCGCGCTCTATCGACGGCGCGGGTTCCTGCCCACCGGGCGGATCAGGCGCGAACTGCCCGACGGCCGGCGGGACATGGAGCTGGTCAAGCGGTTGCGGTGAGTGCGCGGCCGGTAATTCGCGAGACCGGGTGGGCGGCTCGGGCTAGATTCCCGTTGTGATCGTGCGAAGGGAAGACGGGTACGAGATCGCGACCGATCCGGACCGCGTCGACATCGACCTGGTGCACCGCTGGCTGTCGACCGACGCCTACTGGGCGCTGGGGCGCGACCGCGAGACCGTCGAGCGGTGCGTGCGTGCCTCGTTGAACTTCGGCGTCTACGAGCCTGGGGGCGGTCAGGTGGCGTACGCGCGTGCCGTCACCGACCTGGTCGCCTTCGCCTGGCTCTCCGACGTCTACGTGGATCCCGCGCACCGCGGCCGGGGGCTTGGCACGTGGCTGGCGGCCTCTATCCGGGACCATCTGGCGCCCTACCGGCTCAGGCGCCTGATGCTCGCGACCGTCGACGCGCACGGGGTGTACGAGAAGGTGGGGTTCACTCCCGTCCCGCACCCCGACCAGCTGATGGTCATGAGCTTCGCCGAGCCCGACTGACGGTCCGCCCCGACGCGTCGGCCGCCGCCCGGGCGAGGGAACCGGCCGGGGCGACGGTCCGTCACACCGGCATGGTGGGGAACAGACGTGTCGGATGGGTCGGGGGCGTCGCGTTGGCGGCGCTGGTCACGGGATGCGCCGGGGACGGCGTGGACGTTCCGGAGTGGGAGGAGCCGGCAGCCTACCGGTTCGTGATCGACGGCTCGTGCGGGGAGACCCCGCTCAGCGGGACCTTCGAGATCGCGGTCGAGGGCGGCGAGGTGGTCGAGGTGACCGATCTCGGAGGGGAGCACGAAGCGCCGTACCTGTCGTCGCAGACGGGCTTGACCATCGCGGAGCTCCGGGAGATCGTCGACGAGGCCCGGGACGAGGGGGCGGACGTCCTGGAGGTCGAGTACGCCGAGGACGATCCCGGGCGCCCCGTGGACATCGTGATCGACTACGACGAGAACGCCTTGGACGACGAGATGTGCTATCGGATCAGCGACTACGTGCCCGAGGTCTGAGGGGCGCGCACCAGCAGGGCCACCGGGGCCTCGGCGAAGAGCTCGGCCAGGGTGGCCTTGCCGGTGGCACGGCCGCCGGTGAGGAGGTCGCGCCAGTCGCCGGGGGGCAGCGGCAGGTGGGTGTCGCGCCAGCCGCCGGCCTGGGCGAGGCGGTGCGGGAGCCGGGTGACGACGGTGACGGCCTGGGTGGCGCGGGCGAACGCCAGGCAGTGCTCGGCCGCCGGGCCCTCGGCGGTCAGGGGACGGTGTTCCGCCTCGGGCCCGAACCAGTCGGGGTGGTCGCGGCGCAGCCGCAGGGCGGTGGTGGTCAGGCGAAGCTTCTCGGCGTTCAGCTCGCCGTCCACGACGACGGGTGGGCGGCGGTTGTCGGGGTCGACCAGGGCCGGATAGTGTCCCTCGCTGCCGCGGTAGACGTCGGGCACGCCGGGCATGGTCAGGTGCAGCAGCGCGGCGCCCAGCACGTTGGCGCGGATCGCTGGGGCGAGGCGGTGGGCGAACTCGGCGAGCGCGCGGCCCGGTGGGCCGCACGGGCCGGCGAGCACGAAGCGCTCCAAGGCCCGCTCGTACTCGGCGTCCTGCTCGGTCCAGGTGGTGGCGAGCGCGGCCTCGCGCGCCGCCTTCAGCACGGCGGCGGTCAGCCGTTCGCGGTCGGGGGTGCCGAGGGCGAACGCCGTCTGCCAGGCGGTCCACGCGAGGTGGAGGTCAGGGGCCGGCGCGCCGGCGCGTGCCGTCTCCGCCGTCAATCGGCGGACCAACCCGGCCCAGCCGTCCGGATGTTCGGTCAGGGAGGCGAGGGCGGCCCTGGCGTCGCCGCTGCGCTTGGTGTCGTGCGTGGACAGCACGGTGCCGGTCAGCGGCCACTCCCGGCGCACCCGCGCGCAGTGCGCGTGGAACGCGTCCGGCGGCAGCCCCGGCGCGTCCGGCGCGCAGCCCACCTCGGCCGCCGAGAGCAGCGGGGCGAAGCGGTAACCGGCCGTGTCCTCAACGGCCTTGGCCCGCAGCGCCGAGGAGACCTGGCCGAAGCGGACTCTGAACTCGACGGCCGGCGGCGTGGGTTCGCACCGGCCGAGCGCCAGGTCGCGGACGGTCGCCACCGCCGTCGCCTCATCCGGCACCGCGAAGGTGCCGGCCGTCGCCTCGGCCGCCGTCGTCAGCAGCTCCTGGTCCGCCGGGTCCGGTGGCTCACCGCCCGTGACATAGGGCCGGTAGACCGGCAGCCGCACCAGCAGCTCGACCAGCGCGGCGCGCAGCGCCCAGGGCGCGTGGTCGCGGCGGAGCAGCGCGGGATCGGCCAGGCAGGCGGCCTCGGCGGCTCGGGCCAGGCGCGCGGCCTCGGCGGCGAGTTCATGCCCGATCATCCGGTGTCCCGCGGCCCGCACGGTCTCCGCCCACGCGCCGCCCGCCTCCGGCGCGACGCCGGTGAACTCCCGGTAGGTGTCGGTCAGTCGGGCGTGGCCCTCGGGGTCGACGAACATCGCGTCGACGTGCCGCAGCGCGTCGTAGCCAGTGGTGCCGGCGACGGGCCAGGCGGCCGGCAGGCGCTCGTCCGGGCCCAGGATCTTCTCGGCCACGATCCACACCCCCTCGCCGCACGCCTCCCGCAGCCGCGCCAGATAGCCGCCCGGGTCCGCGAGCCCGTCCGGGTGGTCGATCCGCAGGCCCTCCACCACCC
>NZ_SMKC01000536.1 GCF_004348315.1 Streptomyces sp. 8K308 | reverse complement strand
GTCAGATGTGAATAAGCGACAGGGGGAAGAAACCCGCGTCGAGGCCGAAGCAGCAGGCACGCGGGGGTACGGGCCGCCTTCGAGGGTCAGCCGCCAGGCGACACCTCATTCGCGGTCCAACCCCTCACCGCGCCCGCCGAGGGCCAGGTAGACGTCCTCCAGGCTCGGCGTGGTCAGCGTGAAGTCGTCGAGCGCCGCGAAGGCCGGCCCCTGGGTGAGCGTGGTGACGAGCGCACGCGCGTCGTCCGCCGGGAGGCGGAGCGTCCAGCGGCGGCCGGCGACCGTGGCCGCGGCCAGCGCCGCGGCGAGCGCCGGCACCCGCAGCGGCGGTTCGTCGCGCCAGACCAGTTCGAGCCGGACCTCGGCGCTGACCAGCGACCGAAGCCCCGCCGGGCTGTCACAGGCGATGACCTGGCCGGCGTCGAGCACCGCGACCCGGTCGAGGACGGTCTCGGCCTCGGTGACGTTGTGCGTGACCAGCAGCACCGTGGTGCCGTCCCGCTCGCGGCGCCGGTCGAGTGCGGACCAGACGGCGCGCCGGGCGACCGGGTCCATGCCGGCGGTCGGCTCGTCGAGCACCAGCAGTGGCCGCTGCGCGGCCAGCGCCGCGCCCACGCAGGCGAGCCGCCGCTGGCCGCCGGAGAGCCGCTTCAGCGGGCGGCCGGCGAGCGGCCCGAGCGCCAGCTCGTCAAGCACCGCGTCCCGCTCGCGGCGCGCGGCTGGCGCGTCAAGGCCGCGGAGCCTGGCGGTGGTCTCGACGGCCAGGGAGACCGTCAGCTCGTCGAGCGCGCTGGACTCCTGGCCGAGGTAGGCGAGCAGCCGGGAGGCGTGGCCCGGGTGGCGGACGAGGTCGTGGCCGAGGAGCCTGATGGTGCCGGCGTCGGGGCGGAGCAGCCCGGTGAGCTGTCGGACCAGGGTGGTCTTGCCCGCGCCGTTGGGGCCGAGCAGGCCGAAGATCTCGCCGCGGGCCACGTCGAGGTCGATGCCGTCGTTCGCGACGACCGGTGGCGCGGGCGCCGCCCGCCGCCGCCCTGGACGCCAGCCCTGGCCCCTCGACCGGTAGGTCTTGACGAGACCGCGGACGGTCAGCGCGGCCTCGGCCGGGGCACTGGGCGGTGCGGGAGTTCGGGCCTCGGCCCGTGCGGTAGATGAGGCCACGGTGCACGAGCCTACGCCGCGCGACGGGCCGGTCGGCCGCCGGGGCGGGTCAGGAGGCCCGCTCGACGCCCGTCCTGGTGTCGACCTCGCGCCAGAAGCCGGCCCTGATCGCGTAACGATCCTGCTCGTCGATCTGGTCGTCCTTGTGCGCCAGCAGCCCGAACCGGGCCGCGTAGCGCAGCAGTTCGCCGTCGATGCGGTGAGGGATGCGGGGGTACTCGGTGGAGAGGCGGTCCAAGTGCTGGGCCGAGATCAGGCGTTCGGCCCAGCGGCGGGCGAACACCTGGCCCACCTCGAACGGGTCGCCACTGACGGCGGTGATGTCCTCCTCGCGGTCCGCCCACCGCTGCTCGGCGGTGGTGAGCTGGGAGAGCATCGGCAGGGCTGCGGTCTCGGGCGACTCCTCGGGCGTGCCCCGGTCGACCCAGCCGCGGTCGGAAGACCAGCGCAGGGTGGCGGTGGGCGGCGGACCGCTGTGCCCGACGGCGGGCGCGGGGCGGCCGAGGGAGGCGAGGTCCTTGGGGGTGGGGACGCCCTTGGCGCCGGTCGCGGGTGCCCCCGCGGCAGCCGGCGCGCGGTGCTCTGGGGCGCAGCCCTCCTCGGTCTCGGGGGCCGAGCCGTTCTTGCCCGCCGGCACCCGGGCCGGCCGGCCCGCCTCGCCGCCGGTGCCGGTGGTCTCGGGGAGCGGCGCCGCGAGGATGGCGGCGATCTCGGGGCGCGGGGTGGGGTGCGCGGTGTCGGCGGCCGGCGCCTCGTTGACGCGGACGGCGCGGGTGATCCAGGCGCGGTCGAGGACGCGGCGCTCGTCGGCCTCGGCGACCAGGTCCTCGGACTGGTTGTAGTCGCCGTCGGCGGCCTGGACGGCCCACAGGTGGACGGCGACGCCGTGTTCCTTGGCGGACATGAGCCCCGGCAGCAGGTCGCCGTCGCCGGTGACCAGGACGATGTCGGCGCAGGCCCGGTTGCGGGCCAGCTCGGTGAGCTCGGCGTGCATGGCGGCGTCGACGCCCTTTTGCGCCCAGCGGCCGTCGCTGCGGGTGAGCGCGCCGAGGCGCACGGTGACCCGCGGCATCACCCGCAGCCTGCGGTGCTCCGGCTGGGGCACCCGGTCGGGGGCGCCGTCGAACCAGTAGATGCGCAGCAGCTCACGGCCGGTGTCGGCCTCGGCGCGTTCACGAAGGGCCTGGATGAGGGCTGCGTGGTCGACGGTGATGCGTGGGCGGGCCGGTTCGCCCGCGAGCAGGCTGGCGGCGGCGCCCAGCAGATAGCCGGCATCTACCAGGACGACGCAGCGGTCCACGTTGCACCTCGCTCACCAGAACGTTCACAGAAGTGTCTTCTTCAGTCTGCCCGCCTTGAGTCTGCCCGACCGAAGCGCCGTTATCTGCGCCAACTCGATCTTCGGCGTGGCGAATCCGCCGGGCACCCCGCCCGGAATGCGAAGTATGGTGCGCCGTGCGAATCTGGTCGCGGGCCCGTGGTCTACCCGACGTTTCCTTCTGTCCCAGCCTGGAGGCGATCATGGCCAAGAACAAGAACCGCGACCGGCGACCGCGGCAGGATCCCCGGCGAGCCGATCGGCCGAGTCCCGGCTCCGGATCGAGTCCCTCGCCGTCCGACGCGACGATGGACCAGCCGAAGATCCGGAAGCGCGAGCGGCGGTTCGGTCACAACTGACGCGGCGGCGACCGCGTGCGAGAGGGCGCACCCCGATGTCGGGG
>NZ_SMKC01000535.1 GCF_004348315.1 Streptomyces sp. 8K308 | reverse complement strand
GTTCGCGGGGCAGGCGGGGGGCAGCGTTTCCGCAGCGGTTCCACCCGCTGACTCGTGCCGGGCCCGCCACGGTGAACCGCTCGCGCGCTATGTGCTCAAACGGGCTTCTCTGTCACGTTAAGAGCCCGCTCGTTGTAAACGGCCGGTTGGGGCACCTCTTCCCCACTCGCATCACCCGCCCCTAATCTGGGGAGGAGCGCACATGCGAGAGGGAGTCACCGGAGGGGAAGCCGGTGTCCGACATGTGCGGAAGGTCAGGTGTTACATGGCTGCTGAAAGGCTTCTGAGCGAGGCCAAGTTCCTGACCGTGGCGGAGGTCGCCGCGGTGATGCGAGTCTCCAAGATGACGGTGTACCGCCTGGTGCACGCCGGTCATCTGCCCGCGATCCGGGTGGGAAGGTCCTTCCGGGTTCCCGAGCAGGCGGTCCACGAGTACCTCAGGGAGTCCTTTGTCGGCGTGGAAAGCGCCTGACAGGGGACAGTGCTTCTCGGCGCCCCTCGATTAACCCGTATCACTCGGTGACCGGTAGGCTGACCCCATGTAGGTCGTGTGGGCTCGGACGCCCCGCACCGAGTAAGCGAAGTGAGCGAGGGTAGTCGTGGGCTCTGTTATCAAGAAGCGGCGCAAGCGGATGGCGAAGAAGAAGCACCGTAAGCTGCTGAAGCGTACGCGCGTGCAGCGCCGCAACAAGAAGTGAGCGAGCGCCGCTGATTCGGCCCTCCCGTCCGTGTCGACGGGAGGGCCTCATGCGTTCGTGGAGTGGGGTGTGGAGCGGGGGTGTGCGCTTGTGGGCAGGACCGTGCTCGTCACGGGTGCCGCGCGGCAGTTGAGCGGGCGGTTCGTGCGGCAGATCAGGCGCGATCCCGCGGTGGACCTGGTCGTCGGCGTGGACACGCGCCGGCCGGGCTATCCGCTCGGCGACCTGCGGTTCGTGCGGGCCGACATCAGGCAGCCGTCGATCGTGACGGTGCTGGCCGAGTACCGCGTCGACACCGTGGTGCACCTGGACGTCCAGGGGGTCGCGGCCTCGCCCGGCGTGGGCCGTGCCGCGGTCAAGGAGCGCAACGTGCTGGGCACGCTCCAGCTGTTGGGCGCCTGCCAGAAGGTGCCGGGGCTGCGGCGCCTCGTCGTCGCGTCGAGCACCCAGGTCTACGGCAGCGGGAGCCGCGACCCGGCGGTCGTCTCCGAGGGCGCGCCGGCGAGGGCGCAGCCGGGCGGCGGGTTCGCGCAGGACGTGGCCGAGATTGAGGGCTATGTGCGGGGGTTCGGGCGGCGGTGCCCGGACGTCGCGGTGACGGTGCTGCGGTTCGCGCACCTGCTGGGGCCCGGCGCCGAGTCGGCGCTCGGCGCCTACTTCCGGCTCCCCGTGCTGCCCACGGTGCTGGGCTTCGACCCCCGGCTGCAGTTCGTGCACGAGCACGACGCGGTCGAGGTGCTGGCGGCCGCGGTGCGCGATCCTGAGCTCGTCGGCACGTTCAACGTGGCGGGGGACGGCGTGCTGCTGCTCTCCCAGGCGGCGCGGCGACTCGGCCGGCCCACGGTGCCGGTGGCCGGATCGCTGACGCCCTGGCTCGGCATGCTGTTGCGGGCCGCCGGCGTCGACGGGATATCCGGCGAGCAGTTCAGGGCCCTGGTGCACGGCCGGGTGGTCAGCACGGCGCGGCTGCGGGCGGCGCTCGGCGGCCCGTTGGAGTACACGACGGCTGACGCGTTCGCGGACTTCGCCGCGGCGCACGGCCCCGGGCTGCTGGCCCCCGAGCGGGTGGGGCGCGCCCTTGACCGGATGGAAGGGGCGTTGCGGCATGGCTGACGCCAAGGTCATTCCGATCGGCCCGATCGGCGAGGGGGGCGGCCGGCGGTCGCGGGACGAGGAGGAGCCGGCTGGCGAGGCGTCGCTGACGGCGCTGGCCGGGAAGGTCGCCGAACGCCAGGCCGGCGGGCTCGACCAGGCGCTGGCGCGGAGCTTCGCCTTCCTGCGGCGCAGGCTCACCGGCGACTACGAGGTCGACGACTTCGGCTTCGACCAGGATCTGACGGACGAGGTGCTGCTGCGGCTGCTCCGGCCGATGTTCGAGCGGTACTTCCGGGTCGAGGTGCGGGGCATCGAGAACGTGCCGGCCGAGGGCGGCGCGCTCATCGTCGCGAACCACTCGGGCACGCTGCCGTGGGACGGGCTGATGCTGCAGGTCGCGGTGCGCGACCGGCACCCGGCCGAGCGGCATCTGCGGCTGCTCGGCGCGGACCTGGTGTTCCAGCTGCCGATGATCAACGAGTTGGCGCGGAAGGCGGGGCACACGCTGGCGTGCGCGGAGGACGCGCAGGAGCTGCTCGAGCGCGGCGAGTTGGTCGGCGTGATGCCGGAGGGCTTCAAGGGGCTGGGCAAGCCGTTCTCCGACCGGTACAAGCTGCAGCGCTTCGGGCGTGGCGGCTTCGTGGCGACGGCGCTGCGGGCGCGGGTGCCGATCGTGCCGTGCTCGATAGTGGGGGCCGAGGAGATCTACCCGATGGTGGGGAACTCCCGGGTGCTGGCGCGGCTGTTCGGTCTGCCGTACTTTCCGGTGACACCGACGTTCCCCTGGCTCGGACCGCTGGGCGCGGTGCCGCTGCCGACGAAGTGGACCATCCAGTTCGGCGAGCCGCTGGAGACCAGGGACCAGCCGCCTGAGGCGGCGGAGGACCCGATGCTGATGTTCCAACTGACGGACCAGGTGCGGGAGACGATCCAGCACACCCTCTACAAGCTGCTGGTGGCCCGCAGGTCGGTGTTCTTCTAGGGCCTGTCCGGGCGGGGGCAGGGCCGCTGCCGGCACCTGCCCCCCCGCCGGGGGCTACTTCTCGTTCATGTCGAGGCCGAGGCTGGGGAGCAGGTCCTCGACGAGCGGGGGGATGGTGACGTCCGGCGTGCCGAGG
>NZ_SMKC01000534.1 GCF_004348315.1 Streptomyces sp. 8K308 | reverse complement strand
CCCAAGGCCCCCGCCGTCACCCAGCTCGACAGGCCGATCCCCCGGGCGTCGGACGCCCGCGAGACCTACCACGCGCACCGCCGCGGCTGCGCCGGCTGTGTCGGCCGTGCGCACTGCGCGGACGGCGCCAAGCTGGCCGCCCGTTACGTCAGCCTTCTCTACCAGGAGCCAGCCCGTCGGAAGGCGGACAAGGACCGGGAGCGGCTGGAGCGGCAGGCGGACCGCGCCTTCGCGGCCGCGTTGCCGGCGCGCCGGCGCCGGGAGTGGGACGAGGTCAGCGCCTCGGTCGACCTCACCAAGAGCAGCCGGCTCCCGCAGGGCGCCAAGCCGCACACCGAGACCCCGCGCCTTCCGCTGAAGCCGGGAGCCGCCCGCATCACCCGCTAGCCGCCTGTCGGTTACCTGTCGCCGCCGCGCCGCCCCAGCAACACAGGGGCGGCGCGGCGGCGTGCAGGGGGCCCGCAGGACCCCACCCAGAACAAGAGCGCGACCCCGGACGTGGACAAGACGCCGGGGCCGCTCACAACCAACCACCTCACGCAACTGAGGAGTTGATCGCGTGGGCACGATCATGCCCCACATCACCACCCTGCCGGAACCCGTCGCGTTACCGGCCCTGTCGACCGGCAACGACAACTGCACCTGGGCGCAGACCGACAGCGAGCACTGCCCCGACCACGGCAAGGGCCCCGGCGCCCCCTGGACCACGGCCGGCCCGATCTGCTGCGGCATCAGCATGGCGTCGTCCGGCGGCGCCTGGCGCTGCACCGCGTGCGGCCTCACCTGGGGCTACGCGGCCGACATCGCGCTCCTGGCGGCCGCCGTCGACAGCCTGCTCGACGACGAGATCCGCCGCATCCAGCGCGAGGAGGACGAGCGCGGCTTCGAGCGGGACGAGACCGACACCGCGCTCGCCCCGACCGGTCCGGCCCTCGAGGACAAGCCCCCGCTGCCGAACCGGCCACCGAACCCCGGCCGGCACGACCGCGCGCCGTCCGACGAGCCCCCGTACCGCCAGCACCCGCACGTCGTCGGCACCGTCGACGTGGCCGGTCTGCCCCTGGGGGACACCCGGCCGCCGATGCCGCTGATGGGGGACGTCCCCTGCCAGACCTGCATCATCGAGGGCCGCCCCAACGTCCTCAAGCGTTCCGGGACCTGCTGCCCGGTCTGCGGCAACTAGCCGCGTGGCCGACCCGACCGTCATACGCGCCCGCAGGGCCATCGCCGTCGCCTCCCGCGTGATCGCCGTCGTCGGCGTGCGCGCTCCGGTGGCGATCCGGGCCCTGCGGGCCGCGCACCACGCGGTGGCCGCGGCTCTGGACCGCGGCCACCGCGTCGCCGACATCCACCGCCCACTCCGGCAGGAGACCAAGACGTGAACATCCCGATCCGCCTCGTGCGCGCCACGACCGTGCGCGAGCTCGCTGCCGAGGCCGACGCCGGCCAGGCCGCCGCCCTCAACGCCGACAACTGGCACGACCTCTACGTCCGCGAGGCCACCCAGGCCGACGCCGCGTTCGACCGCGTCACCGTCCTCGAGGGCGAACTCGAGGACGCCCACGAGCAACTGCGCGACGCGCTCACGGCCGTCGACAACGAACGGAGCGACGCGAAGACCGTGCGCGAGGACCTCGCGCGCCTCCTAGAGCAGCTGCACGAGGCCCGCGAGGACCTGGCCGTCGCGCACGATGTGGCGGCCAACATCTCGCGCACCCTGAGCCACTACGCGTCCCAGCCCGACCGCGCCATCAACGAGGTCGCGACGATCCTCACCCGGTCGGCACCGGCGCTGGGCCTGACCGGCCCGCACGTGCCGGCCCTGGCCGCAGCCAGGGACACCGCCAGCCGCGCCATGGGGGAGCTGGAACGCGAGCGGGACCAGGCCCACGAGCAGCTGCGCGAGGCCCTCGCCGGCCGCGACCAGGAGCGCGAGGAACTGACCCTGCTGCGGGAGGCAGCCGGGCGGGAGGGCCTGATCCTGCTCCTGGAATGGGGCCGGCTCCACAGCGTCCACCACAGCGTGGAGGAAGCCCAGGCCTGCGCCGAGAAGCACGGCGCCACACCGTCCGGGTGGGGGAAGGCGTGGAACGCCCCGGACCTGGATCGGCTGCCGGCATCCAAGGTCTGGTGGCGCTGGACCAGGTACGGGTACGTGAGCAAGCCGGACGCCCCGGCCGACACGACGCTCGCCGGGAGGCGGGAGCCGTGACGACGAAGCACACCCACGGCCCGAACTTCGGCCGACGCGTGGACGGTTGTCCGCGCTGCGCGGAGCTGGCGGCTGGCGCTGAGCCGGTTCGCTGGAACCTCAATCGCCGCCAGCGGGACGCGCTCGATGACGCCCGGCGAGAGGAGATCCGCGCTCACAACTGCCGCACCGCCGGATGCGGCCCGGTCTGCACCTTCGGCGACTGGTAGCCCCGTCACCGATCCGCTCATACGCGCCCGCAGGACCCTGCCCGTCGCCCACCACTTCACATCACGAGGAGCCATCCGTGCACGACTCTCCCGACTCCAACGACACTAACGGCCTGCGCACCGACGTGTACCAGAACGACCCGCAGCCCGACACGCCGCAGGTCGGCTATCTGGACTCCGCAGTGGACCTGACTCTCCTGCAGATCTTGTTGACCGACGCGGACGAGGTCTGACGTCACAACACCGCTCGCCATCGCCGCTCTTGCCGCCATCGCGCGCCGCCCACCAGTACTCGGGCGGTGCGCGATGGCGCGTGGGGCGCCACGAGGCCAGTTCTGCCGGCTCGCCACCCGGTCCAACCACTCGCTGTGAGCGCCGCCTCACACCCCCACGCGTACCGGGCGGGCTGACCGGCTGTCGCGCTCGAACACCCGGTGGGGCCACGCCCCTGTTTCGCCCCGAGTCTGCCGTTCGGCCGCCGCCGGGCGGCCTCGTTTCGGGCCCACCCCACTTCGTTTCGGCGCCGCCGGATCCCGTTTCGGGAGCAGCCGGCGGCGTTTCGGATACACCCTGGAGCACCCTCATGGCACTCATCGACATGC
>NZ_SMKC01000533.1 GCF_004348315.1 Streptomyces sp. 8K308 | reverse complement strand
GACCTCGACGGCACCCTGCTGCGCGACGACAAGACCGTCTCGCCCCGCACCGTCGCCGCGCTGGCCGCCGCCGAGGCCGCCGGCATCCACGTCCTCTTCGTCACCGGCCGGCCCGCTCGCTGGATGGGCCCCGTCAGCGCCCACGTGCCGGCCCACGGTCTGGCCATCTGCGGCAACGGCGCCGCCGTCGTCGACCTGCGGCGCGGCGGCGAGCTCGTCGCGACCCGGCCGCTGCCGCTCGACAACGGTCTCGCCATCGTGCGCGCCCTGCGCGCCGCCGCACCCGGGGTGGCGTTCGCCGTGGAGCGCGCCGCCGGCTTCCACCACGAGCCCGGGTACGCGCCGATGGTCGCGGACCCCGCGTCCCGGGTGGCGCCCGCCGAGTCGCTGCTGTCGGACGACGCGGCGTTCGGCGGGCAACCGGTGCTGAAGCTGCTCGCCCACCACGACAGCCTCGACCCCGACGCGTTCCTGGCCCTCGGCCGCGCGGTGGCCGGCGAACACGGCGAGTTCACCCGCTCCAACGCGACGGCGCTGCTGGAGATCAGCGGACCTGGGGTCAGCAAGGCGAGCACGCTCGCGGGCCGCTGCCGTGAGCTCGGCGTCGACCCGACCGAGGTGGTGGCGTTCGGCGACATGCCTAACGACCTGGCCATGCTCGACTGGGCGGGCACCGCGTACGCCATGGCCAACGCCCATCCGGCGGTGCTGGCCGCGACGCCGCACCACACCCTCTCCAACGACGAGGACGGCGTGGCTCGGGTCATCGAGCGCCTCCTGGGCCGAGACCGCCCGCCGGCCGGACCCTAGTCCGGGTCCTTGGGGCTGGTGAAGTCCGGACTCGCGTAGCCGGGGCGGGCGGAGGGCTCGTCCTCGCCGTCCGCCGGGCTGGTGAACGCCGGGTGGCCGAACGCGGGCCCGGAGAACCTCGGGTGGCTGTAGCGCGGCCGCACCCGCGGCGCGGCGCCGGCCGAGCTGGAGAAGTCCGGGCTCGAGAAGTCGGGGCTCGAGAACCGCAGGCGCGGCGTTCGCCCCTGGGGGTGGTGCCGACCGCCGGCGGCCCGCACGAACGGCACCACGCCCTGGTCGTGCAAGGCGCGCCGCCACTCCTCGCGCGCCCGCGCCAGCTCCTCGGCCGGCACCGAGGCACGGATCGCGGTCGACGCGCCGTTCCGCGCGGCGGCGACCACCAGGCCGCCGAGCGCCGCCAGCAGCCCGAACCCGGCCACCGCGGCGAACACCCAGCCCACCGCGCGCATCCGCTCGGCGATGCCGGGCTCCGGCTCCGCGAGCCGCAGCGCGTAGCCGAGCAGCAGGAAGACCACGGCGGCGATCGCCGCCAGCACCGGCACCAGCGTGGTGACGACGGCCAGGAGGCCGACCCCGGCGGAACGTTCCTCCCTGCCGGGGGACGGTCCAGGACCCGGGACGCCCCCGCCGGGCACCCCCAACGACCGCCGCAGCGCGACCAGTCGGCGGTACTCCTCGTCGGCGGCCGAGGCGATCTCCGGCAGGGCGTCCATCGCGAGCGACCGCACCCTCTCGACCTCGAAACCGTCGGCGCCGGCCGAAAGCCGGGCAGTCCGCAGCGCCTCGTCGAGGATCCGCTCGAAATCGGCCTGATCCTCCGGCGGCAATCCGTCAGCGCTGTTCATATGCGTCCCCAGGGCCTCTTGGGCAGCAAGCTGGTGAGCGGACCCTGATGGTAGAGCGCATTCGGCCTTGGTGACAGGGAATTCCCGAATTCGCCAAAACAATTGAGCCGCCCACCCTGACAGCTCTCCGCCGCCCGACTACGCGGCCGAGCACGCGGGACAACGCTCGGTGAAGCCGGGGGGAAACAGTGTCCGCCGGTTACTCGGGCAACGGCAGCCTCGCGACCAGCAGCTTTCCGGCCATGGTCACTCCGCCGTCCATGGCGATGGCAAGAGAATCGGCGTACACGTGCGGACCGCGCACGCCCGGTGCGCTCTCCTCGCCCTCCGCGCCCTCCGACTCGGCGTCCGCGCCCCCCAGGCCCTCGCCCGTCAGATACGGGATCGGGCTGTGGCCGTGCACCACCCGCTTGCCGCCATAGGTGTCGAGCAGCTCCCGCACCGCCTGCGGCCCGTCCTCGTCGCGGAAGGCGAACCGCTTGGTGAACTTGCGGAACAGCTCCCAGGTCTCCTCCACGCTGTTGCGCTGGAGCGCCTGCCAGATCGCGTCGTTGACGTCGCCGATGGTGGAGCCGTAGTCGAGGTAGGCGGTGGTGTCCGAGTGGAGCAGCAGATGGCCGTCGGCCAGGGCCATCGAGTCGAGCCTGGACATCCACTGGACGTGGTGGTCCTGCAGCCGCTCCATGTCGGTGCGCTGACCGCCGTTCAGCAGCCAGGCGGCCTGGAAAGAGGCGGTGCCGGCGGCCGACTCCACGGGGGTGTCGCCGAACCGGCTGGCGCCGATCAGCAGGAGCTCGTGGTTGCCGAGCAGGGCCTTGCAGTAGCCGCCGGCCGCCGCGGCCTCGGCGGAGAGCCGCATCACCAGGTCGAGCACGCCCACGCCGTCGGGGCCGCGGTCCGTGAAGTCGCCGAGGAACCACAGCCGGGTGTTGCCCGCGATCCAGTTGTCCGAGGCGTCCGTCAGGCCGGCCTCGCGCAACGCGGCACGCAGCTCGTCGAGGTAGCCGTGCACATCGCCGACCACATAGAGCGCACCCGCCCCCTCCATCACGGGGAGATCAGGCACCGTGGGCGTGTAGAGATCATCCTGCGGACCGCCTCCGCGACCCGGGTCCGCGGGCTGGTCCACGCCGTGCCACTCCTCCGGTGCCTGGCCGGCCCCCTGAGTCATCGACCCCTCCACCACTACGCGCCGTCTTCACCGCCTGCAGGGCCTGCCTGGCGGGCCAGGTCCCGGTGCCGTTCGCCCATCATAGGAATCCGGGCCCCCAGTTGTGACACACCTGTCTATCGGAATCTACTGGTCAGCAGCAGGGGGTGTGCGAGGCGCGGTCACCGTGGCGGCGCCACCCGGTCCGCGGGGACCTGGAGCTGACGCCGCGG
>NZ_SMKC01000532.1 GCF_004348315.1 Streptomyces sp. 8K308 | reverse complement strand
GCGGTCATCGGCGGGGGGTCCTTCCTGGTCGCGGCGGGTCTCCGGCGGGGTCGCGGACGACGGGGTCACCGACCGCGTACCGGGCGAGGGCGGGGCGTGCCACCACCGCGCCCGTGCGGAGCGTGACGAGGCCGAGGGCGACGAGCCGGTCGACGGCCTGGGCGACGAGCCACTCCTCGGCGCCTGGTTCCTTGGCGGTCTTGGCCCAGAACCCGGCGTGTTCGACGGCCAGTTCGCGGGCGCGCTGGCGCAACGCGGCGATGGTGACGGGACCTTCCGCGGCGGCGAGGTGTTCGGCGAGCAGCAGGGTGGCGTGGCCGCGGGTGCCCTGTTCGGGCATGCGGAGGTCGGTGAGGTCGTCGTCCGGGTCGACCATGGCGATGCCTTCCGCGCGCACCTCGGGGACGAGCCCGGTGAGTTCGGTGACGCGGGCGGTGAGGAAGCCGCGCTGCCGGGTGAGGTAGGCGCGCTCGGCCTCGGTCAACTCGTCGTAGTAGAGCACCGGATCGTCGAGCAGCCGGCGGGTGAGGGTGTGGCGGATGGCGCGGAACCGCAACTCGTCGCTGTCCAGGGCGGTCTCGGCGGTGATCTCGGCGAGCCGGTCCTCGAATCCGGTGGCCTGGACGAGGGACGGTCCGCGGGGGGTGGCGAGCAGCCCGGCGAGCACGCGGCGTTCGACGTCGTAGAGGGCGTCGCCGACGCCGGAGACGTAGGCGTCCTCGTCGCCGGCGATCCGGCGGAGCACGCCGAGCCGGATCAGCAGCCGGACGACGGCGGCCAGGTCGAGGCGCTCGTCGCGCTCGTCGAGGGTGAACCGGATGCCGGCGGCGGCGAGTTCGGGGGCGGCGGCCTCCAGGACGACCTGGTCGGCGAGGCGGCCGAGCGCGGTCTGCGCCTCCCCGCGCTCCAGGACGGCGAGGGCGAGGCAGAGCAGGACGTAGCGGCGGCGGGTGAACGGGGCGGCGGCGCGGCCGGCCTCGTGCGCGGGGTGCGTGGGGTCGGTGAGGGTGCCGGGCGTCCTGCGCAGCCGGGCGGTCTCGCCGTCGACGTGCAGGGACCAGCCGGTGTTGCGGTCGAACCACTCGCGCAGTTCGGCGGCGTGGCGGCGGACGAGGCGGAAGGAGTCGGCGTGCGGGCCGCGCGCCAGGAGCAGTGACTCCCTGAGCAGGGCGCGGGCCGCCTTCCGCAGGTCGGCGGCGTGCTGCCCGTCGAGCACCTCGGCGAGGGGCGTGCTCACCGGTCGTCGCCTCCCGCCGTGCGTCGTGCGGTGAGGCGTTCCGTGAGGTCGACGATCTCCACCAGGTGGTCGGGGCCGCGGAAGACGCCCGAGGGGGTGTGGATCTCGGCGCGCGGGGCGCCGGGCAGGGCGGTGAGGCGTATCTCCATGGAGCCGTCGTTGCTGGTCGCGCTGGTGTGGGTCATGCCGGGGCGCCAGGTGGCCAGCGCGTCGCCGAGCAGTCCGAGGAAGAGGCCGAAGGCGAGCGGGTCGAGCTCGCCGAGCGCGGAGAGCCGGACCGGCCCTGACGTGGCCAGGCGGGCCCGGGCGGCGGTGGTCTCCGCGTTCTGTTTGACGGCCAGTTCGGCGAGCCGGCGGCGGGCGGTCGAGCGGTCCTCGACGCGGCGGGCCCGGCCGCGCCGCTCGTAGCTGCCGGTGCGCCGCAGTTGGGGGCTGACGCGGAGCGGAGGAGCCTGGGACCAGGGGGTGCCCGCCGCGACCGGGTGGGCCGCGCGCTCCGCGAGGGTGTCGGCGTCGACGGCGAGGTGGCGTGCGGAGTAGAGCCCGAACGCGGCGCGCCACAGTCGGTGCCGGGACGCGTCGTCGGGCGCCTCGGCGAACCAGCGGGCGAGTGTCCTGAAGTCGGCGGAGCGGTCGGAACGGCCGGCGCGCCGCTCGTTGAGCACCCGGACGACCGCGAGGAGTTGGGGGATGGCGCCGAGCGCCCTGGCCCGCAGCAGCCGGGCCTGTGCCGGGTGCGCCTCCCGGCTGACGAACCACGCGGCGAGGCCCGACCAGCGCGCCGTCCAGCGCTCGAGCGCGGCACGCTCGGCGCGGTCGGCCTCCTCGGGCGACGCGTCGGCCGCCTCCCGGGCCGCGGCGACGGCCAGCAGCGAGCCGATGGCACGGCCCTCCAACTCCTCGACGAGCTGGGCGATGCGCCCGCCGAGCGTGATCAGGTCCTGGATGAACCGCTCCAGGTACTGGATGAGCTGGTCCTTGTAGGCGAGGAAGCCGGCTTCGGAGACCTCGTGCAGGTCAATGGTGCGCTGGAGGGAGCCCATGAAGGCGCGGGCGTTCTCGGCCAGGGCGGAGAAGCGGCTGGTCAGGGCATCGAGCGCGAGATGGGTCTTGGCCGGGTCGGGCGACTGCTCGGCGGCCAGGGCGAGCAACGCCCGCAGGTGGGTGATGATGTCGTGCAGGGCGACCGCCTGGAGCGCGCCGCGCCTGCCCAGGGCCTCGTCATAGCTGGCCAGGGCCTCCTCGGCCGCCTCGCCCGCCCGGGTGAGCTGGTAGACGAACCGCCTCCGGTAGAAGTCCTCGACCGCGGTGACCCGCCCGGTGTCCGGGTCGGCGCGCAGGTTGCCCCAGCCGACGAGGCTGTCGAGGGCTCTGGTGACCTCGTCCACGGTGCCCGGCTGCCAATCGTCGGGCAGCGCGAGCTGGACGTCCTCCGGACGCAGGTGTACGGCGAACCGCTCCTTGGCGACGAGGAAGACGCGCATCACCTGTCGGTAGAAGTCCGCGTTCGGCGTCGTGAGATGTGCGAACGGGCCGTATGTGGCGGGCGGGGTCATCACCGGCCATTGTGCCTCGAAGGCCGGTGGGTTCAGAGCCGGTCCCGGGTTTTCACCGAACGCCCCCAACCGGAAGCGGCCCGCGCGGTCCCGGGCCGCGTTGGCAGGTGGGACACCAGTAGGTCGGGCGCTCGCGGCCCGGGGTTTCGTACGTGTCTGCGGTGACGCGGACGGGGGTGGCGCAGGTGAGACAGGGCTGGCCGGTGCGGCCGTAGACGTGGAGGCGGGGGCGGCCGCGACGCGTCGTGGTGCGGTGGGGGG
>NZ_SMKC01000531.1 GCF_004348315.1 Streptomyces sp. 8K308 | reverse complement strand
CTGGGCAACCTGCCCTCCCTCGCCCGGCAGCTGACCGGCCTCGGCGGCTGCACCCGCCCCATCCGCCTCGCCGGCCACCGCACCGAACACCACCTCGACACCACCACCGGAGAGATCGGCGACGTCCTGGCCCACCTCGAATCCGGCACCCTGCCCGCCGGACACCTCCTCACCCGCTGCAACAACCGCCGCGCCACCCGCTGCGCGGCCTGCGCCGAGACCTACCGCCGCGACACCTACCACCTCATCACCGCCGGACTGAAAGGAGGCAAGGGCGTGCCCGAGCGTGTCGGGGCGCATCCGAGAGTCTTCGCCACCTTCACCGCGCCCGGCTTCGGCCCGGTCCACAACAGGCCCGCCCAACGCCCCGCCTGCCGCTGCGGCCACACCCACGCTCCGGACGACGAACGGCTCGGCACCCCGCTCGATCCCGCCCGCTACGACTACGAAGCGGCCGTACTGTGGAACGCCCACGCCGGGGCCCTGTGGCGCCGCTTCACCATCTACCTCCGCCGCGAGATCGCCAAGCGCGCCGGACTCACCCAACGCGCCTTCGCCCAGCACGCACGCGTCTCCTTCGCCAAGGTCGCCGAGTACCAGAAGCGCGGCGCCGTCCACTTCCACGCCGTCATCCGCCTCGACGGCCCCGAGGGCGGCCCCAGCACGCCCCCGCACTGGGCAACGGCCGAACTGCTCACCGACGCCATCCGCGCCGCCGCTACCGCGGCCACCGTGAACGGCCCCGTCTTCGACGGACGCGCGCACACCTTCCGCTTCGGGCGACAGCTCGACGTCCGCGCCATCCGGTCGGCCGACCTCGACCACGGCCAGGAGCTGACCGAACAAGCCGTGGCCGGCTACATCGCCAAGTACGCCACCAAGGGCGCCGAGACCGCCACCGGCACCCTTGACCGCCCCCTGCGCTTCCTCGCCGAACTGGCCACGCTCAACGTCTCCGAGCACGCCCGGCGCCTCATCCGCGCCGCATGGACCCTCGGGGCCCGCAAGGACCTGGAACACCTGCGGCTGCGGGCCTGGGCCCACATGCTCGGCTTCCGCGGCCACTTCTCCACCAAGTCCCGCCGCTACTCCACCACCCTCACCGCCCTCCGCGACGCACGCGCCGCATGGCGCCACGCACAGACGCACGGCGACCGGGAGGAGACCACCCTCGTCCTCTCCCACTGGACCTACGCCGGCACCGGCCTGAGCCCGGCCGAACAGTGGCTCTCCACCACCCTCGCCCCCGCGCCTGGCACCGAAGGAGAACCGACCCCATGACCACCACGACGGCCATCACCCGCAAGTGGCACACCACGGCCGAAGTCGCGGCCATGCTCGGCTTCGGCCTCTCCAAGACCAAGATGCTCGTCGCCACGGGCGAGATCCGCTCCGTCAAGATCGGCCGCAACCGCCGCATCCTTCCCGCCTGGGTCGACGAATACGTCCAGCACTGCGCCGCGAACGCCTCCGCGGAGCGTGCGGCATGAGCGGCAAACGCGGCAACGGTGAGGGCTCCATCTACCCCTATCGGAACGGCTTCGCCGCCTACGCCTGGGTCACCACTCCGGAAGGGAAGCGGAAGCGCAAGTACGTCTACGGACCCACCCGCACCGCCGTCCACGAAAAGTGGATCAAGCTGCACGCCGAAGCCGGCAAGGGGCCCGTGGCCACCAGCGTGCCCACGCTGGGGCAGTACCTCGCCGACTGGCTGAAGGACGTGGTGCGGCCGGAGTTGAAGCCGAAGACGGCCGAGACCTACGCGATGCACGTCCGCCTCTACATCACCCCCGGCCTGGGGGCGAAGCGGCTCGACAAGCTGACCGTCCGAGACGTGCGGACGTGGATCAACGGCCTGATGACGCAGTGCCAGTGCTGTGCTCAGGGCAAGGACGCCAGGCGGCCGGAGAGGCACCGGGACCCGAAGCAGCGGCGGCACTGCTGCGCGGTCGGCCAGTGCTGCCGGCAGCTCCCGTCACGGCGGACTGTCCAGGACGCCCGGACCGTGCTGCGGTCGGCGCTCACGCACGCCATGACCGAGGAGGTGATCTCGAAGAACGTGGCCGGGCTGGTCAAGGTCCGGTCGGTCCGGCGGACGAAGCCGCAGCCCTGGTCCGTGGAGGAGGCGCGGACCTTCCTGGAGGCTGCCAGGGCCGCCGGCGATCCGCTCTACCCTGCCTACGTGCTGACGCTCGTCCTCGGGCTCCGCCGCGGGGAAGTGCTCGGGCTGACCTGGGGCAGCGTGGACCTGGACGCGGGGGAGCTGAGCGTGGAGCACTCCTTGCAGCGCATCCAGCGGCGCCTGGTGCACGACGAGACCAAGACCGAGGCGTCCACAGCCGTGCTGCCGCTGCCCGACATCTGCCGCGCCGGGCTGAAGCTCCGGCGGGCGGCGCAGGAAGCCGCGCGGACGGCGGCGGGGGAGCTGTGGACCGAGAGCGGGTTCGTGTTCACCACCCGCTTCGGAACGCCGATCGACCCGAGGAACTTCAACCGGCAGTTCGCCGCGCGGGCCGACAAGGCGAGGGTGCGCCGCATCCGGCTGCACGACACCCGGCACACCTGCGGATCGCTCCTGGCCGCCCTGGACGTGCACCCGCGCATCGCCATGCAGATCCTCCGGCACAGCAAGATCGCGGTCACCATGGAGGTCTACACGCACGTGCCGTCCGAGGCGACGCGCAAGGCGCTGCGGAAGCTCGGCAGACACCTCGGCGGCGCCGCGCGGAGCGCGTAGGGCCGTTGCTGTACTTCGCTGCTTGCACCCACGCGAAAGCCCCCGCCGATCGAGATCGGCGGGGGCTCCCGTCTGCCGTTCCACCTGGTACTGGGAACGGTCCATGCTGTGGACCTGAGGGGATTTGAACCCCTGACCCCCTCGTTGCGAACGAGATGCGCTACCAGGCTGCGCTACAGGCCCTTGCGACGTGGAAACTGTAGCACTCCGGGTGGGACGGACCGAAATCCGTTCTGGGGTGGATGATCACTCGCCGGAGGCGCGGCGGTGGCGGTCGTCGTCGGGGTCGGCGTACTGGTCGAAGAGGGGCGTGCGCTGCGGGCCCGGCTGGGGGG
>NZ_SMKC01000530.1 GCF_004348315.1 Streptomyces sp. 8K308 | reverse complement strand
GACGAACGTCTGCGTCAGCCAGCCGGCTCTCAGCGCGGCGGCGCGCAGGCGCCGCTCCGGTCCATAAGAGACCACGCCGACCGAGTGCCCGGCGAACCGTCCACCAAACCCGGCCGGGGCGGCGGCCGTTCTTCCTCTGTTCCGCTTCGATTGGTGGAATGCGCCTTCTATTCTATTTTGTCTCACCTCGTCTCGCCTGCTGACCAGCGCACGTCAGAGGGCGGCTCGCCGTCCCCCGTTACCTTCTTCGTGGCTCCGCAACGGGCTCCCGGCCTCCGGGACCGGCATGACTGCTCCCCCCTGTGGAACCTATGGCCCGGGGGGTGGTGTCACCGGCCCCGGAGGCACTGACAGACCGCTGATGAGGGGCATGACCACCGACTCTCCTCGGGGAGGCAGGGAGGCTCTTCGTAATGTGGATGTGGCGATCGGTGCCGTGGCAAGGCCGGGTGAGTACGACCGAGGGACGCATGTGATCGACACCAGCGACATCGACGTCTACCTCGGCCTGGACGTCGGCAAGGGCGAACACCGCGCCACCGCCGTCACCCCGGCCGGGAAGAAGGCGTTCGACAAGCGGCGGCCCAACAGCGAGCCGAAGCTCCGCGAGGTCTTCGCCAAGCTCACCGCGAAGCACGGCACCATGCTCGTGGTGGTTGACCAGCCGGCCTCGAGGTGCCCTGCCCCTGGCGGTGGCCCGGGACATGGGCTGCCCGGTCGCCTGTCTGCCCGGGCTGACCATGCGGCGGATCGCCGACCTCTACCCCGGCGAGGCCAAGACCGACGCGAGGGACGCGTTCATCATCGCGGACGCCGCCCGCGCCATGCCGCACACGCTCCGCTCCATCGGACTCGGAGACGAAGCCATCGCCGAGCTGGAGATGATCGTCGGCTTCGACGACGACTTGGCGGGCGAGGCCACGAGAATCTCCAACCGACTGCGGGGCCTGCACGCAGATCCACCCGCACCTGGAGAGAGTCATCGGCCCGCGCGTCCAGCACCCGGCCGTCCTGACGCTGCTCGAACGGTTCGGCTCCCCGGCCCAGATCCGCAAAGCCGGGCGGCGTCGGCTGGTGAACCTGATGCGCCCGAAGGCGCCGAGGACGGCCGGGCGGCTGGTCGAGGAGATCTTCACGGCCCTGGACGAGCAGACCGTGGTCGTGCCGGGCACTGACGCGGCCGCGCTGATCGTTCCCAGCCATGCCAACTCGCTTCAGGCGGTGCTCGACAGCGCAAACTCCTCGCAGTGAGGATCGAGGAACTGCTGGAGGCCCACCCTCTTTCGAAGGTCCTGACGTCCATGCCCGGCATCGGCGGCAGGACCGGAGCCAGGATCCTCATCGACGTCGGCGACGCCCGCAGCTTCCCCAGCGCCGCCCATCTCGCCGCCTATGCCGGCCTCGCCCCCGCGACCCGCAGCTCGGGCTCCCCCATCCGCGGCGAACAACCTTTCCGCCGGGGAAACAAACAGCTCAAGCGCGCCTTCTTTCTATCCGCGTTCGCGGCCCTGTCCGACCCCAGATCCAGGGCCTACTACGACAAGAAGATCGCTCAGCGGAAACATCACGCCCAAGCCCTCCTCTGCCTCGCGAGACGACGAGCCGACGTGCTCTTCGCGATGCTCCGCGACGGCACCTTCTACCCCCCAGCCCACCCCCACAGGTTGACGAAACCCATAGGGACACCCCCGCGATGGCGTCTCCGCTTCGACGCTCCTGGCCTGAGAGCGGCCGGCGTGGCGTCGGTCGGCGGACCGTCGCGGCCCTCGTTCATCCGATGCCTCGTGCGGCCCTGGCGATGGCGTCCGCGGCTTCGGCCGGCGTGGTGGCGCCCGTCAGCAGCTGGACGGTCTGCTGTCCGACCACGTCGTTGAGCGCGGCGCTGTGCAGCCGGTCGAGGGAGAGCTGGAATCCGGTGGCCCGGGAGAGCAGGGTCGCCGGCTCGCGCGCCGGCCCCTCCGGCAGCAGTTGCGGCGCGTTGCGGAGTACGGGCAGAAGCCCGCTGTCCATGTCGGGCATTTGAGCCTGCCGTTCCTCCTCGGTGAGGAAGAACGCCAGGTCCGCAGCCTCCCGCGGAGCTCCGCGGCGCACCGTGTAGCCGAGGCAGGTGCCCAGGACGTCCGTGTCGGTTCCCACGCCGCCCTCGACCGTGGGGAAGGGGAAGAACCCGATGTCCTGGGAGCTGCCCGGCTCGGCATCCTCGTACATCGTGGCCGCCCACGGGCCGGCGAGTTCCATGGCCGCGTCGCCGACGGCGACCCGTCTCGCCTGGTCCGCCGCGTAGGGCGCGGTGGCGAAGCCGGGCGCGAAGGGATCGGCCCCGGCGAGTTCGACCAACAGTTCACCGGCGCGGGAGAAGCCGGGGGCGGAGAAGTCGCCGGTGCGCACGGCCGTGTTGAGGGCTTCCAGGCCAGCGACCCGCATCGCGAGGTAGGTCCAGTACGGCGCACATGCCCACGGCTCGAACCCGGCCAGGGCCAGGGGCGTGACGCCGGCCCCGCGTAGTGCCCGGACGGTGTCGAGGAACTCGGCCCAGGTCGCCGGGGGAGTGAGAGCGACCTCCTCGAACCGCCGCCGGTTGTACCAGAAGCCGAGGGCGTCGCAGTGGGCGGGAAGGCCGTAGAGACGGCCGGCGACTCGGAAGAGGTCCAGCAGGGGCGGCACCATGGTGGCGGTGGCGGCCCCGGCCAGCCCGGTGAGGTCGGTGAGCAGGCCGTCCGCCACGTCCCGGGCGAGTTGGGAGTACCAGCTGATGAAGATGTCCGGGGGTGAGCTGGACTGCCGCATGGCGTGGAGTTTCTGCTCGTAATCGTTGTCGGAGACCGTGGTGTGGACGGTGACGAGGCGCCGGGAGTTCTCGAAGTCCTCCTCCCAGCGGCGGTACACGGCCCGCTCCGCCTCGGTGAGTCCCATGTACATCAACATCACCGTCACCATCGTGTCTTCGGAGTCGGACCCGGCGGTCGTGTCGGCGTTGTCCCTGTCTGAGGACAGCAACCGGGCCCCGAGGGGTACCGCACCGACCGTGGCCACGAGCCCGGCGGCGGCGAGCAGGGCACGGCGGCGGGTGAGGCGGCGGGGGCGGCCGGCCGTGGTC
>NZ_SMKC01000052.1 GCF_004348315.1 Streptomyces sp. 8K308 | reverse complement strand
GGGCCCCATTCGTTGGGGTCGGGGACGCCAGGCGGCAGCATCTGGCGGCGGCGGGGGCCACCGTGGCCCGACTCGCCCGGTTCCTTCGCGCCGGGCCACGCCTTGGCGACCCTGGCCGCCAGGACGAAGTCCTTCCGCAGCGGGTGCCCCTCGAAGCTCTCCGGCAGCAGCAGCGGCGTCAGCCCCGGGTGTCCCGGGAAGTCGACGCCGAACATCTCGTGGGTCTCCCGCTCGTGCCAGGCCGCGCCGGCGTACACGCCGGTCGCGGTGGCCAGCGCCGCGTTCTCGTGCGGCACCGTGGTGCGCAGCAGGAGTCGCCGTGGCGGGGTGCCGAGCGCCACCACGTGGGCGCAGACCAGGAAGCCGGTGCCTGGCTCGTCGACGGCGCTGAGCCAGTCGAAGAAGGTGCAGCCGAGCTCGTCGCGGGCGACGGTGAGGGCGTCGGTCCAGGCGGCGGCCGGCACGTCGACGGTCAGCACCTCGTAGGCGAGGGAGGCCGTGGCGCCCTCGCCGAAGAGCGCCGCCGGCTCGGCCGGCAGCCAGTCAGCCGTCACCGGCGCCCCTCCTCGGGGGCCGGCGGGGCCACCAGGCCGCTGGTGAGCGCGGCGGCCGAGGGGCGCGGCGCGTAGCGGCTTGGCAGCGACTCGGCGGCGATCTTCTCCTGGAGCGTGAGGATGCCGTGCAGCAGCGCCTCGGGCCGTGGCGGGCAGCCGGGCACGTAGACGTCGACCGGGATCAGCTGGTCGACGCCCTTGGTGACCGAGTAGGAGTCCCAGTAGGGGCCGCCGCAGTTGGAGCAGGCGCCGAAGGAGATCACGTACTTCGGCTCCGGCATCTGCTCGTAGAGCCGCTTGACCGCCGGCGCCATCTTGTCGGTCACGGTGCCGGAGACCACCATCAGGTCGGCCTGCCGCGGTCCTGGCGCGAAGGGGATCACACCGAGCCTGATGAAGTCGTGCCGGGACATGGACGCCGCGATGAACTCGATCGCGCAGCAGGCGAGCCCGAAGTTGAACACCCACAGGCTGTAGCGGCGGCCCCAGTTGAGGACCACCTTCATGGGGTGGGGGGCGAGCCGCGCCAGCGGTCCGAGGGAGCGGGGGGTCACGTCCATGTGAGGACGCCCTTCTTCCAGGCGTAGAGCAGGCCCACGGAGAGGAAGCCGAGGAAGACGAACATCTCGACGAGCGTCACCGCGCCGTACCCGTCCGCCGCGAAGATCGTCGCCCACGGGAAGAGGAAGACCGCGTCGACGGCGAAGATCACGTAGAGGAAGGCGTAGACGTAGTAGCGGATCTGGGTGTGCGCCCAGCCCTCGCCGACCGGGTCGACGCCGCACTCGTAGGGCAGCAGCTTCTCGGGGGTCGGCACCGTGGGCCGCAGCAGCCGGCCGGCGCTGAAGGCCACGGTGACGAACAGCACGCCGGCCACCGCGACCAGACCGACGACCGTGTAGCCCTGGAAGTAGCCGGGGAGTGAGCCGGAGAGTGAGTCGGGCACGTTCGGGCCTCCGACGACCAGACCGGGGACGGGATGGGGACTGCCGGTGAGTCTAGGGGGTGGCGGGCCGCTTGTGACCACCGCTCTCGCGAGTTCGGTGGTGGGGATAGCCCCACCACCGTTGACCGACCCACCCCATGGCGACCGCAGGGAACGCCCGGCAGGCTTGGGGCCATGACCAGCTCGACCACCACCGCCCGGGTCGGTGGCGGCGCCCCGGGGGGACAGGAGAAGCCGCCACCACCGCGCCCGGCGCTCGATGCGCGCGCCTGGCGCGAGTGCGCCTATCTGCTGCTGAGCTTCCCGCTCGCGGTGGTCACCTTCGTCTGCGTCGTCGTCTGGATCTACGCCGGGGTCCTGCTGTCCCTGACGGTGGTCGGCCTGCCGGTGCTGGCCGCGGGCCTTGCCGGCTGCCGTCGCGTCGGCGCGTGGGAACGGGCGCGCGCCAGAGCACTGCTCGGGCTGCGGATGGACGAGCCGAGCCCGCTGCCCCGGGCCCGGGACGGCGGGCTGCTGGCCCGGCTGTGGTCGGCGCTGCGGGATCCGGTGGGCTGGCGTGCCGCGCTGTTCTGCGTGGTGCGGCTGCCGGTGGCCACGCTGACGTGTTGGCTGACGGTGATCGCCTACGTCGTGGCCTGGCCGGCGCTGCCGTGGCTGGCGCGCTGGTTCACCAACGTGGACCGGGCGCTGGTGCGCGGGCTGCTCTCGCCGTCCGACAGCCTGGAGCGGCGGATCGCGGAGCTGGAGTCGGGCCGGGCGACGGTCACCGACACGGCCACCGCGGACCTGCGGCGGATCGAGCGTGACCTGCACGACGGCGCGCAGGCCAGGCTGGTGGCGCTGGCGATGGAACTCGGCATGGCCAAGGAGACGGTCCTGCGGGACCCGGAGGCGGCGGCCCGGCTCGTCGACGAGGCGCACGGCGAGGTCAAGCAGGCCCTGCGGGAGCTGCGCGACCTGGCGCGCGGCATCCACCCGGCCATCCTCACCGACCGTGGCCTCGGCCCGGCGCTGTCCGCCGTCGCCTCCCGGTGCACGGTGCCGGTGGCGGTGAGCGTGGAGCTCGACGAGCGGCCGGCCGAGGCCATCGAGGGCATCGCCTACTACACGGCCTCTGAGCTGCTGCAGAACGTCAGCAAGCACAGCGGCGCCCGCCACGCGACGGTCGAGGTGTGGCGCGGCGAGGGGCGGCTGATGCTCCAGGTCACGGACGACGGCCAGGGCGGCGCCGACCCCACGGCGGGCACGGGACTCGCCGGCCTCGCCGACCGCCTCGGCGCCGTCGACGGCCTACTCACCGTCCACTCCCCCGCCGGCGGCCCCACCACCGTCACGGCGGAACTGCCCTGGCGCGACCGCACCGCGCCGCTGACCGCGCCCCCGACCGCGCCGCCGGCCACCCCGCCGAGCAAGCCCTGAGAGACGAGTCCGAGGAATCCGAACCATGACGACCGTGTTGCGCATGCCGCTGACCCTCCGCACCTGGCGGGAGGGGCTGCACGCCCTGCTGAACTTCCCGGTGGCCCTGGCCGGCTTCCTGGTCGCCGTGGTCGGCCTCGCGGTCAGCGGCGCCCTGCTGTTCCTGGTGGTCGGGCTGCCGCTGCTGACGCTCATGCTGCTGCTGATCCGCCTGTACGCGCGCTTCGAGCGGGCCAGGGCCAGGGTCTTCCTGCGCCTTGAGGTGGCCGAGCCGGAGCCGCTGCGGCTGCGGCCCGGTCAGCGCGGCCCCCTGGCGTGGATGGGCGCGGTGCTGCGCAGCAACGTGTCGTGGCGGAGCACGGCCTACGCGCTGCTGCACGTGTGGTGGGCCATGTTCACGTTCACGACGGTGACCGTGCTGTGGGCCTTCGGCCTGTTCGGTCTCACCTTTCCGCTGTGGGGCTGGACAATCACCCGCTACTCCGACGAGCCCGGGATCGGCGTCAACGTGGACGGCGAGGGCGGCGGCTGGATCTGGGACAGCCCGTGGGAGTACGCGCTGGTGGCCGTGGTGGGCGCGTTGATCATGGTGGCCGCCGCGCCGCTGATCCGAGGGCTCGCGGCGGTGGACCGGCTGCTGGTGTCCACGCTGCTCGGCCGCTCGGAGGCGGCCGACCGGATGCTCCAGCTGGAGGCCGACCGCTCGGTGGTGGTGGACGCCTCGGCCGCGGACCTGCGGCGGATCGAGCGCGACCTGCACGACGGCGCGCAGGCCAGGCTGGTGGCGCTGGCGATGGAGCTCGGCATGGCCAAGGAGACCATCGCGCACGACCCGGAGACGGCGGCCCGGCTGGTGAACGAGGCGCACGGCGAGGTCAAGCAGGCGCTGCAGGAGCTGCGCGACCTGGCGCGCGGCATCCACCCGGCCATCCTCACCGACCGTGGCCTCGGCCCGGCCCTCTCGGCCGTGGCCTCCCGGTGCACGGTGCCGGTGGCGGTGGACGTGGACCTGCCGCTGCGGCCGGCCGAGGCCATCGAGGGCATCGCCTACTACACGGCCTCTGAGCTGCTGCAGAACGTCAGCAAGCACAGCGGCGCCCGCCGGGCCTCGGTGGACGTGTGGCGGGCCGGCGACCGGCTGATGCTCCAGGTCACGGACGACGGCCAGGGCGGCGCCGACCCCACGGCGGGCACGGGACTCGCCGGCCTCGCCGACCGCCTCGGCGCCGTCGACGGCCTACTCGCCGTCCACTCCCCCGCCGGCGGCCCCACCACCGTCACGGCGGAACTGCCCTGGCGCGGGCGGGCGGCGGCCGGCGCGCCGGCGAGGTGAGATGCTGGCGATCGGCGGACGGCGCCGACGTCGGGTGACGGTGACGCGAGACCGGTGAGACCGTGAGATCGGGGGAGAACAGAACGTGCGCGTGGTGATCGCCGAGGATTCGGTGCTGTTGCGCGAGGGGCTGACCCGGCTGCTCGGCGACCGGGGCCACGAGGTCGTCGCCGGGGTCGGCGACGGCGAGGCGCTGGTCGAGGCGGTGCGCGGGCTCGCGGCCGCCGGCTCGCCGCCCGACGTGGTGGTGGCGGACGTGCGGATGCCGCCGACCCACACCGACGAGGGGGTGCGGGCGGCCGTGCGGCTGCGGCAGAGCTTCCCCGATCTCGGGGTGCTCGTGTTGTCGCAGTACGTGGAGGAGCAGTACGCGACGGAGTTGATCGCCGGCTCAAGCCGGGGCGTGGGCTACCTGCTGAAGGACCGGGTGGCGGACGTCAGCGAGTTCGTGGAGGCGGTGACGCGGGTGGCCTCGGGCGGCACGGCGCTCGACCCCGAGGTGGTGGCGCAGCTGCTGGGCCGGAGCCGCAAACAGGACGTTCTCAGCGGGCTTACGCCCAGGGAAAGAGAAGTCCTAGGACTAATGGCGGAGGGACGCACCAACTCGGCGATCGCCGCGCAGCTCGTGGTGAGTCACGGCGCGGTCGAAAAGCACGTGAGCAACATCTTTATGAAGCTCGGCTTGGCGCAGAGTGACACAGATCACCGGCGGGTTCTGGCGGTTCTGACCTATCTGAATTCCTAACGCGCCTGTCACGCTGGAACCAGGGTTCCAGCGGTGGTCAGGGGCGCGCACCGCCATGTCTCGCAGGGGGGCGGGGGTCCCATGACGGCAGGCGGTATCGGGTCCCGCCACCTGCTCTTTGATCTGATCCTCATCAGTAAGGTAACCCTCACCCGCGTACCATGGCTGACAAGAGTCGCCTCGAAGGAGGGCTACAGCAGTGACCACTGAGGTCGACCAGGCGAGCCGGGACACGAAGAACATCAGGCGTGTCGACCGGGTAATCATCCGCTTCGCGGGAGATTCCGGCGACGGAATGCAACTCACGGGTGACCGCTTCACCTCGGAGACCGCGTCACTGGGCAACGACCTGTCCACCCTGCCGAACTTTCCCGCCGAAATCCGGGCCCCGGCCGGCACGCTCCCCGGCGTCTCCTCCTTCCAGGTACACTTCGCCGACCACGACATCCTCACTCCGGGCGACGCCCCCAACGTGCTGGTGGCGATGAACCCGGCGGCCCTGAAGGCGAACCTGCCGGACGTGCCGCGCGGCGGCGAGATCATCGTCAACACCGACGAGTTCAACTCCCGGGCCCTGGCCAAGGTGGGGTACGACAGCAACCCCCTGGAGGACGGCTCGCTCGACGGGTACAGCGTGCACCCGGTGCCGCTGACCGCGCTGACCGTGGAGGCGCTCAAGGGGTTCGACCTCACCCGCAAGGAGGCCGGCCGCTCGAAGAACATGTTCGCGCTCGGCCTGCTCTCCTGGATGTACCACCGGCCCACCGAGGGCACCGAGGCCTTCCTGCGCGCCAAGTTCGCCAAGCGCCCGGAGATCGCCGAGGCCAACCTGACGGCCTTCCGCGCCGGTTGGAACTTCGGCGAGACCACCGAGGACTTCGCCGTCTCCTACGAGGTGGCCCCGGCCGCCAGCGCCTTCCCGGCCGGCACCTACCGGAACATCTCGGGGAACCTGGCCCTGGCGTACGGCCTGGTCGCCGCCTCCCAGCGGGCCGACCTGCCGCTGTTCCTCGGCTCCTACCCGATCACCCCGGCCTCGGACGTGCTGCACGAGCTGTCCAAGCACAAGAACTTCGGCGTGCGCACCTTCCAGGCCGAGGACGAGATCGCCGGCATCGGCGCCGCGCTCGGCGCGGCCTTCGGCGGCGCCCTCGGCGTGACCACCACCTCGGGCCCCGGCGTGGCGCTGAAGTCGGAGACCATAGGGCTCGCCGTCTCGCTTGAGCTGCCGCTGCTGGTCGTCGACATCCAGCGCGGCGGCCCCTCAACCGGCCTGCCGACCAAGACCGAGCAGGCCGACCTGCTCCAGGCGATGTACGGGCGCAACGGCGAGGCCCCGGTGCCGATCGTCGCGCCGGCCACGCCCGCCGAGTGCTTCACCGCGGCGCTGGACGCGGCGCGGATCGCGCTGACGTACCGCACCCCCGTCTTCCTGCTCTCCGACGGCTACCTGGCCAACGGCTCCGAGCCCTGGCGGGTTCCCGAGGTGGACGAACTGCCCGACCTGCGCGTCCAGTTCACCACCGCGCCGAACCACACGCTCGACGACGGCACCGAGGTGTTCTGGCCGTACAAGCGTGACCCGCACACCCTCGCGAGGCCGTGGGCCGTGCCCGGCACCCCGGGGCTCGAACACCGCATCGGCGGCATCGAGAAGCAGGACGGCACGGGCAACATCTCCTACGACCCGGCCAACCACGAGCACATGGTGCGGACCCGCCAGGCCAAGATCGACGGCATCGACGTGCCCGACGTCGTCGTCGACGACCCGAGCGGCGAGGCGCGGACGCTGGTGCTCGGCTGGGGCTCGACCTACGGCCCGATCACCGCCGCCGTCCGTCGGATCCGCCGCGCCGGCGGCCGGATCGCCCAGACGCACGTGCGCCACCTCAACCCGCTCCCCGCCAACCTCGGAGACGTGCTGCGCTCCTACGACCGGGTGCTGTGCCCGGAGATGAACCTGGGCCAGCTCGCCACCCTGCTGCGCGCCAGGTATCTGGTGGACGTCCGGTCCATCACCCAGGTCACCGGCCTCCCGTTCAAGGCCGAGCAGCTCGCATCCGCTTTCAAGGAGGCCGCCGACGATGCCCGCTGACGCCCCCACCACTGCCACCGGGGCCCGGACCGCCCTGGCGCTGGTGCCGCGCACCGAGTCGCGCCAGACCGCCAAGGACTTCAAGTCGGACCAGGAGGTCCGCTGGTGCCCCGGCTGTGGCGACTACGCGGTGCTGGCCGCCGTGCAGGGCTTCCTCCCCGAGCTCGGCCTGGCCAGGGAGAACATCGTCTTCGTCTCCGGCATCGGCTGCTCATCCCGCTTCCCGTACTACATGAACACCTACGGGATGCACTCCATCCACGGCCGCGCCCCGGCGATCGCCACCGGCCTCGCGGCCGCCCGCCGCGACCTGTCGGTCTGGGTGGTCACCGGCGACGGCGACGCGCTGTCCATCGGCGGCAACCACCTGATCCACGCGCTGCGCCGCAACGTGAACCTGAAGATCCTGCTGTTCAACAACCGGATCTACGGGCTCACCAAGGGCCAGTACTCGCCGACCTCCGAGTCCGGCAAGATCACCAAGTCCACGCCGATGGGCTCGCTCGACACCCCGTTCAACCCGGTGTCGCTGGCGCTCGGCGCCGAGGCGTCGTTCGTCGCCAGGACCATCGACTCGGACCGCAAGCACCTGACGAGCGTGCTGCGGGCGGCCGCCGAGCACCATGGCTCGGCGCTGGTCGAGATCTACCAGAACTGCAACATCTTCAACGACGGCGCGTTCGAGGCGTTGAAGGACAAGCAGCGGGCCCAGGAGGCGGTGATCCGCCTGGAGCACGGCGAGCCGATCCGCTTCGGCCTGCCACTCCGCGAAGAGGACGGAGGGGACGGCCTCGGCGAGCGGGGCCTGGTCCGCGACCCGGCCACCGGCGACATCCAGGTGGTGGACGTGGCCGAGACCGGCACCGACGCGCTGCTCGTGCACGACGCGCACGCCGCCACCCCGGTCACCGCCTTCGCGCTCTCCCGGCTCGCCGACCCGCACACCCTGCACCGCACCCCGATCGGCGTGTTCCGCAGCGTCGAACGGCCGGCCTACGAGGACCAGATGGCCGAGCAGCTTGAGCGGGCCGTCGAGACGCGCGGCAAGGGCGACCTGGCGGCGCTGCTCGCCGGCAACGACACCTGGACGGTCGCCGGCTGACCCCGGGAGATCCCCCTGTCAGGACCGTCACGCGAATACGGGAATGACAACGACTCGGCCCGGCGCTACTTTCGTGTAGGTCCTGTCCGGTCGGTCTTTTCGGACCAGGCCGCGGCGTCAGACGCGGTGCATCGCAAGGCACCGGATCGCAGCTCATACTGGGCTGTATTCGCGCGATTCGGTAACGCAGCGAGGTGCCGTGTATGGCGTCGCGGCCCGGAAAGACCGGCCGGACAGGGCCTGGCGTCGGGCCGTGGTCGTGGGAGGCGGAAAGTGGCAGCGGGCAGCGCGGGTAGCCGGTCTGGGTTGATCTTCGGCCTCGGCGCCTTCGGGCTCTGGGGCCTGCTGCCGATCTACTGGCGGGAGTTGGAGTCCGCCGGCGCCTCCGAGGTGCTGGCGCACCGGATGCTGTGGTCGCTGCCCACCGCGCTCGCGCTGCTGGCCGCCGTCCGCAACTGGTCCTGGATCCGGCCGCTGCTGCGCGACCCGCGCCGGCTCGGGATGCTGCTGGTCTCGGCCTCGCTGATCTCCGTCAACTGGTACATCTTCATCTGGGCGGTCGGCGAGGACCGGGTGCTCGAGGCGTCCCTCGGGTACTTCATCAACCCGCTGCTGACCATCGCCATCGGCGTGCTGGTGCTGCGCGAGCGGATGCGGCCGGCCCAGTGGGCCGCGGTCGGCGTCGGCGCGACGGCGGTGGTGGTGATGAGCGTCGCCTACGGCCAGATCCCGTGGATCTCCCTCGCCCTCAGCGTCAGCTTCGCGGTCTACAGCCTGGTCAAGAAGAAGACCGGGCTCGACGGCCTCGAGGGCTTCACGGCCGACTCGGCGCTCCAGTTCCTGCCGGCGCTCGGCTTCGTGCTGGTGCTGGCCGGGCGCGGCGAGTCGACGTTCACCGCGGAGGGCGGCGCGCACACCGCGCTGCTGGTCGGCAGCGGCCTGGCCACCGCGCTGCCGCTGATCTTCTTCGGCGCGGCCGCTGTGCGGCTCCCGCTCTCCACGCTCGGCCTGATGCAGTACCTCGCGCCCACCTCGATGTTCCTGCTCGGCGTCCTCGCCTTCCACGAGGAGATGCCGCCGGAGCGCTGGGCCGGCTTCCTGCTCGTCTGGACGGCGCTGACGATCCTCACCTGGGACGCGCTGCGGACCGTCCGCCGGAGCCGCCGCACGGTCGCCCGCCACGTCCCCGACGCCGCCACGGAACCGGCCGCCAGCCGCGATGCCTGAGCCGGCCACGCTGGCCTGGGTCGAGACCTCCTGGGGACCGGCCGACCTCGACGTGGCCCACTGCGCGCTCGCGTGCCGCAAAGCCTGGCCGCCGGACTCCGCTCGCCGACCGCTCGGCCAGTTGGTGACAGGTCCGCCGGGCTGGATACCGGCTCGGCGGCGCCCCAGGACGCGTGTGGCCTCGCGTGCCTGGTGGCGAAGCCGCCAGGCTGGTTGGGCGCCCGCCCGACCGCACGAGACGGTGGGCGCCCGCCGCGCTTCGCGCGCAGCGCGAGATCGTCGGGAGTACCTGGCGGGACCTCCGCGTCGAGCTCACGCCGGCGCTGCTGACCCGCCGGCTTGAGGAGTACCTGGCCGGCCTTTTCGACCGCTACTCCTGAGCGCGGTCATGAGGCCGTGCGGCAGGCCGGTTGCGGACGGCATCGCGTAACTCGTACAACTGGTTACATGGCCCTGAACTGGAAACTTGTCATCGACAGCGAGGACGCCCCGCGCGTCGCCGACTTCTGGGCGGCCGCCCTCGAGTACGAGGTCGAGGACCACAGCGCGCTGATCGAGCGGCTGCTGGCCGCCGGCCAGATCGACGAGGCGGCCGTCACCGAGCACCACGGCCGCCGCGCCTGGCGCGCCTTCGCCGGCGTCCGGCACCCGGACGACCCCCACGACCCCGTCACCGGCGTGGGCCAGGGCCGGCGCCTGCTGTTCCAGAACGTGCCGGAGGCCAAGAGCACCAAGAACCGGCTGCACATCGACGTGCACGCGGGACCCGGCGGCCTCGACGCGCTCGTCGACCGCCTGGAGGCCCTGGGCGCCACCCGCGTCACCGAGGTCGACCAGGGCCCGGCCGGCCACTGGTGGGTCATGCGCGACCCAGAGGGGAACGAGTTCTGCGCGAGCTAGGCCCCTACCCGCCGAACAGCTCCGACAGTTCCGAGCCGTCGAACTCCTCGAGGCCCTCGAACTGGCCGTCGTGCCACGGCAGGTCGCCGGTGGCGTCCGCGCCGAGTCCTGACAGCAGGCCGCTCAGGCCATCCTCGGGGTCGATCTCGACGACCTCGGCGCCGCTCGGCGGGGTGAAGTCGAAGACGGAGCCGGCCGGTTGGGCGTAGTCGATCTGGGTGAAGGCGATGTCGAGCGAGCCGCGCTCGCCCTGGACCGAGACGGCGAGCGGCACGCCCGTCTCGCTGTCGACCGCGAGCCGGGCCAGGGAGACGCCGCTCGACGCGTCGGACGGCTCGACCGTCAACTGGTAGGCGGCTCGGCCGGCCACCCGGGAGGTGCCGTCCACCGAGATGTCCGCGTGCTCACCGGCGTCGGCCAGCAGCCGCTCGGCGGCCTCCTGCGGCGTGAGGTCGGCGAACGGCGACGCCTCGGGCTCCGCCTCGCGCGCCTCGGCCGGGGCCGTCGCGTGCAGCACGGTGTCGCCCGCGCTGTCGTAGGCCCACAGGTCGTCCCCGTTGCGGATCACGGCGAACTCGTCGGAGCCGTCCGCCAGGGCGACCCGCTGCCGCTCGGGGCCGTCCATGGCGACCCGCAGCGTGCTGTCGCCGGTGGCGAGTCCGGCCAGCCGGCCGGCGGGCCCCGCCTCGTCCAACACGCCGTCAAGCAGCGGCCCGAGGTCCGGCAGGCCAAGGTCGGCCTCGACCCGCACCGTGCCGGAGAGCTGCTCGGTCTCCGACTGGACGACCTGGACGACCAGTTCCTCGGCCGTCACGTCCGGCAGGTCGGGGCCGCCGTCGCTCGCGATCGCGGGCCACACCCCCGCCCCCAGCGCGGCGACCCCGGCCACCACGGCGGCCGGCACGGCGGCCCGGCGAACATTCCTGTGCAACGCCATCAGATGCCCCTCCACTCATGCTTCGCATCCGGCACAACCAAGTGCAACAGGCTGGGGCCTTTCCGGCATCCACCGTCGGGAGTCAATCGCGGTACTACCAGAGGATGACCGGAGGGGAACGAACACGGCCCGTCCCGTAGGGGTTTCTACCCGGGGGCGGGCCGAGGGGAACGGCGGAGCGGCGAGCGGCCGCGCCGATCTACGCCGTGCGGTCGGCGACCACGTCGCAGAGGTCGGCGAGCGCCCGCCTGGCCGGCACGTCGGGCAGCGGGTCGAGCGTCCTGCGGGCCCGCTCGGCGAAGGACAGCGCGTCGCGCCTGGCCAGCTCAAGCGCCGGATGGGCCCGCAGCCGCTCCAGGGCCTCGGCGTGCCTGGCGTCGTCCGTCAGGTCGCCGTCCAGCAGGGCGCACAGCTCCTTGTCGGCCGGCGAGCCGCCGTCCCTTGCCAGCTGCCGCAGCCGCAGCACCGGCAGCGTGGGGACGCCCTCCCGCAGGTCGGTGCCGGGCGTCTTGCCCGACTCGCGCCCGTCGCTCGCGATGTCCAGCACGTCGTCCGCGAGTTGGAAGGCGACGCCGATCCGCTCGCCGTACTGGGCCAGGGTGTGGACCACGGGCTCGGGGGCGCCCGACATCATCGCGCCCATCCGCCCCGCGACGGCGATCAGCGAGCCGGTCTTGCCGGCGATCACCTCCAGGTGGTGGGCGATCGGGTCCTCGCCTGGCCTCGGCCCGGCGGTCTCCTGGATCTGTCCCGTCACCAGACGCTCGAACGCCTCGGCCTGGATACGCACGGCCTCGGGGCCCAGGTCGGCCACTATGGACGAGGCGCGGGAGAAGAGGAAGTCGCCGGTGAGCACCGCGACCGAGTTGCTCCAGCGGGCGTTGGCGCTCGGCACCCCGCGTCGCACCTCGGCCTCGTCCATGATGTCGTCGTGGTAGAGGGTGGCCAGGTGGGTCAGCTCCACCACCACAGCCGCCGGGACCACCCCCGGCGCCTCCGGATCGCCGAACCGGGCCGCCAGCAGCAGCAACAACGGTCGGAACCGCTTGCCGCCCGCGCGCACCAGGTGTTGCGCCGTCTCCGTTATGAAGGGGACGTCGCTCTTGGTGGCCTCGATCAGCCCCGCCTCGACAGCCGTCAGCCCTGCCTGGAGCTCGGCTTCCAGGGCCGGGTCCCGCACGCTGTCCCCGAAGGGTCCCACGACGGTCACGAGTGACTCCCCTGTCTTCCGGTCCGATACCCCCCGCAGCGTAACCGGTCGGAAGTGGATCACCACCAGGACGTACCACCGTCTTCCGCGCCCCGCCCCCTTCTCCCGTGGGCACCACGGCGACACCGCTCTCACATACGTATCAGTACGGCACCGATTGCCATGAGCGCGTAACACGGCGATCTACCCGCCTCACCGAGCAGATAATCTTCCGGCACCGAGTACAACGTTTGTACGCACGAGGGGAATTCATGCGTAAGTCAATACGGCTCGCCCTGCCGGCCGTCGCCGCCGCCCTGGCCCTGTCGCTCACCGCCTGTGGCGAGGACGAGGAGTCGAACAGCAACGACGCCGGCAACGACAACGGCGCCTCCGAGACCACGGGCGGCGGCGAGGGCGAGGAGGCCGCCGACGACCAGGCCGGCGGCGAGGCCGGCGGCGCCGGCGGTTCGGCTCCGACCGCCGAGCAGATCACGGGCAGCTGGTACGTCGACCTGAACAACACGTCCACCTCGCACAACCTGGACATCTTCGACGGCACCGTCTCCTTCTTCGAGGACATGGGCGGCGAGGGCGACACGTGCGACGGCACCTACGCCGACGGCACCATCACCCTCACCGAGTGCACCGTGTACGGCGACGAGGAGTGGACCGACATGTCGGCCACCGTCACCTGGCCCGGCGACGGCACCATCGCCGTCACCTGGGCGTCCGGCCTGACCGAGACCTACAGCAACATGCTGGCGGACATGGACCTCGGCGAGCTGGGCGACCTCGGGGACATGGACCTGAGCGAGCTCGAGGACAGCCTGGCCGAGCTCGAGGAGCTCGAGGCGGAGCTCGGCGGCTGACCCCAGGCACAGCCGCTTGAGGAGGCAACGGTGGCCCGGGTCCCACGGGGGGACCCGGGCCACCGGCATGCGCGGGAACACACATTCACCCGCCACACCCACGAATCGCCACACAGGTATCAGTCCAGCGTGGATTGCCTCAAGCGTGTAACACAACGACCTACCCACCCCGGCAGGCATATAACCTGCCTTCATCGAGTTCAACCGTACTAGGGGAATCCATGCGTAAGGCAATACGGCTCGCCCTGCCCGTCGTCGCCGCGGCCACCGCGCTCGCGCTCACGGGCTGCAACGACGACGAGGGCGGCGCCTTCGGCGGCACCGGCGGCACCTCGGGCGGCTCCGAGGAGAGCACGGAGGACCCGGGCAGCACCACCGGCGGCGAGGAGACCGGCGACACCGGCACCACCGGGGGCGACACGGGCGGCGACACCGGCGGCGACACGGGCGGCGCCACCGGCCCGGCCCCGACCATCGAGGAACTGGACGGCGACTGGTACGAGAGCGCCACCGTCGACACCACCAACTTCGAGATCGACGCTGCGACCGGCGAGATCCTCTTCTACTCCAGCTTCGACCCGAACGCCACCGACTACTGCACCGGCTCCTACGCCGAGGGCACCATCACCCTCGAGGACTGCCAGAGCTACGGCGGCTCCTGGAGCGACATGTCCGCCACCGTCTCCCTCGATGGCGACACCCTCAACGTGACCTGGTCCGGCGGCGACACCGCCACCATGCGGAACCTGGCCACCGGCGGCTTCAGCTCCGAGGAGCAGGCCGAGATCGGCCGCATCATCGACGAGTACAACGCCGGCTGAGCCTGCTGCGGGCACACCAGTAGAACGGTGATGGCCCGGAACCCCCGCAGGGGTTCCGGGCCATCACTCTGTCATGCCACGCTCACCGCACGAACGTGCCCGCCTGGCCCGCCAGGTCGAGGAAGTACTGCGGCGCCACGCCGAGCACCAGCGTCGCCACGGCGGCCACCGCCACCACCGACATCGTCAGCGGGCTCGGGATCACCACCGAGGGCCCCTCGGCCTTCGGCTCGCTGAAGAACATCAGCACGATCACCCGGATGTAGAAGAACGCCGCGATCGCCGAGGCGATCACACCGACGATCACCAGGCCCATCGCGCCCGCGTCGGCCGCCGCCCGGAACACCGCGAACTTCCCCGCGAAACCGGACGTCAGCGGGATGCCGGCCAGGGCGAGCAGGAAGAGCGCGAAGACCGCCGCGAGCAGCGGAGAACGCCGCCCGAGACCGGCCCACTTGGACAGGTGGGTGGCCTCGCCCCCGGCGTCCCGCACCAGCGTCACCACGGCGAACGCGCCCAACGTGACGAAGGAGTAGGCCCCCAGGTAGAACAGCACCGAGGAGACGCCGTCCTCGGAGACCGCCACCACGCCCGCCAGGATGAACCCGGCGTGCGCGATCGACGAGTACGCCAGCAGCCGCTTCACGTCGGTCTGGGTGATCGCGATCACCGCGCCCGCCACCATCGAGGCGATCGCCACGCCCCACAGCACCGGCTGCCAGTCCCAGCGCATGCCGGGCAGCACCACGTACAGCAGCCGCAGCATCGCGCCGAAGGCCGCGACCTTGGTGGCCGCCGCCATGAAGCCGGTGACCGGCGTCGGCGCGCCCTGGTAGACGTCCGGTGTCCACATGTGGAACGGCACCGCGCCCACCTTGAACAGCAGGCCCATCAGCACCATCGCGCCGCCGATCAGCAGCAGCGCGTCGTTGCCCATGGTCGAGGCGAGGCCCGGGTCCATGCTGGCCGGGTTGCCCGCGACGACGTCCCGGATGCCCGCGTAGGACACCGTGCCCGCGTAGCCGTACAGCAGCGCGATGCCGAACAGCAGGAACGCGGACGCGAACGCGCCGAGCAGGAAGTACTTGACGGCCGACTCCTGCGACAGCAGCCGCCGGCGGCGGGCCAGCGCGCACAGCAGGTAGAGCGGGAGCGACAGCAGTTCCAGCGCGATGAACAGCACCAGCAGGTCGTTGGCCGCCGTGAACAGCAGCATGCCGCCCACCGCGAACAGCAGCAGCGGGAAGATCTCCGTGGTGGTGTGCCCGGCCCGCACCGCCTCGCGCTCGGCCGCGCCGCCCGGCACGGCCGCCGGCTGCGCCGCGAAGGAGTCGACGGGCGCCCCGTGCGCCGCCGGCTCGAGTCGCCGCTCGGCGAACAGGAACACGGACACGAGGCCCACCAGCAGGATCACACCCTGCAGGAAGAGCGCGGGACCGTCGACGGCCAGCGAACCCATGCCGGCCACCTGCGACTCGGAGGTGCCGCGGTCGCCGGCCGCCAGGCCGACCACCGCGGCGAACGCGGCCGCGAGCGCCAGCGTGGCGAGGACCACCTCGGCCGCGTAGCGCGTCCTGCGGGGCGCGAACGCCTCGATCAGGATGCCGACGATGGCGGCCCCGTACACGATCAGGCTCGGCGAGAGCGCGATCCACTCGATGTCCGGAGCGGTCAGGTCTCCAGGATTCATTGCGCCCCTCCTGAGTTACTCATGTGCGGCCTCCGCCTCGGGCACCTGCGGCGCCGGGTCCTGCCGGTCGACGTCGGACAGGGTGTGCTCGACGGCCGGGTTGACGATGTCGGTGAGCGGCCGCGGGTAGACGCCGAGGAAGATCACCAGCGCGATCAGCGGGGCCACCACGGCGAGCTCACGCACCCGCAGGTCGGGCAGCTTCTCGAGCCCCGCCTTCACCGGGCCCGTCATGGTGCGCTGATAGAGGATCAGCACGTACAGCGCCGCCAGCACTATCCCCGCGGAGGCGACGATGCCGGCCACCTGGTAGCGGCTGAACGTGCCCACCAGCACCAGGAACTCGCTCACGAAGGGACCGGTGCCGGGCAGCGAGAGCGTGGCCAGGCCGCCGACCAGGAAGGTGCCGGCCAGCACCGGCGCCGTCTTCTGCACGCCGCCGTAGTCGGCGATGATCCGCGAGCCGCGCCGCGAGATCAGGAAGCCGGCCACCAGCATCAGCACGGCCGTGGCGACCCCGTGGTTGATCATGTAGAGCGTGGCGCCGCCCTGGCCCTGGCTGGTCATCGCGAAGATGCCGAGCACGATGAAGCCGAAGTGGCTGATCGAGGCGTAGGCGATCAGCCGCTTCATGTCCCGCTGGCCGATGGCGAGCAGTGCGCCGTAGAGGATGCTGACCAGCGCCAGCGTGAGGACCACCGGGGTCGCCCAGTGGCTGGCGTCGGGGAAGAGGCCGAGGCAGAAGCGGAGCATCGCGAAGGTGCCGACCTTGTCGACCACAGCGGTGATCAGCACGGCCACCGGGGCCGTCGACTCGCCCATCGCGTTGGGCAGCCAGGTGTGCAGCGGCCACAGCGGCGCCTTGATGGCGAAGGCGAGGAAGAAACCGAGGAACAGCCAGCGCTCGGTCGACGTGGCGAGGTCGAGCTCGCCCGAGGCCCGCGCCTCCAGAATGGCCCGCAGCGAGAAGGTGCCCTCCGGCAGCTGGTCGGCCGTCGCGACGTACAGGCCGATCACCGCCGCCAGCATCACCAGGCCGCCAGCCAGGTTGTAGAGCAGGAACTTGACGGCCGCGTAGGTGCGCTGCCGCGCCTGGCCCTCCTCGTCGCCGCTCCCCGCCCGGTCCCCGAAGCCGCCGATGAGGAAGTACATCGGGATGAGCATGGCCTCGAAGAACACGTAGAAGAGGAAGACGTCGGTGGCGGCGAAGGACATGATGACCATCGCCTCGACGAGCAGGATCAACGCGAAGAAGCCCTGGGTGGGCCGCCAGCGCCGGGTCGCCGGCGCCTCTCGCTCGGCCGGGTCCGCGTCGTTCCAGCCGGCGCCGATCAGGAACGGGATCAGCACGGCGGTCAGCGCGATCAGCGCGACGCCGACGCCGTCCACGCCGAGCTCGTACCGCATCCCGAAGTCCCGGATCCACCAGTGGGACTCGGTGAGCTGGAACCGGTCGGCGTCGGCGCCCGTGTCGAAGCGCAGCACCACCGCGAGCGCGAAGCCGAGGGTGACGAGCGAGAAGCCGAGCGCCAGCCACTTCGCGGCGGTCCGCCGCGCGGCCGGCACGGCCGCGGTGGCCACGGCGCCGATGGCCGGGGCCACGGCCGTGGCCGTCAGCAGGGGAAATGACATAACTCAGACCGCCCTCATCAGCAGGGTCGCGGCGACCAGCAGGACCGCGCCGCCGAACATCGAGACCGCGTAGGAGCGGGCGAACCCGTTCTGCACCCGCCGCAGTCGCCCGGACAGACCGCCGAACGCGGCGGCCGTGCCGTTGACCACGCCGTCCACCAGCTTGTGGTCGACGTAGACCAGGCCGCGGGTGAGGTAGTTGCCCGGCTGGACGAGCACCGCGTGGTTGAAGTCGTCCTGGAGCAGGTCGCGCCTGGCCGCCCGGGTCAGCAGGGAGCCGGTCGGGGCCACCACGGGCACCGGACGGCGGCCGTACTGGAACCAGGCGCCGGCCACGCCGATCACCATCACGCCGGTGGCGGCGACCGACACCATGCCGTGGCTGACCGGCGAGTCGCCGTGCGCGATGCCGGTGACCGGCTCGAGCCAGTGCTCGAAGGAGGAGCCGAGGTCGAACAGGAAGCCGGCGGCCACCGAGCCCACCGCCAGCACCACCATCGGGATGGTCATGGTCAGCGGGGACTCGTGCGGGTGCGGCTCGTGTCCGTTGGCGTCCGGCTGCCAGCGCTTCTCGCCGAAGAACGTCAGCAGCATGATGCGGGTCATGTAGTACGCGGTGAGCGCCGCGCCGAGCAGCATCACGCCGCCGAGCAGCCAGCCCTGGCCACCGCCCTTGGAGAACCCGGCGTAGATGATCTCGTCCTTGGAGAAGAAGCCGGAGAGATAGGGGAAGCCGATGATCGCCAGGTAGGCGAGGCCGAAGGTGGCGAAGGTGATCGGCATGTGCTTCCGCAGCCCGCCGTACCGCCGCATGTCGACCTCGTCGTTCATGCCGTGCATCACCGAGCCGGCGCCCAGGAAGAGCCCGGCCTTGAAGAAGCCGTGGGTGACGAGGTGCATGATGGCGAAGGCGTAGCCCAGCGGGCCGAGGCCCGCGGCCAGCATCATGTAGCCGATCTGCGACATGGTGGAGCCGGCCAGCGCCTTCTTGATGTCGTCCTTGGCGCAACCGACGATGGCACCGAAGAGCAGCGTGACCGCGCCGACGGTGATGACGACGGTCTGCGCGTCGGGCGCCGCGTTGAAGACGTCGGCGGACCTGGTCACCAGGTAGACGCCTGCGGTCACCATGGTGGCGGCGTGGATCAGGGCCGAGACCGGGGTCGGGCCCTCCATCGCGTCGCCGAGCCAGGACTGGAGCGGCACCTGCGCCGACTTGCCGCAGGCGGCGAGCAGCAGCATCAGGCCGATGCCGGTGAGCGTCGCCTCGCTCGTGGAGGTGGCGTTGGGCAGGACGGTGTCGAACGCGAAGCTGCCGAAGGTCGTGAACATCAGGAAGATCGCGATCGAGAGGCCGACGTCGCCGACCCGGTTGACCACGAACGCCTTCTTGGCCGCGGTGGCCGCGCTCGGCTTGTGCTGCCAGAAGCCGATCAGCAGGTAGGACGCGAGACCCACGCCCTCCCAGCCGACGTACAGCAGCAGGTAGTTGTCGGCCAGGACCAGCAGCAGCATGGCCGCGAGGAACAGATTGAGGTAGCCGAAGAAGCGGCGCCGCCGCTCGTCGTGCTCCATGTAGCCGACGGAGTAGAGGTGGATCAGGGTGCCGACGCCCGTGATCAGCAGGACGAAGGTCATCGACAGCTGGTCGAGCTGGAACGCCACGTCGGCCCGGAAGTCGGCCACCGGCACCCAGCTGAACAGGTGCTGGTGCAGGGTGCGGTGCTCGGCCTCCTCGCCGAGGAGGTCGAAGAAGAGCACGGCGGCGAGGACGAACGACACCGCGGCGAGACCGGTGCCCAGCCAGTGGCCGAACCGGTCGAGCCGCCGCCCTCCCACCAGGAGCACGGCGGCGCCCAGCAGCGGGGCCGCGATGAGCAGTGCGATCAATGACTCCACTGGTTTCGTTCCCCTTACAGCTTCATCAGGCTGGCGTCGTCGACCGAGGCCGAGTGGCGGGAGCGGAACACCATGATGATGATCGCGAGCCCCACCACGACCTCGGCGGCGGCCACCACCATCACGAAGAACGCCATGATCTGGCCGTCCAGGTTGCCGTGCATGCGGGAGAAGGTGACCAGCGCCAGGTTGGCGGCGTTGAGCATCAACTCGATGCACATGAACAGCACGATGGCGTTCCGCCGGAGCAGCACCCCGCAGGCGCCCACCGTGAACAGCAGGGCGGAGAGGAAGAGGTAGTTCTCGGGGTTCACCGCTTCACCTCCACCGTCTCGCCGTCGTTCTCGTTGTCGTCCTCGACCGCCTGGTCGGCGCTCTCGATCGCCTTCGGTTTGGGGGGAACCCGCTGGCCGTGGTAGGTCGCGGTGTGCTGCTCGATGGCGGCGACGGCGTCCACCGCCTCCCGGTGCACCTCGCGGACCTGCCCGCGGGCGCGCAGCGTGGCGTTGACGGTCAGCTCGGACGGGGTGCCGTCGGGCAGCAGGCCCGGGATGTCCACGCCGTTGTGGCGGGCGTAGACGCCTGGCGCGGGCAGCGGCGGCACGTGCGTGCCGGCGCGCACCCGGTCCTCGGACTGCTCGCGCTGCGACTTGATGCGCTCGACGCGCTCGCGGTGGGTGAGGAGCGTGGCGCCGACGGCGGCGATGGTCAGCAGGATGCCGGTCACCTCGAAGGCCACCACGTAGCGGGTGAACAGCAGCGAGGCGATGCCCTGCACGTTGCCGCCGGCGTTGGCCTCGGCCAGCCCGGTGAAGGAGCCGGTGACGGCCTGCCCGATGCCGGCCGTCAGCAGGATGCCGAGCCCGAGCCCGCAGCCGGCCGCCAGCCAACGCTGCCCGGTGAGGGTCTCCTTGAGCGAGTCCGTCGCGCTGACGCCGACCAGCATCAACACGAAGAGGAAGAGCATCATCACGGCGCCGGTGTAGACGACGATCTGCACCACGCCGAGGAAGTAAGCGCCGTTGGCCAGGTAGAAGAGGGCGAGCAGCACCATGGTGCCGGCCAGCGAGAGGGCCGAGTGGACGGCCCTGCGCAGCAGCACGGTGCCGAGCGCGCCGGCCACCGCCAGCGGGGCGAGGATCCAGAACTGGACGGCCTCGCCCGAGGAGGTGGAGGTCTCGGCGGCCAGCGAGGTGAGGGGGGCGAGAGCGCTCATGCCTGCACTCCCGGCTCGTGCAGCTTGGAGGCGGCCGTGATCGGGTCCTCGTCCACGGCGTCCTGGACGGTGCCGGGCACCTGCCGGACGGTGTCGGGCGCGGCGCGCGTCACCTCGCCCCGGTAGTACGACTGCTCGTCGGTGCCCGGGTACATGGCGTGTGGGGCCTCGACCATGCCGTCCTGGAGGCCGGCGAGCAGCTCCTCCTTGGTGTAGATCAGGGAGGCGCGGGTGCGGTCGGCCAGCTCGTACTCGTTGGTCATGGTGAGCGCCCTGGTGGGGCACGCCTCGACGCACAGGCCGCACAGGATGCAGCGCAGGTAGTTGATCTGGTAGACGCGGCCGTAGCGCTCGCCCGGGGAGTACCGCTCCTCCTCGGTGTTGTCCGCGCCCTCCACATAGATGGCGTCGGCGGGACAGGCCCAGGCGCACAGCTCGCAGCCGATGCACTTCTCCAGGCCGTCCGGGTGCCGGTTGAGCTGGTGCCGGCCGTGGAAACGGGGCGCGGTCGGCTTCTTCTCCTCCGGGTACTGCTCGGTGAGCCGCTTCTTGAACATGGCCCTGAAGGTCAGTCCGAAGCCGCCCAGCGGATTGTGGATCTCAGGCATCGCCGTCCTCGCCTCCCTTTCCGTCGTGGCTGCCGTTGACTGTGGTGTGGCCGCCCGTGCCGCCCGCGCTGGCGGGCACCCGCTCGGCGCGGGATGGCCGGCGCGGCACCGGCGGCAGGGTCTGCCCGGGCAGCGGCGGCACGGGGTAGCCGCCGGCCATCGGGTCGAACGGCTCGGCCGCCTTCGCGGCCTCCTCCGCTTCGAGTCGCTGGTCCGCGCGGTCGCGGAAGACGTCGACGACGAAGGAGAGGAGCAGCAGGACCAGCACCCCGCTGCCGACCCAGAGCACGATGTCGCGGAACTCGTAGTCCTCGTTCTGCATCGCCCGCACGGTGGCGACCAGCATCAGCCAGACCAGCGCGATCGGGATGAGGACCTTCCAGCCGAGCACCATGAACTGGTCGTAGCGGACACGGGGCAGCGAGGCCCTGATCCACATGAAGAAGAAGATGACGGCGCAGACCTTGATCGTGAACCAGAGCATGGGCCACCAACCGGAGTTGGCGCCCTCCCAGAAGCTGAGCGGCACCGGGGCGCGCCAGCCGCCGAGGAAGAGGGTGACCATCAGGGTGGAGACGGCGACCGTGTGGATGTACTCGGACATCATGAAGAAGGCGAACTTGATGGACGAGTACTCGGTGAGGTAGCCGCCGACCAGGTCGCCCTCGGACTCCGGCATGTCGAACGGCGGGCGGTGCGCCTCGCCGACCATCGCCACCATGTACATCAGGAAGGACACCGGCAGCAGGACCATGAACCAGCGGTCCTCCTGGGCGTCCACGATGGCCGAGGTGGACATCGACCCGGAGTAGAGGAAGACGGCGGCGAAGCTGAGGCCCATCGCGACCTCGTAGGAGATGATCTGCGCCGTCGCCCGCACGCCGCCGAGCAGCGGGTAGGTCGAGTTGGACGACCAGCCGGCGAGCACCGTGCCGTAGACGGCGATGGCGCCGGTGGCCAGCACGTAGAGCAGGGCGACCGGGAGGTCGGTGAGCTGGAGGACGGTCTCGGTGCCGAAGATGTTGACCGGGTCGTCCTTGGGGCCGAATGGGATCACCGCGATCGCCATGAACGCCGGGATGGCGGCCAGCACCGGTGCCAGCAGGTACACGAAGCGGTCGGCGCCCCGGACGACGATGTCCTCCTTGAGCATCAGCTTCACGCCGTCGGCGAGCGACTGGAGCATGCCCCACGGGCCGTGCCTGTTGGGGCCGATGCGCAGCTGCATCCAGCCGAGGACCTTGCGCTCCATGACGATGCTGACCAGCACGAGGCCCAGCAGGAACGCGAAACAGAACACCGCCTTGAGCACGATCAGCCAGAACGGGTCGTCCCCGAACATGGACAGGTCGGTCTCCTCCGCGAGCTCGATCACGCGGTCACCTCCTCGACATCAGCGGGGGCCTGGGAGGCGGCCGCGATGGAGACCACCGCGCCCGGCGTGACGCCCAGGTCGTCGGCGACACCGCCGCCCACGGAGTTCAGCGGCAGCCACACCACCCGGTCGGGCATCTCCTCGGTGACGGCCAGCGGCAGCTCGACGGAGCCGGCAGGACCCGTCACGACCAGCGGCTCGCCGTCCGCGACCCCCGCCTCGCCCGCGGTCGCCGCGTTGAGCCGGGCGACGGCGGCGTGCCGGGTGGCGGCGAGCGCCGGGTCGCCGTCCTGGAGCCGGCCCTGGTCGAGCAGCAGCCGGTGGCCGGCGAGCACGGCCTCGCCGGCGCCGGGGCTCGGCAGCTCGGCGGACGGCGCGGTCGGGCCGAGCGGCAGGTCGCCCGTCCAGTCGGCCAGCGCGTCCAACTCGCGGCGCGCGGCGTACACGTCGGGCAGCCCCAGGGACAGGCCCATCGCGTCGGCGAGCATGGTGAGCGCCCTGGCGTCGGTCTGCACCAGGCGGCGGGTCATCTGGTCCGGCTTGACGGCCGCGGCGAACGGGCGGACCCGGCCCTCCCAGTTGAGGAACGAGCCCTCCTTCTCCACCACCGCGGCCACCGGCAGCACCACGTGGGCGCGCTCGGTCACCTCGGACGGCCGCAGTTCGAGGCTGACCAGGAAGCCGTCGCGCGCCACCGCGTCCAGCGCGGCGCGGGCGCCCGCCGGGTCCGGCAGGTCGGCCGGCTCGACGCCGCCGACCAGCAGCGCGCCCAACTCGCCGGCCGCCGCGGCCGCCAGGATCCCGGCGGTGTCGCGGCCGGCCGCCTCGGGCAGGGCGTCGAGGCCCCAGGCCGCGGCCACCTCCTGGCGGGCACGGGACGAGGAGACGGGCCGGCCGCCGGGCAGCAGCCCGGGCAGCGCGCCCACCTCGATCGCGCCCCGCTCGCCCGCCCGGCGCGGGACCCACACCAGGCTCGCGCCGGTCGCGCCGGCGGCCGCCACGGCCGCCGTGTAGCCGCCGGAGACGGCGGCGAGCCGCTCACCGACGATGATCAGCGCGCCAGGCTCGCGCAGCGCGGCGGCCGCCCGGCCGCCCGCGTCGCCCAGGTTGTCGGCGTTGCCGGCCAGCGCCTCGAGCCAGTCGGGCTCGGTGCCCGGCGCGGCCGGCAGCAGCGTGCCGTTGGTCTTGGCCAGGCCCCGGCTGATGTGGGTGGCGACGGAGAACACCCGCTGGCCGCGCTTGCGGGCCGCCTTGCGCAGCCGCAGGAAGACGCCAGGCGCCTCCTCCTCGGACTCGAAGCCGACCAGCAGCACGGCCGGCGCGGCCTCCAGACCCCGGTAGCCGGGGCCGCCGCCGTCCAGGTCGACGCCGTGGCCGGCGACGTGCGAGGCGAGGAACGCGGCCTCCTCCTGGCTGTGCCGGCGGGCCCGGAAGTCGATGTCGTTGGTGCCGAGCGCGACCCGGGCGAACTTGGCGTAGGCGTAGGCGTCCTCGACGGTCAGCCGGCCGCCGGTGAGCACCGCCGCGCCCCGCTCCCGCGCGGCCGTCAGGCCCTCGGCCGCGACCCGCAGCGCCTCGGGCCAACTCGCGGGGGCCAGCTCGCCGGTCTCCCGGTCCCGCACCAGCGGTCCCGTCAGCCGGTCGGGCCGCTGCGCGTAGCGGAACGCGAACCTGCCCTTGTCGCAGATCCACTCCTCGTTGACCTCGGGGTCGTTCTCGGCCATGCGGCGCATCACCTTGCCGCGCCGGTGGTCGGTGCGCATGGCGCAGCCGCCCGAGCAGTGCTCGCAGACGCCGGGCGACGACACCAGGTCGAAGGGCCGGGAGCGGAACCGGTAGGCGGCCGAGGTCAGCGCGCCCACCGGGCAGATCTGGATGGTGTTGCCAGAGAAGTAGGACTCGAACGGGTCGCCCTGGCCGGTGCCCACCTGCTGCAGCGCGCCACGCTCAAGCAGCTCGATCATCGGGTCGCCCGCCACCTGCTGCGAGAAGCGGGTGCAGCGGGCGCACAGCACGCAGCGCTCCCGGTCGAGCAGCACCTGCGCGGAGATCGGCACCGGCTTCTGGAAGGTGCGCTTGACGCCGTCGAACCTGGTCTCCGGGTCGCCCGTGGACATCGCCTGGTTCTGCAGCGGGCACTCGCCGCCCTTGTCGCAGACCGGGCAGTCGAGCGGGTGGTTGATCAGCAGCAGCTCCATCACCCCCCGCTGCGCCTTCTCGGCGACCTGCGAGGTGAGCTGGGTCCGCACCACCATGCCCTCGGTGCAGGTGATGGTGCAGGACGCCATCGGCTTGCGCTGGCCCTCGACCTCCACGATGCACTGCCGGCAGGCGCCCGCCGGGTCGAGCAGCGGGTGGTCGCAGAACCGGGGGATCTCGATGCCCAACTGCTCGGCGGCCCTGATCACGAGCGTGCCCTTGGGCACCGAGACCTCGATGCCGTCGATGGTGAGGCTGACCAGGTCCTCGGCGGCCTTGGCCGTCAGCTCGTCGGCGGTGGCCGTCATGCGTTCACCTCCAGGTGAGCCGAAGTGTCGTCGTCCGCCCAGACGGTGGACTTCGCCGGGTCGAAGGGGCAGCCCCGGCCCGTGATGTGCTGCTCGTACTCGTCGCGGAAGTACTTGAGCGAGGAGAAGATGGGGCTCGCGGCGCCGTCGCCGAGCGCGCAGAAGGACTTGCCGTTGATGTTGTCCGCGATGTCGGCGATCTTGTCGATGTCGCTGAGGAGCCCCTTGCCCGCCTCGATGTCGCGCAGCAGTTGGACGAGCCAGTAGGTGCCCTCGCGGCACGGGGTGCACTTCCCGCAGGACTCGTGCGCGTAGAACTCGGTCCAGCGGGTGACGGCCCGCACCACGCAGGTGGTCTCGTCGAAGCACTGCAGGGCCTTGGTGCCCAGCATGGAGCCGGCGGCGCCGACCGCCTCGTAGTCGAGCGGGACGTCGAGGTGCTCATCGGTGAACATCGGGGTCGAGGAGCCGCCCGGGGTCCAGAACTTCAGCCGGTGGCCGGGGCGCATCCCGCCGCTGAGGTCGAGGAGTTCGCGGAGCGTCACGCCGAGCGGCGCCTCGTACTGCCCCGGGCGCGCCACGTGCCCGGAGAGCGAGTAGAGGGTGAAGCCGGGCGACTTCTCGCTGCCCATGGAGCGGAACCACTCCTTGCCCCGGTCCATGATGGCGGGAACCGAGGCGATGGACTCGACGTTGTTCACCACGGTGGGGCAGGCGTAGAGGCCGGCGATCGCGGGGAAGGGGGGTCGGAGCCTCGGCTGGCCGCGGCGCCCCTCGAGCGAGTCGAGCAGCGCGGTCTCCTCGCCGCAGATGTAGGCGCCGGCGCCGGCGTGCACGGTGATGTCCAGGTCGCCGCCCTCGCCGAGCGCGCCCTTGCCGAGGTAGCCGGCGGCGTACGCCTCGGCCACGGCGGACTGCAGCCGCCGCAGCACGGGGACGACCTCGCCGCGCAGGTAGATGAAGGCGTGGTTGGAGCGGATGGCGTGGCAGGCGATGACGATGCCCTCGATCAGCGCGTGCGGATTGGCGAACAGGAGTGGGATGTCCTTGCAGGTGCCCGGCTCCGACTCGTCGGCGTTGACCACCAGGTAGTGCGGCTTGCCGTCGCCCTGCGGGATGAACTGCCACTTCATCCCGGTCGGGAAGCCGGCGCCGCCGCGGCCGCGCAGGCCCGATTCCTTGACGTAGGCGATGACGTCGTCGGGCGGCATGGCGAGCGCCTTACCCAGGCCCCGGTAGCCGCCGTGCGCGCGGTAGACGTCCAGGGTCCAGGAGTCGGGCGTGTCCCAGGTGGCGGAGAGCACCGGCGCGAGGATCTTCTCGGGCCCTGCCTCGTTGAGCTCTTCGGCGGTCACGGTCATCACTCGTCCTCCTCGGTCACCGGCCCGGCGGGGTGCCGTGGGTCGGAGGCCGAACTCGGCTGGGGAGCGTCGTGTGAGCTGGGGTGGGTGGCCGGCGGCTGGCCGGGCTCGGCCGGCTCCGAGGTGCGGCCGGCCGGCTCGGCGCCGGAGCGCGGCGGCACGACGGTGCCGGGGCCGGTCTCGCCGCGGGCGAGGCGGAGCCCGGCGAGCGAGGCGGGGCCCGCGCTGCCGCCGGCGGCGACGGCGCCGGGGCGCTCGTCGGGGAAGCCGGCGAGCACCCGGGCGGTCTGCCTGAAGTCGCAGAGCGGGGCGCCGCGGGTCGGGGTGACCTCGGCGCCGGCGCGCAGCTCGTCCACCAGGCGCTTGGCCGACTCGATGGTCTGGTTGTCGAAGAACTCCCAGTTGACCATCAGCACCGGCGCGAAGTCGCAGGCCGCGTTGCACTCGATGTGCTCGAGGGTGACCTTGCCGTCCTCGGTGGTCTCGCCGTTGCCCACGCCCAGGTGTTCCTGCAGGGCGGCGAAGATGGCGTCCCCGCCGAGCACCGCGCACAGGGTGTTGGTGCAGACGCCCACCTGGTACTCGCCGGACGGCTTGCGCCGGTACATGGAGTAGAAGGTGGCGACCGCGGTCACCTCGGCGGTGGTGAGGCCGAGTTGGTCGGCGCAGAACGCCATGCCGGTGCGGGTGACGTAGCCCTCCTCGGACTGCACCAGGTGCAGCAGCGGCAGCAGCGCGGAGCGGCTGTCGGGGTAGCGGGCGATGACCTGCGCCGCGTCGGCCGCGAGCCGCTCCTGGACGTCCGCCGGGTAGGCGGGCGCGGGCAGCTCGGGCATCCCGAGGTTCACGTCCGTCATCGGTCGACGCCTCCCATCACGGGGTCGATGGACGCGACGGCGACGATCACGTCGGCCACCATGCCGCCCTCGCACATCGCGGCCATGCTCTGCAGGTTGGTGAACGAGGGGTCGCGGAAGTGGACCCGGAACGGCCGGGTGCCGCCGTCGCTGACCATGTGCACGCCGAGCTCGCCCTTGGGGGACTCGACGGCGGTGTAGACCTGGCCGGCCGGGACCCGGAAGCCCTCGGTGACCAGCTTGAAGTGGTGGATCAGGGCCTCCATCGAGGTGCCCATGATGTTCTTGATGTGGTCGAGCGAGTTGCCCAGGCCGTCCGGGCCGAGGGCGAGCTGCGCGGGCCAGGCGATCTTCTTGTCGGCGACCATGACCGGGCCGGGCTCCAGGCGCTCGATGCACTGCTCGATGATCCGCAGCGACTGCCGCATCTCCTCGAGCCGCAGCAGGAAGCGGCCGAAGGAGTCGCAGGTGTCGGTGGTGGGGACCTCGAAGTCGTAGGTCTCGTAGCCGCAGTACGGGTCGGTCTTGCGCAGGTCGTGCGGCAGCCCGGCGGAGCGCAGGATCGGCCCGGTGGCGCCGAGCGCGAGGCAGCCGGCGAGGTCGAGATAGCCGACGTTCTTGAGGCGGTTACGGAAGACCGGGTTGTACGTGCAGAGCTTGTCGTACTCCGGCAGGTTCTTCCGCATCTTCTTGACGAACTCGCGGAGCGCGTCGATGGCGCCGGGCGGCAGGTCCTGCGCGAGGCCGCCGGGGCGGACGTACGCGTGGTTCATCCGGAGCCCGGTGATCAGCTCGAAGACGTCGAGGCAGTGTTCGCGGTCCCGGAAGCCGTAGATCATCACCGTGGTGGCGCCGAGCTCCATGCCGCCGGTGGCGATGGCCACGAAGTGCGAGGAGAGCCGGTTGAGCTCCATCAGCAGCACCCGGATGACGCTGGCCCGGTCCGGGATGTCGTCGGTGATGCCGAGCAGCTTCTCGACGCCGAGGCAGTACGCCGTCTCGTTGAAGAACGGCGTCAGGTAGTCCATCCGCGTCACGAACGTGGTGCCCTGGGTCCACGTCCGGTACTCGAGGTTCTTCTCGATGCCGGTGTGCAGGTAGCCGATGCCGGCGCGCGCCTCGGTGACCGTCTCGCCGTCGATCTCCAGGATCAGCCGCAGCACCCCGTGCGTCGACGGGTGCTGGGGACCCATGTTGACGATGATCTTCTCGTCGTCGGCGCGGTCGGCCGCGGCCTGGGTGATCTCGTCCCAGTCGCCGCCGGTGACGGTGTAGACCGTGCCTTCCGTGGTCTCCCTGGCCTCGGCGGCTCGGGTGGCGTGTGTGGCAGACATCAGCTGTACGACCTCCGCTGGTCGGGTGCCGGGATCTGGGCGCCCTTGTACTCGACGGGGATGCCGCCGAGCGGGTAGTCCTTGCGCTGCGGGAAGCCCTGCCAGTCGTCGGGCATCATGATCCGGGTGAGCGCGGGGTGCCCGTCGAAGATCAGGCCGAAGAAGTCGTAGGTCTCCCGCTCGTGCCAGTCGTTGGTGGGATAGACCTCGACGATGGACGGGACGTGAGGGTCGGCGTCGGGCGCGCTGACCTCCAGCCTGATCAGCCGGCCGTGGGTCAACGACCGCAGGTGGTAGACGGCGTGCAGCTCGCGCCCGTGGTCCTCCGGGTTGTGCACCCCGCTGACGCCGGTGCACAGCTCGAACCGCAGCGCCGGGTCGTCCCGCAGCGTCCGCGCCACGGCCCTGAGGTGCTCGCGGGCGATGTGGAAGGTGAGCTCCCCGCGGTCCACCACGGTGCGCTCGATCACGCGGTCCGGGTCGAGGCCCTGCTCCTCGAGCGCGCCCTCCAGCTCGTCGGCCACCTCGTCGAAGTAGCCGCCGTAGGGGCGGGAACTGCCGGATGGCATGTGGACGGTCCGCACCAAGCCGCCGTAGCCGCTGGTGTCCCCGCCGTTCCGCGGGCCGAACATGCCGCGCCGCCGCGCGATGGGCTCGCCGGCCGCGCCCCTGACGGCCGGCACCCCGCCGCTTGTGTTCGTGTTCCCATTCACGTGCGCGTCGTCGCTCAACGGAGCAGCCCCTTCATCTCGATCGTCGGCAGGGCCTTCAGGGCCGCCTCCTCCGCCTCGCGGGCGGCCTGTTCGCGGTTGATGCCGAGCTTCTCCTCGCGGATCTTGGCGTGCAGCTTGAGGATCGCGTCAATCAGCATCTCGGGCCGCGGCGGGCAGCCGGGGAGGTAGATGTCCACGGGGACGACGTGGTCGACGCCCTGCACGATCGAGTAGTTGTTGAACATCCCGCCCGAGGACGCGCAGACGCCCATGGAGATGACCCACTTGGGATTCGGCATCTGGTCGTAGACCTGCCGCAGCACCGGCGCCATCTTCTGGCTGACGCGACCGGCGACGATCATCAGGTCGGCCTGGCGCGGGGAGCCGCGGAAGACCTCCATGCCGAAGCGGGCCAGGTCGTAGCGGCCGGCGCCGGTCGTCATCATCTCGATCGCGCAGCAGGCCAGGCCGAAGGTGGCGGGGAACACCGAGGACTTCCGGGCCAGGCCCGCCAGGTTCTCCACCGTGTCCAGCAGGAAGCCGCCGGGGATCTTGTCTTCGATACCCATCTCAGGTTCGCCCTTCCCTCAGTCCCACTCCAGGCCGCCGCGCCGCCAGTCGTAGGCGTAGGCGACGCCGATCAGGCCGACGAAAACCAACATCTGCACGAGCCCGAACATCCCCAGCGCGTCGAACTGGACGGCCCAGGGATAGAGGAAGACGATCTCGATGTCGAAGATGATGAAGAGCATCGCCGTCAGGTAGTACTTGACGGGAAAGCGCCCGCCTCCCACCGGCTGCGGCGTGGGTTCCACACCGCACTCATAGGCCGAGAGCTTCGCCCGGTTGTAGCGCTTGGGACCGATGATCGCGGCGGCGACCACGGAGAAGACGACAAAGGCGGCCGCGAGGGCCCCTAGCACGAGGATGGGAACGTACGCGTTCACCGCACCTCGCTCCTTCCAGTCGACGGCGACTGCTGGTCGCATGTGAGTCAGTTCACAAAGCTGGAGGCATCCTATGCCCCGGCCCCTGTGACCTTCGACACGGGGTCACCCATCAACTTTG
>NZ_SMKC01000529.1 GCF_004348315.1 Streptomyces sp. 8K308 | reverse complement strand
GCCCTGGACCGACGTGATCAGCGAAGCCCCGCTGCGCGGCGACGGCCCACCCGCCCCGGACGGCTACGGCCAGGCCGCCTGATCCCCGAGGCCGTCGTCGACGACAAGGGGAAGATCGAGCGCATCCGTCCGGCCAGCAAGCGTTGCACGCCAACGCGCTCGGCCGGCTCCCGCTCTGCAAGGACCAGCGCGGGGGGCCGGCCGAGCGCGGCCTTCCCGTGACTCAGAAGGGCTTGGTCGGCAGGTACTTGCCGTCCAGAGTGATCACGGCACGCTCGCCCCCTTCGGGGTCGGCGACCTTCTTCACGTCGAGCTTGAAGTTGATCGCGCTGATGATGCCGTCCCCGAACTGCTCAGGGACCAAAGCCTTGAGGGTAGTCCCGTAGATCTGGACTATCTCGTAGAAGCGGTAGATGGTCGGGTCGGTGGGGATGCCGCCCGGGATCGAGCCGCGGGTCGGGACGGCTTGCAGCAGCTCCACCGTTTCCTCGCCCAAGCCCAGCAGGTCTGCGACGGCCCTCGCGGACTGCTCGGGGAGAGCGTGTTGGCCCAGGACGGCGGCGGTGGTGAAGGCCGCCGACAGGCCAGCGGCATCCGCGATCTGCTGCCAGGTGAGGGTCTTGCGGGCCTTCGCCTCGACCGCAGCGTTGGTCAGGGCCTGACGGGCGGCGGGGTCGAACTGAACATGTACCACGGGGCAAGCTTCCTTTCCTTCATGACTTGTCGTGTCGCTCCCCGCGCATGACGGCCGCAACGGCGGGCCGTGGGCGTCCGTGGTCCCCGGTGGCGGCGCCGTGCCGGGGACCACGCGGGTGGCGGGTTGAACGTCAGGCCGCGAGCGTGCTGTCGGCGTCCATGGCGCCGAGGTCTTCGACGCGGCCTGTGGCGATGTCGAAGGCCCAGCCGTGCAGGGTCACCGTCTTACACGCCAGGGCGCGGGCGACCGAGGGGTGCGTGGCGAGGTTTGCCAACTGAACGAGTACGTTCTGGCGGACCAGCGCCGACACGTCCCCGGTGGCGGGTGTGCGGGCGGATGAGGCGTCCGCGTGCCGCAACCAGTCGGCGATCGCCGGCGTGCCGGTGAGGTCTCGGCGCTCTGCCAGGGCCGTCATCGCGCCGCAGGCGGAATGTCCGCACACGACGATGTCGGACACGCCCAACGCGGAGACGGCGTATTCGATGCTGGCCGTCACTCCGTCGACGCCGGGGTTGTAGGCGGGGACGAGGTTGCCGGCGGTTCGGATCACGAAAAGGTCCCCCGGCTCGCTCCCTGTGATCAGCTCGGGGACGACGCGGGCGTCCGAGCAGCCGATGAACAGCGTGTGCGGGGTGTGGTTCGTGGCCAGGTGGGCGAACAGGTTCGCCTTGGCCGGGAAGACATCCCGCTGAAAGCGCGCAACGCCCGCGACGAGGTCTCGCATGGGCCACTCCCTTCGGTGGTTGACGAGAACGCGTCCTCAGAAGCCGAAATCGCTGAGGCCGGGGTGGTCGTCGGGACGGCGGCCCAGCGGCCAGAAGTACTTGCGCTCGGATTCGGCGATCGGGAGGGTGTTGATGGATGCGTGGCGGGTGTGCATCAGGCCACGCTCGTCGTATTCCCAGTTCTCGTTGCCGTAGGAGCGGTACCAGTTCCCAGCGTCGTCGCGGTGCTCGTAGGCGAAGCGCACGGCGATGCGGTTGCCGTCGTAGGCCCACAGCTCCTTGATCAGCCGGTAGTCGAGCTCGGTGTTCCACTTGCGGGTCAGCAACGCGACGATCTCGTCTCGGCCCGTGGCGAACTCCGTGCGGTTGCGCCAGCGGGAGTCCACCGTGTAGCCCAGCGACACCTTCTGCGGGTCACGGGTGTTCCACGCGTCCTCGGCCAGTCGGACCTTCTCGATGGCGGTCTCCCGGGTGAACGGGGGCACCGGTGGGCGGGTCGTGTCAGTCATATCGACTCAGCTCCTTCGAATCTGGGGCTCCCGAAGGTCCAGCGGGCCTCGGAAACCATCGGAGAACGATCGTTCTCGCGACATCTGCTAGCGTAGAGAACGTTGGTTCTCCGCGCAAGGGGGCATAGATGCTGGACCAGGAAACGGCACGTGAGCGCGCGCTCGAAGCGGCCGAGGAGCTGTTCTACAGCCGGGGCATCCAGGCGGTCGGGATGGATGCAGTGCGCAACGCTTCCGGGATATCGCTTAAACGCCTCTACCGGCTGTTCCCCTCGAAGGAAGAGCTCGTACTGGAATTCCTCCGGCAGCGGGACTCGCGGTGGCAGCGCGCCCTCGCCAGCTACGTCGACGCGCAGCCGAGGACCGAGGAGCGGATCGCCGCTGTGTTCGACTGGCTGTACAAGTGGTTCTCCGAGCCGGATTACCGCGGGTGCGCCTTCATCAACTCCTTCGGTGAACTGGGCGCGGTCTCGCCCGAGGTCGCAGAGCAGGCCCGGCACCACAAGAAGGCCTTCCACGACTACCTCGCCGGCCTCGTCAGGGCATCCGGGCGGCCTGCCGAACTGGCCGATCAGCTCGCGCTCCTCGCCGAAGGAGCGATCATCACCGCAGCGATCTTCGGTACGCCTGAACCCGCTCACCAGGCACGAGAGGCAGCGCGCTTCCTGATGCACACGCATCCCGGCCCTGATCTCCCAGAACTACGGCGATGACAGGCCCGCGGCGGCCTGAGCTTGACTCTGTCGGTGATCTTGGAGTCGCCGAGGTCAGCTGCCCAGGGTTCGCCAGGACTTCGGCCGGGGAATGTCGCGCTGGTCGAGGTAGTGCTGGAAGGCAGTCGGCTGACGGAGCGTGGGGGTTTCCTCGGTGGGCGGCAGTCCGCTGAGGCGCTCGATGTTCACGGCGATGGCTGTCAGGATGTGCTGGGTGTGGGCTTTGCCCTGTCCTCGGTAGCGGCAGCGTCGTATGCCGTGTCCGTGGGCGAACTCGTTGACCGTGCTCTCCACTCCAAAGCGGACCGCGTAACGCGTCTTCCACTCGGGCGTCTGCTGCTCGGCGCGGACGCGGAGTTGGAGGTCACGGAGCTCTCGTGTGTGGGGGGGGGTGCCTCTATGTCCTTCGTCAAGCCCGAGCTGGTCATGCGACGGCTTCTTCGGGGACGCGTGGTTCGTAGAAGGTGCCGTCGCGGAGCATGGCGA
>NZ_SMKC01000528.1 GCF_004348315.1 Streptomyces sp. 8K308 | reverse complement strand
CCACCTCGCCGAACTCTGCGTCCACCCCGCCCACCGCCGCCGGGGTATCGGCCGCGCCCTCCTCCACGAGATCCTGGCCGCCGCGCGCCACCGGCACCCGACCACCGATCTCCGCCTCTGGACCAACCTGGCCGGCCCCCAACGCGCCTACGAGCTGTACGAGAGCGTCGGCTTTCACCTGGTGGAGGAATTCGTCCGCTACCGCAAGCCGCTGACTGTGTGAACGGCCGGAGGGCCTGGTTCAGCGCCAGGGCCTTCGGCGGCGCCGGTTCGCCGGTCGTGGTGGTCCAACAGCCTGGACAGGAGCTCGGTCAGCCGCTCTCGCTCCTCGGGTGACAGCGGAGCCAGCAGTTCGTCCTGGGACTCGGCCAGTTGCTTCTCCAGTCGCCGCAGCTGCCGCCTGCCCGCGGCGGTCAGCGAGATGATGTTGCGCCGCCGATCGGAGGGGTCAGGGGCGCGCTCGACCAGTTGGCGGTCGGCGAGCTCGTTGATCGCCGCGACCATGTCGCTGACGTGGATGCCGCTACGGCGGCTCAGCGCGGCCTGGCTGGCCGGGCCGAACTCATCGAGCGTCGCCAGCAGGCGGTAGTGGTAGCCGCGGGCGTGGGCGGCCGAGAACCCGTCGGTCACCAGGCGGTGTGCGTGGTGGGCGGTCTGGGTGAGCAGCCAGCTGGGCAGGCGCTTCCACCTGGCAGGCGTCTCCTCGGGTGGGTTCTCCATGGGGCGAGTCTAGCGAATCGTTGGGCAAACCTATGATTAGTGTTATCGTTTGGACTCCAAACGTTAGTGCATCCAACGTTCTGTCGCACTCATGAACCCCTGGAGTCAGGACCATGATCAAGCCGTTCCGCATCGACATCCCCCAGGCCGACCTCGACGACCTGACCGACCGGCTCTCCCACACCCGCTGGCCCAACGAGGTCGTCGACGCCGGGTGGGACTACGGCTTCCCGCTGGCGCGGCTCAGGGAACTGGCCGAGTACTGGCGCGCCGGCTACGACTGGCGCGAGCACGAGGCCAGGCTCAACGAGCTGCCGCACTTCACCACCGAGATCGACGGCCAGAACATCCACTTCGTGCACGTCCGGTCCTCGAAGCCGGACGCGCTCGCGCTGGTCCTCACCCACGGCTGGCCCGGGTCGTTCCTGGAGTTCCTCGATGTGATCGAGCCGCTGTCGCGCGACTTCCACCTGGTGATTCCGTCCATCCCCGGCTTCGGGTTCTCCGGGCCGACCCACGAGCGCGGCTGGGACGCCGACCGGGTCGCCAGGGCCTGGGCCGAGCTGATGCGCCGCCTGGGGTACGAGCGCTACGGCGCGCAGGGCGGCGACTTCGGCGCGGGCATCTCCATCGCGCTCGGCGCGGTCGCGCCCGAGCACGTCGTCGGGGTGCACGTCAACTACCTGCCGACCCGGCCGGACCCCGACGTCGAGGTGTCGGAAGCGGACGAGGCCCGCCTTGACAAGGTCAGGCGGCTGATGGCGAACCGCCCGCCGTACCAGGCGCTGACGGCGCTCACCCCGCAGACCATCGGCTACGCGCTGACCGACTCGCCCGTCGGCCAACTGGTCTGGATCGCCGAGCGGTTCGCACAGTGGACCGACCCCGCCACGCCGGTCAGCGACGATCGGATGCTCACCGACATCTCGCTGTACTGGCTGACCGCGACCGCGGCCTCCTCGGGCCGGTTCCACCACGACAACCCGCGGGGGAAGAGCCAGCTGTCGTGCCGGGTGCCGCTCGGCGTGGCGGTGTTCGCGCACGACATCACCCAGTCGGTGCGACCGCTCGCCGAGCGGCTGTACGACATCAGGCACTGGTCGGAGTTCGACCGCGGCGGCCACTTCGCCGCGATGGAGGTGCCGGAGCTGTTCGCCGAGGACGTCCGGGACTTCTTCCTCGCCCACGCCAAGGAGGACCACGCGGCCACCACCCGCTAGTCCGCTAGTCCGCGCTGTCGGCCGCATGTCTGGTTCGGCTAGGTTCGGCCGTATGGACTCAGCCGCATACCTCGCGCACCTCCGCCGCGAGCTGGACGCGTTTCGCCGGTGTCTCGACGGTGACCTGACCGTGCCCGTCGAGCACTGTGGTGACTGGACCCTGCACGATCTCGCGGACCACCTCGGGCGCGGCAACATCTGGTCCACGGCCGCCGTCGTGGAGCGGCGGGGGGACTACGAGTCGATACCGGCGCCGCGTGAGCCGGCGGAGTTGGCGCGGTGGTTCGAGAAGGGGGCCGACATCCTGCTCCGCGTTCTGGACGCCGACCCGGACACCGGGGCGTGGACGTTCGCCCCGCCTCACACGGTCGGCTTCTGGCAGCGCCGCCGCGCCCTGGAGACGCTGGTGCACCGCTGGGACGCCGAGCACGCGCTCGGCGTACCGGGGCCGCTCGACCCCGAACTCGTCGCCGACGGCATCGCCGAGGTCTTCGACACGATGGCGCCCCGGCAGATCGACCGTGGCCGCGCGCGGCCGCCGGAGGCGGCGCTGCGGGTGGTCGCCACCGACACGGGCGGGTCCTGGACCCACGGCCCCGGCGCCGCCGTCGCCACCCTCGCCGGCCCGGCGGAGCCCCTGTTCCTCATGCTGTGGGGCCGACTTCCACGCGACGCCACGGTCTTCACCTGGGAGGGCGACCGCGCGGCCGGCGAACGGATCCTCGACGGGCCGCTGACTCCCTGACCGAGTAGTCCCCTTCAGGTGGTCCACTGGCGCCGGACGTTGACGAGGGTGGCGAACGTGCGGGTCCCCGTCGCCGGGTGCTGGGTGGCGGAGATGCCCCAGGTGCCGTGGTGGTTGGTGGTGAGCCTGGGGGTGAGGGGGAGGGCGGCGTACCGGAGCCGCTCGCACGAGGCGTGGCGCGGGTGGGTGTCGAAGACCGTGAGCCGGAGCGCGTTCTCGTGGTGCCGCAGGTTGAGGTGGATCGCCTCGCCCGGAGCGGTGAAGCGGCAGGCGTACGCGGTGAGTTCGCGGACCAGGAGCAGGGCGGGCTCCATCAGGTCGTCGAGCTCGTGGATGTCGAGGATCGTCTCGGCGGCCTCGTGCGCGATGGCCGGCGTGGCCGCGGCGGCGGGGAGGGTGAGCGCGTAGGTGAGGTTGTCGGGCCGCGGCTGCGGCAGGACGGGGAA
>NZ_SMKC01000527.1 GCF_004348315.1 Streptomyces sp. 8K308 | reverse complement strand
CCCCTACCCGCCCCCTTTCGCGCTACGCGCGAAAGGGGGCCCGCCTTCCAGTTGATGCCGCTCAGCGACGCAAGACGGGCTGCTTCGGCGCGTGAGCAGGCGCAGCTCGACGATGCGTCCTTCGGCGTCGGTGATGCCGAGGTGACAGCCGCCGTGGTGGACGATGGAGGCGGGCGCGCCCGCCTCCATGACCATCTCGCCGGTGGCCATGTCGATCGGGTCGGTGCGGCAGACCAGGTTGTTCCCGCCCCGGCCTATGCGGCGGATGCTCTGCCCAAGACCGCGCATGCCCTGGCGCAGGCTACGCAGTCCGGTGGTGGCGAGGGAGCGCATGCCGCGTGCGAGGCCGCCGAGAGTGGTCAGGCCCTTCATGCCGGGGATGTGGTCGAGGGCGGTGTCCCAGAGGGTGGCTTGGCCGTTGGCGTAGCGGTAGAGGGTGTCGGCGAGGACGACCCAGGCCAGGGGGCCGCCGATGATCATGACGACGATGCCGAGGACGGCGACGACGACCTCGCATATCTCGACGATGGTGTCCCAGTTCTCGGACACCCAGTGGATCGCGTCCTCCCACCACCGCCGGTTCTGGATACCGGCGTCGGACGCGGCGTCGATCTCGTCGGCGCACGTGCGGGCGGCGTCCTCGCGTAACTCCTGTGCCTGCCGAGCGAGTACACGAGCGGCGGACAAGGCTTCCTCGGCCGCGTCCACCCGTGCCCTCGCTGACGACGCGGCCGCGTTGGCGGCGTTCGCGTCGCGGGTGGCGGCCCGGACGTCGGCTTCCGAGGGAGGCTCGATGTCGTCGCGTTCCCCGCACGTTCCAGGCGCTCGGCCTCCTCGCCAGCGCGGGTCACCCAGTCCTGGGCGTTGGACAACGCCGCTTGGGCTGTGGACAGGTCGGCCTGGGCGGCGATCGCGCGGTCCAGGGCGCGATCGGCCATGCCCTGCGCGGTCTCCAGCTTCGGCCAGTAGGTCTGTAAGGCCTGGGCGGCCATGTCGTAGGAGGTCTGAAGCTTCTGGAGGTTGGGCGGGACGCCGTCGAACTCCGAGCGGAAGGCCTCGGCTGAGAGGCCGGCCCAGTCGAGGACGGCCCGGTCCTACGCCATGCCACGGATCCGGCCCAAAGCCTCGCCCACCTCGTCGGCGAAGCTCTGTAACTCGTCCGCGAGGCTGCGAACCTCGTCCGGATAGCCGGGCGTCGGGTCAGAGTCCATGTCGACCGGACTCCAGTCAGACGGGCGTGCCACGTTCTTCCCCCCCGGATAGCGAACAGGCGACGTTCAGTGTCCGGCAGTACGGTAATCGCCGGATCACGCCCGGTTCAACAGTTGTGATGGCACGCAACGTCGAGAGCCGCTGGGGGCGCCCCTCGACGTTCCCTGGGGCCTGCCCCGACCGAGGGGGATGCGGGCGATCCTCGTTGCGACCGTCATCCGGTCATTCGACGGCCGTGAGGCTGTCGAACGGCGCTTCCCACTCGTGTCCGCCGCCGACGGGGGACGAACGCGGTACGGCGGATGATCCTGTCGGTGTTCCGGTCGCGCTCGATCAGGCCGGCCATCAGCCGTCCTCGGCGGCCGTTCGCGTCCTCCGCCAAGGTGCCCTTCGGGAAGGGCAGTTCGGTGGCCCATTCGGCCTTCGGCGCGTTAACCGGAGGACCGGCCGTCCGTAGATCAGCGCGTCGCACGCGGCGCAGCGCAGTCCCTCCGGTGATGGCCTCATGTCCCGCAGAGCGCCGGGGTGAGGGCAACGTTCGGGTGGAGGTGGGGTGTTGGGGGTGCTGGGTTTCTGCTGCTCGGACATGGAACGGTGGCTTCCTGTAGTCGGGTTACTACAAGGTTTGATGCGTGGGTAGGCCGTTGGCCAGGTGGGAGGTGTGGCCTCTGTGACCGGCCGCACACGCATGTTCGGAAGGGGCGTTGATGGCGCCACGTGAGGCGGAGCCGGAGCAGGTGGCTCCGGCGCGACTCAAGTACATGGAAGAGCTGCGCCGACTTCGCGAGGAGGCCGGCATGTCCCTGGGGGACCTGTCGGAGGCCACGACCTACGACCGGTCCTACCTCAGCAAGCTGGAGCGCGGCGAACGCCTCGGCGACTTCGACACGGCCCGGCGCCTGGACGAGGTGTACGGGACGCGGCGCATGCTCCAGAACCTGTGGCTGCTGGCCAAGGACGAGGCGTACCTGGGGCGCTACAAGCAGTTCATGCGGGTGGAGGCGGAGGCGAGTGTCCGCTTCGAGTACTCGGCCAGCACGATCCCTGGTCTTCTCCAGACCGAGGCATACGCACGAGAGCAGCTTGGTACGGGTCTTCTCAGCGAGGACAAGCTGGAGCGGGACGTCGAAGCGAGGCTCAACAGACAGGCAGTCCTGGCCAGGGCAATCCCCCTGCGCCTACGGGTCATCCTCGACGAGTCCGCGCTGCGTCGCCGTCTCAAGGATCCCTCCGCCTGGAACCGTCAGCTTGAGCACCTGGTGAAGATGGCGGAACTGCCCAACATCGTGGTCCAGGTGCTGCCGTTCGGTGCCGGGTTGCAGTACCTGCTGGGCGGCTCGTTGACCATTCTCGGCATGCCGGACGGTGTCTACGTGGCTTACCTGGAGGGCAGCACGTCGGGTGAGTTGATCGAGGAACCGGCCGAGGTCGAGCAGCACAAACTGTTCTACGATCAGCTCAGAGACGCGGCGCTCCCGCCGGCCGAGTCCCTGGAGTTCATCCGCAATCTGATCAAGGACTAGGAGATCATGCGATCCCCCGGCAAGGACCCGCGCGATATGTCGTGGCGCCGCTCCAGCTACAGCAACGCCAACGGGGGGAACTGCGTCGAGGTCGCCGACGGCTTCCCTGGCGTCGTGCCGGTCCGTGACAGCAAGAACCCCGGCGCCGCGCTGGTTGTCCCCGCTGGCGCGTGGGCGGCATTCGTGGAGTCCATCAAGAGCTGACGTGCTGCCGCCCGGCCCCGGCACAGAGCTGGCAGGATGAGCGGGCACGTCGGTGTCGCTGCGGCGTTCCTGTCCGGGAAGGAAAGGGTGCGCCGGTGTCGTGCGCCACCTGCGGACGCGCTCACCACCCTTGGCGGTGGCCTCGCGCGGTAGCGCGTAAGGCCCGGCGGCGAACCCGCCACAGCCTGCCGCGCGCAGCACCGGAA